>DASRIZ010000137.1:0-4396 GCA_035649735.1 Blastocatellia bacterium | reverse complement strand
GACTACATACAACTGGGCCAGCACTCCCGTCGGGCTTCGTTCGTTGCAAGCACTGATTGAAGAACAGGCATATGCGGCGGATTGGGAAAAGGCTCCTTGACACGTTCGATCACGCTACCTAATATGCATCTCTGGATGGGGCAGTAGCTCAGTTTGGCAGAGCGCCGCGTTCGCAATGCGGAGGTCAGGGGTTCGACCCCCCTCTGCTCCACCATTTGTTTTCAATCATTTACGGCTGCCGGCACTGGCGGCCGTATTTCATTTGTGGCCAATTTGTGGACACTTTTTCGGGAACTCAGTTTGATCGCTTGAACCGCCGCGCGTTTCGTGTCCTCAACTGATCTTACATAACGCATAGTCACGCGAACATCGGAGTGGCCCAGGAGTTGAGCAATCGTAAAAGCATCGCATCCGGCCTCGGCTAACCGAGTGCCGAAAGTCGCTCTGAGATCCTTCCATATTAGCCCCTCGATACCGGCGAGTCGGCAGGCAGTGTGAAATCCCTTCTTCACTTCCCGCTGACGTTCGTCGTCGTCTTTAGGACTAACGAAAACGTAAGCATCAGGCCGCTTGTCCTTGCACAACTCAGCCAGTGTTTCTCTGACTTCATCGTTCATAGGAATGTCTCGCGGTCTGCCGTTCTTGGTCTTTCGCGCCGTGACGATGTTGCGAAGGAAATCGACTTGACTACGCTTCATTCTCAACTGTTCACCAAGACGCATCCCTGTACCGAGTGCGACGATCACGGCTGGCCTCAGGTGGGCGCGTGGCCCGCTGAGTTCGGCCATGAGTCTCGGTTCTTCTTCGGGTAGCAAATATCGGTAGCGAAGATTATCGAGCGGGAAAAGATCAACTTTGCTGCAAGGATTGAATTCAGCTTTGTCATACAGAACAGCAAGTGAAAATGCCGAACTAAGCAGGTTCAATTCACGATTGACCGTTGCCGGTTGTCGTGCTGTTCCCTTCTTGGTTGGCGTATTCATGCGATCAGTTTTGAACCTCTCGACTAGCTGAACTGAAATCTCACGCAACGCTTTTCCCTCGAAATGCGCTTTCAACATCGGGACCATATAGACATCATCGCGCCACGATTTTTTGTTGACCTTAGACCAGGGTAGATAAACATCGTCGAGAAAATCTGAGAGAAGATCGGTTCCCTTTTGTTCGAGCTCGAACCGTTTCTCAAAGATCTCCTGCTTGATCTTACTTTCCGCTTGTTCTGCTTTCTGCTTCGTCCGTGCCTCGGGAATTGAGCCTCGGTAACGGACGCCACGCACTCGAAAGTAGTAATGCCAGTGCGTGCCTTTTCCACGTTTGTAAACAGACATCAGTTGTTCTCCATGAGGTTGCAGCCACCAAGAGAACGCGCGGATGGTAGCAGCATCGATCCCTCAAGTCATTAGTTATTTTCGTCGCGTCCACTCCAAAATTTCTTCGAGATCAAAGCGGAGAATGTTAGAGCCGGGCGGCTTGCGATAAGGGATGCGATCCTGCGCAACCATCTCGTAAATCGTTCGTGGTTTGACATTCAGTAGTTGAGCAACATCGGACACTTTTAAAAGCTGTGGCCGCTTGGCTGCTGTCGCTGAATCGACGTGTGTAGTCATTGCTAAAACCTCATCGGGGTAAATAGTTGGTCATTAACGAATCAGTCCGCCGAGATCGATTTCAGGGGTTTCAATCTCACGCTCAGCGGCTTTCGTTGGGGTTGGCGCAGGGTGGGTTGGGGCTTGGTTCAAACTATGCTCGGACGGTCGTTGCGGCTGCGAGGCGAGAGAATCCTGACGCAATTTATCGCGATCCTTTTTTAGCTCGCGGTTGTCATCAACTGTCGCTTCAAGCGCCGTTTCTTGGTTTGTGGTGCGATTCAGAGATTCCCTTAAATTCTGCGCGGACTCGGTATGGATCGGGGTTTCATACGTCGCTCTGGCAATCGAATCCCGGCTTGCAATCGCAGGCGGGGCGGCTTGTGTTTGTACTGGCTCAATATGTGTGGGGCTTTGCTCTATATCGTGATCGAACGGTAGAGGGTGCTGGTGCGCGGAGGGAGGATCTTGTCTCAACTCATCGCGATCTCTTTTCACTTCGCGTTCATTGCCTTGTACCGCTTCAACCGCCGTGGTTTTGTTTATTTCGCGGTTGAGCGCTTCGGATAAGTTCTGCGTCGAGTCGGTATAGATCAGCGCGTCGTACCTGGCTCTGGAAACAGCAACGTAAGCGGTGCGGTCATTGAGTAGGCGCACGGATTGCCGCGTATCAGCGTTGATCAGAACGCGATCAAAAGTTAGCCCCTGAGCGGAATAGCTGGTAACGGCGTAGCCGTAATCAAAGTGCCGAAACTTTCTAAGGTCAACGCTAATCTCGCGCCCGCTATCCATCGCGAGGCGTATCCGGTCTGGTTCGATTTTGGTGATCGTACCGAGTGCGCCATTAGCGATCCGTTGCTGTCTAAACGGAGCGCGAATTTGCAGGCGTTCGCCCTCGGCGAAGGCACGCTCTGCTTCGTAATAAACGCTCACACCGGAAAACCGCGTGGGGTTATAAGTGAGCTCGCGGCCATTCAAAAAGCGAACGGTAATCTTGTTCGTTTCGTGGTCGGTGTCTATTACTCTGGCGTACTCGCCTTTCTTGACTTTATGGACTTTGCTGGCGGAGTTGTAGCGGATTATGTCTTCGTTGGGTCGGTAGGAATTGGCGAAGCTGCGCTCCGCTCCGGTCATATCCTTACGCTCGACATAGATGGTCGTTTGCTGATCGTTACTGCTTACTATTCCCTCGCGCTGTAGCTCTCGATGGATAAGCGAATTGAGTTCGCAACGTTCGCGGTTAGCGGGTGAAATAACGAGCGTGCCGATCGGACTTTTAGCGTAGTCCTGGGCTATCGCTCCGAAGCGTTTGCCCTCGTCGGCGATCTCGATCACCTTGCCTCGGTTGACCATTGCGGCCACTGCTTCAGGCGTGTTTCGGGCTGCCAAGTCTTCGACGTTTTGCTTTAGGTCTTTATCGCGCTGTCTGACGATCTCACTGAGGGCCGCAGTGCTCATGCCGTGCTGCTGTAGCTGTTCAAACGGACTGCCTGCTTCGACGGCCTGATGCTGGCGCACGTCGCCGACTAAAAGCACCTTATCTTCTGGTTCGAGGCGGGCGAATAACTTGTAGATGTGCTTAGTGCTGGCGAGGGAACTTTCATCCAAAACGAAAAGGCGGCTGGTGGTGGCGCGCGGCTTTCGCCGGCGCAAAAACAATTGGATGGTTTCGCTCTCAATACCGCTTTCGCCAAGCTGCTGCGCGGCGCGTGCGGAGGGGGCAAACCCGCGCACCTGATAGCCTTCTTTTTCGGCTGCTTCGCGGAGCACGGAAAGGGCCGTTGTCTTCCCGGTTCCCGCGCCACCTTGCAAACCGATGATCCGATCTCTGCTACAAAGAATCTGCTCAATGGCCGACTTCTGATGAGCGTTTAGCCTGCGCTGCTGGCGCTTGGCTGTAGCGGTCACAACCTCACTCACGCGCTCTGCTTCGACCATCGCCGGACGGTTCTCTTTACCGTCGATCATGGTCTGAATATTCTTTTTCTCCATCGCCAACATGCGCTGTGTAGTAGTCTCGGGTTGGCGTTCCTGACGCGTGATGTTTATGAACTCGCCACTCTCCTGTCGGCGGTGAATCTCAGCGGCAACGGAGGCGTAGTTTGTAAATCCGAGCTGGCGGCGTAGCGCGTGCATCCGAAGCTCGCGCATATCGGCTACGGCGTCTTTTTCCATGACCTTATCGCGTGCAAAAGTGACGGCTTCCTGGGCGCGCCTTTCAATCTCGTTTTGTGACAAGCGGAGCGGCAATCGTTCCCGCGCTTCGGCTACAATGCGTTGAGCTTGGTAGTCGTGCCTTACGTCCAATTCGAGGGCGAGTGTTTTCATTAAGTCGCGGTCGAAATTCTTGCTGCGGCGATTTTTTCGAGCGGCAACTTGTTTCACTCTGGCATTGTCTGAAACCGTTTTCCCTTCGCTCGCCATGCGTTCTCTTATCTTTTTTTCTTCGGTCAAAACTTCTTGGCGGCGGGGGCTACTGTCCTGCAAATACTCGGCGGTGAAACCCTTGATCTCGGGTGCGCCGGTACTTGGATCAACTCGAATTTCATAACCAAGTTCTTGCAGCTTGTCGGCTAGATGAGCGCGGTAAATCGCGGACCCAAGTTTCTGGCTGTCGAACATCTCGCCCGACTCGACGGAGCGCACTTTTCCGTCCTCGGTTTGGGTCATGTTGGCGATCACAACGTGGGTGTGAAGCTGCGGTGCGGCGTAGCCGTGCTTGTTATCAGGGCGCGAGGATGTGTGCTCAAATTGGGCGGCTATCATCTTGCCGGTGGTGATGGCGGGGTTATCGCCGCCGCCCCGCGCTT
>DASRIZ010000136.1:0-2411 GCA_035649735.1 Blastocatellia bacterium | reverse complement strand
GATCGGATGCGCGCCGCCACGACTGTGATCGGCTGTCCGAGAATAGAGACCGCGATCGTTGTAATAGAGGACAATGTGCTCGCCCTCGTACCGGACGATGTTTGAGATACGCGAAAGATCGCGCTCATGCTCGGCGATGATAAAGGCGGAAGGGTTGAATGCCAGGACCATGCCGGCCGCATAGATGAATCCACCTTGATCGTAGTATCCACCGGCGTATTGCCCGGCAGGCACGGCGATGTCGGGTGAGTACTGGCCGCTACTATCCTTGTTTCGATCGGCACGAGCGATAAAAACCGTGTAGTCACTGAAGTTCAAATGACTCTGATACCCATGGCGGCGGGCCACCGCGAATAGTTCCACGAATCCGCGATCGATCGTGGCCATGACCTCAGGTCGCGGAGCGTTCACCGCTATGACAGTGACGCCTCTCGGCGTAGAGGTCTGGATGCGAAAGCGATCGCCGGTAATCTGTTCAGCCCGGGCTACCAGTTGAGAGCTCCGTTGCGCGGAACGAGCGCTCAATTGAAGCGGAGCCGCGACCAGCGACACTGCTACGACCAAAAACGTCAATCCCGAAATTAGCTTGCTTGATTTCATAATTCCTCCCCAAAAAGTTGAGACCCGGCCTAATTCAGCCGGGTCTTCGGAATCAGACAAAGGCCAGTTGGGGTTTAGGGCCTCCGGCGATTGCTGTTGCCACCGCTGTTGTTGTTACCCGGTGGTGGTTTCGGTCGTTCCTTAATCTTCTCCGGGTCTTTCGGTGGCCGGTTACTGTTGCCTTTCTGACCGAACACCAGAACCTGGCTGAAGGCGCTGAGGGAAAGCACCGCCGCCATCAAAATCACCGTGAGAATTCGTTTCAATTCCTTCATAAATACGTTGCCGCCTCTCTGTTTTTGTCACGCCCGAGGGAGAAGCGGAGAGTCGTGCTGCCCTGTCCTTCAGCAACCTCAATGCCAAGAGGCTAACATATGACGCTAAAGCACGTCAGAAAGTTTATCAGCTAAAGCTAATCGTTGGTTTCTCAAGCTCAATCAGCCCTCTCGGGTTTAACCAAGATAGCCCAATTCACCCTGTTTCGCGCCATTTCGCACGGTATCGTGCACGTTATCGTCGGAACGTTACGCTGATATTGCCGACATTATTGCTGTTATCAAAGGCCCGGAGCGAAATTGTGTGCTCCCCCGCCCCAGCGGCGCTGAGATCAACTGAATACCGCTCCTTTGAGCTGTCGGCAATCCCATCATCGGGAAAAATCTCCCGCCACGGAGAACCATCGATGCTGACGTCGGCCCGCTTGATTCGACCCGTCGCATCTTCAACATCGAACGTCCCCCGCACCCGATCAGCGCTGACCTGAGGCTGGCCCACCGACCGAACCACCGGCGGCGAGTTGTCTATGTCCACGGCTTCACTCACACGTTCCGCAGACAGGGCATAGCCGGCCGGATTATCGAGAGCATCAGTGGCCACCACTCTGAACACATAACGGCCATCGGCGAGACTGGCGCCATCCACTGTATAGAAGGTTTCGCGAATGTGATCCTTAAGCAGGCGAAACGCAGTCTCGTTCAGCGCGCGATAGTACACTGCGTATTCAAGTGTGTCACCGTTTCGATCCTCGGTCTGCCATTGGAGCGAGCGAGCACTTCTCTGGAAAAGCCGGCGCGGCGGCGCTTGCACGATCATGCCGAATAACGAGGGATCGAGACCCGAAGCCTCAATGTTGGGATCGACCTGAATCTGAATCTGCTGCTGCAACGCGATGCCCGGAGCCAAAACACTTATCGCCAGGACTTCCGGCGCAACGTTACGCGGCAGATAAGCGAGGCTGACATCTTCGAGTTTTGCCTCGCCGGCGCCGCTGCGATTCCCTACCCGCAGAACCGCTCGCCATTGAATGAACCTGGCCTTGGGACTGCCGATTTGGGACCCGGTCGCGTCTGTGTAGGCAACACTCCAATCACTCCAGGTGGTGTCGGGCCGTTCACTGTTACCGCTGCGAGTTTGCAGTTCAATCGGCCCACTGCCCCGCCACCAAATCCGGCCCCACGCCGAAACCAGCTTGGCGTCGCGGACCGGTGATTCGTAACTGCCTTCTTTAACGGCTGCCCCACCAAAGCGAACCAGTTTTCCTTGATTACTCGAAGCTGCAAAAATATCGGATCCCCGAGCAACGAGTGAAGAAATTTGAGCCTCAGTCGATTGCAGCAGGAGCGTGTCGCGACCGTCGTCGGTAGCCAGGTAGATGCGGCCCTTGTCCGACGTTCCAATCAGGACGCCGCCCTTCGTCGCCAGAATCGAGAAGCCGGTTACCGTTGACGAGCTCCAAACGACGTCGGCGCCGCCATCGGGCAGGATATGAACCACGGCGCTGCGCGCGGTCGAAAGATCGCCGCGACTGCGAA
>DASRIZ010000135.1:0-4591 GCA_035649735.1 Blastocatellia bacterium | reverse complement strand
GGTTACGACTAATCCAAAACAAGTCGTGAATTTGGTGACAAAGCATCGACTCCCATCGATTTTTACCCGGGAAGATTTAGTCGACATCGGCGGTTTAATGTCGTACGGCGCCGACCGGGCCGAACCCTACAGACGGGCTGCCATCTACGTGGACAAGATTCTGAAAGGCGCCAAGTCCGCAGACCTGCCGGTGGAAAGACCAACGAAGTTCGAACTCGTCATCAATCTCAAGACCGCCAAGCAAATCGGATTAACAATTCCTCCAAATGTCTTAGCCAGAGCCGATCGAGTTATCCGATGACCGAGAAATCTAAAACCAAAGCATGTCCTGAGCCACGCCGAAGGATCGAAAATCTAAAATCGGAAGATTCCACCGAATGTGCTGGCGAGAGCGGACAGGGTAATACGATGAAAATCAGGAGGTGGTGGTCAGGAATGAGCAAGATCGGCCTCTGCTTCGCGTTTTGCGCCATGCTCTTTGCCCATTGCTCGCCCGCGGAAGCCCAGCAGGCAAAAAAATATTTCCGCGTAGGGGTCTTGTCGTCGCGCCTCGGACCTTTGCCAACGCGCGAAGGAGTATTTGAGGAAACGCTCCTTAAATTGGGCTATGTCGAAGGCCGGAGCATTACCATTGAATATCGCTATGCCGAAGAGAAGCTCGATCGTCTTCCAGAACTCACCGCTGAGCTGGTCGGTTCGAAAGTGGATGTCCTTGTGGCGGTCTCTACGCCGGCGATCGAAGCGGCAAAGAAAGCGACAAAGACGATCCCGATTATCATGGCCGGCGTTTCAGACCCGGTGGGAACAGGGTTTGTTGCGAGTCTGGCGCGGCCGGGCGGTAATGTCACGGGTCTGTCCCTACAGTCCCCGGAGCTAAGCGGAAAACGGCTTGAGCTGCTTAAAGAAATTATCCCGAAACTCTCCCGCGTCGCCTTTCTGGTCCATGGGCGCGATCCAGGCCACCCGCTGTTCGTAAAAGAAGCGCAAGACGCCGGCAACAACCTCGGCATACAGATTCAGCCGTGGGCGGTAACAAGTCACGAGGAGATCGAGAGCACCTTCCCGGCGATGGTCAGAGAGCGAACGGGCGGTCTGGTCATTCAGCCGATTTTTGTCAGCTCGCATGGTCGCCGTATCGCCGACCTGGCGACCAGAAACCGGCTGCCGACGATCTCGGATCCTGTGGAATTCGTGGACGCGGGAGGCTTGACGTCCTACGGACCGAATCGTTCAGTGGTATGGCGGCGCACCGCAGTCTACGTAGACAAAATCTTAAGGGGTGCTAAGCCCAGCGATTTGCCCGTCGAGCAGCCAACGAAGTTTGAGTTCGTGATCAATCTCAAGACCGCCAAGCAGATCGGATTAACTATTCCACCAAATGTTTTGGCGAGAGCGGATCGGGTCATTCGATGAATGACACGGCACGTTCAAGTAGTTCAAATCGTTCAAGCCGTTCAAGATGTTCACAAAGTCAAATAGCGGCACTTAAAAACATAAGACGTGTGACGAGTGGAAAGAGCAAAGCATACCATGACGAGAAAAATCACCGTCCTTACGCTTTGCGCTGTGCTCTTTGCTTTCTGTGTTCCCGTGCAAGCGCAGCAGCCAAAGGAGCACCGGATTGCGGTCATCGGGGCGCCCGAGGAGCCGAGATTTTCAGAGGTAGTGGCGGGTCTCAAAAACGGTCTCGGTGAACTCGGTTACGCCAAGTTGTCACTTGTCGTGCAGGAGGTAAAGATCGCGAGGTCCGAAGAACAAAGTGCCAAGACGATGGTGGAAAAATTGCTGCGCCAGCGAGTTCAAGTCCTGTTCTTGATCGGCTCCAGGCTCCTCAAGCCGGTCCGAGAGGCATCAACGCAAGTGCCCGTGGTATTCATCACTCCCGGCGATCCGGTGGCCGCCGGCTTGGTGCAGAGCCTCGCCCATCCGGGCGGCAACACCACCGCGATGACATTCGAATATCCCGAGCTTTCAGGCAAACGCCTCGATTTATTAAAGGAGATGGCGCCCAAGGTGCGCCGCGTCCTCGCCGTCTACGATCCGAGAGATCCTTCGCCGCGCCAGGGAATCATGGCGGCGCGCCAGGCCGCGCCAGGTCTCGGTTTGACGCTGGTCGAGCGCGAGGCGCGCAGTCGAGACGAGCTGCTGCGCGGACTAGACGCAGAAGCCGATGCATATCTTTCTGTTCCGGGGGGACTCGCTACCGGCTTTTACGACGAAATTACTCGTAAGACCAACGCAAAGCGCGTCCCGGCCATTTTTCATGCGCGCATGGGCAGCACAGTGGACGCGCTAGCTAGTTACGGCGCGAGCGACGCACAGATCGCCCACGAGGCGGCACGCCTGGTGGACAAGATCCTCAAAGGCGCAAAAGCCGGCGAGCTGCCTGTCGAGCGGCCAATCAAATTGGACTTCGTCATCAATCTCAAGACTGCCAAGCAAATCGGATTAACTATTCCACCAAATGTTTTAGCAAGAGCGGATAAAGTAATCAGATGACCGGCAATCGAAAATCCAAAATGGTTAGATCCCGCCCACTGTGCTGGCGCGAGCGGACAAAGTATCAAGTGAAATCAGGCAAAAGGCACAAGGCGACAGGCAACAGCAAGGAAGTGAAAGTCGTGGGCTTCGTGGCTTGCGCCATGTTCTTTGCCCTTTGCTCATTCGCGTCGGCACAGCAACAGGGAAAGGTAGTCAGAATTGGCGAAATCGTGTTCAGAAGCCGTCCTGATTTTGGCCCCGGGCGCACGGCATTCCGTCAACAGCTCCGTGAGCTTGGTTATGTTGAGGACAAAAACGTCGCCTTCGAGTCTCGGTCCGCGGAGGGAAAGCTTGATCGATTTCGCACCTTAGCTGATGAGTTGGTACGACTTAGAGTTGACGTACTTTTCGCGTCGTCGGCTGATGAAGCTCTAACTTTTAAGAACGCGACTACAGCAATCCCCATCGTTTTTCACGTCACGACTGACCCCATTGCGGATGGGCTAATTAATAGCCTGGCGCGGCCCGGCGGAAACATTACTGGCGTCACCACAATTACGACAGTATTGGCCGGCAAGCGACTGGAGCTACTCAAGGAAATAATTCCCAAACTCTCTCGTGTCGCGGTGTTGTGGGATCCACGAGGCAAAAGCTCTGAGCAATGGTGGAAAGAAAGCCAAATGGCGGCAAAAGAACTGGGTTTGCAACTTCATTCGACGAAAGTCAGCAGCGCCGACAAATTCGAGGAAGCGTTTAGAGAGATGGCTAAGGCGCATGTCGCCGCTCTTTCTGTAAGCCCCGGATCGGTAAATACCGCCAGTCCCAAACCCATTATCGACCTAGCAGCAAAATATCAGCTGCCGGCCGTCTATGACCGAACAGAATTTGTCACCGCAGGTGGCTTAATGTCCTACGGACCCGACCGGGACGTATCATATCGGCGAGCGGCTGTTTTTGTTGATAGAGTTTTAAAAGGCGCCAAGCCAGCTGACATTCCCGTCGAGCAGCCGAAGAAGTTTGAATTGGTCATCAATTTGAAAGCCGCGAAGCAAATCGGTCTGACGATTCCGCCCAACGTTCTCGCGAGAGCGGATCGGGTGATTCGTTAAGTGGTCAAGCGTGATGCCCGAGGAAAACCATGAAGAAAAACTTTTTCTGTCTCGTTCTTATCATCTTGCTCGGCGCGCTTTGCGGATCCGCCGAAGCGGCGCAATCGGAAAAAGTTCCACGGATCGTGTATCTGACAAGCTTTGGCGCTCCTTCGATACGGCAGTTCGATGCGTTTCGGCAAGGGCTGAAAGAGTTCGGCTACGTCGAAGGAAAGACCATCGTCCTTGACTATCGCTATCCTAAGGATACCCCGGAAGGTACGCCGGCCATCGTTGCCGAAGTTATGCAAAACAAGGTCGATGTCTTTGTCGCAGCAGATACAACGGCGATACGCGCGCTCCAAAAAGCGACCAAAACAATCCCGGTTGTCATGCTGAGCAATCAAGATCCCGTCGCTGCTGGATTGGTCGAGAGCTTGGCGCATCCAGGCGGGAACGTCACCGGAGTCACCAGGGTCACTCGCGAGTTAAGCGGCAAACGGCTGGAATTGCTCAAGGAGGTGGTGCCTCGAATCACGCGCGTTGGCGTCCTTTGGGTTCGTCCGACCTCATTAGGAACCGGGAATGCGTTCACGAATTACGAGGCCTCCGCGGAATCCTTAAAAATTCAACTTCAATCCCTGCCCCTCATCCGTCCCAATCCCGATATCGAAGGAGCGTTTCAAAACGCGCTCAAGAGTCAAGTGAACGCGCTAGTTATCGTGACCCATGCTGTGCTTGGGCCCCACCATAAGAAGATCGCCGAGATTGCCAATAAGAAGCAAATCCCCTCTATGTGTGAGGCGAGCCAACAGGCAGATGTTGGTTGCCTGATGTCCTACGCAACGAACGATGCTGAAAGTTATCGACGGGCGGCATATTACGTGGACAAAATCCTAAAAGGCACAAAGCCCGCCGATTTACCGGTCGAGCAGATGGCAAAGTTTGAGTTTGTCATCAACTTGAAAACTGCCAAGCAGATCGGTTTAACAATGCCGCAGTCGTTGCTGTTCCGGGCAGAT
>DASRIZ010000134.1:0-4118 GCA_035649735.1 Blastocatellia bacterium | reverse complement strand
ATAGGTGTCGGGCATCATCACTTTGTGGACGTGAGGCGGCGCGCCGGATCCACCCGGACCATCGAACTTGTACGGGCTGATGTCAATAAGCGACGTCGTGTTCCCATGATAAGCGCCCTCGACACAAATCACGTCGGTCGCTTTTGTGTGTGCTTTCGCGAGCCTCAGCGCGAGCTCATTGGCTTCGCTTCCCGAGCACACAAAGAAGCAAACGCGCAACGGATCAGGCATCGTCGCACACAAACGTTCCGCAAATCGCGCGATATTCTCGTGCAGGTATCGAGTGTTTGTGTTCAGCACAACCATTTGTTGCTGGGCGGCTCTCACCACCCGCGGATGGCAATGGCCAACGTGGGTCACGTTGTTGACCGCATCCAAATAAGACCGGCCTTCGTCGTCGTACAGATACTGCTTCCACCCCTTTACGACGTTTAGCGGCGCGCTATAGGCGATGCTCAATGAAGGCCCGATATGTTTGCGCCGAGTCTCGAGAATCTGAGTCGGGGTCAAGGTTGAAGCAGGGAAACGGTCGCCGGGGATTCCAAGGATGAGATTCGGATCGGGACAGATGCTCAACCAGACGTCGCGTTGGCTGGCCGGGGCAACGCCGGCGAAGTCGCCCAGTTTACCGAGCATATCGCAGATGATTTGGAAATGAAGATGCGGCGGCCAGCCTCCATTGGCCGGAGGAGCGCCGATGCTTGCGATGCGATCGCCGCGTTTGACCCGCTTGCCTGGATGCAAACCTTCAAGCGAGTCTTCACTCAAGTGACCGTACAGAGTAAAGAATCTTACCCGGCCGCGCTCTTCCTCGTGCTCGACGATGATCGCCGGGCCGTAGTCGAGCGGCGCCGCGTTGTTGGCGAAACTGTGAATCACGCCGTCGAGGGGCGCGAACACCGGCGAACCGGCTTTCATGAACAAATCGATGCCGATGTGGATGGTTCGGCGCTCACCGTCATTCGACTTGAACACATCACTGGTGTATAGCAAACGCGCTTCGTTGTAACGGCCAATCCCCACGCGAACCCCTGTAGCTTTCATTCGCGTGAAGATCTTTGCGGTGAACGCGTCAGTGTCGGCGAGTTCGTCCGGATCACCGAATTCCGCGCTCCCAACGCTTAGATCGAACACGATGCTCCGTTCAAAGTCGGCGTCAACTACCGGGGCAAATGTGCCCGCGTTCAGGTCAAGCCATTCGACGATACCAGTTTGTTGCGGACAGGGCTCGAGTTTGCACGCGTGTCTAAAGAGGTAG
This sequence comes from Blastocatellia bacterium, assembly GCA_035649735.1. Lineage (GTDB taxonomy): Bacteria > Acidobacteriota > Blastocatellia > UBA7656 > UBA7656 > Onstottus_A. Next base: position 2,860 of record DASRIZ010000134.1, on the reverse strand, counting down.
TGAGGCAGCGAGGGATCAACATCTCCAAGCTTCTGCAACAAATCCCAGGCTGGCCGCTCGCTGACAAGCAGGTATTTGTTGTCCGGATGCAGCTTTTGTTGAAGCGCGGAGTTTGTCACGCTGACGGCCAGCCGCATGCAGATCAACGAGTACATGACTTCAAGCTCGGGTTCGCTTAACGGAAACACCTGATGATACCCGGCGACGATCGCAGCCGCGGCGGCCAGCGGGTCGTCTTTGTCGAGCATCGCGTAAGCGGCGGCGACCGCAACCTCGCTTGCGGTGTAGGTGTGCAGCATATCGCCGAAGTCTATGATTCCGGCGATGACCATTTGGCCAGAGCCATCATCGGTCACCAAAACGTTGTAGTCGTTCGCATCGTTGTGAATAACCGAACGCCGCAAGCCGGCTGCATGCGTCATGACGCGGGTCTCAAACTCCCGAATACAATTCTCGACGATCGCGCGCCTGTCCGGATTCTCAATGTGATGGGTGTAGTCTTTGATCCAGAGGGCTTTTTGCAAGTCCCACTTCAAGTCTCTTTGAGCAGCCATGTGGGTAAATCCTTCAAGCGCCTTGTCGATCTCTCCAAGAAAACAGCCGAGACCGTGAAGAAGCTCGGGCGGGTGTGTTTTGACTTCGGCTAGCAACGCGCTCGGATAGTAACTCAGCAGCCGGACAAAATGAGTCGAGCCATTGTGGCCGTCGACGATTGCGATCTCTTCGCCTGAATTTGTCTTGCGAATTTGAGGGATAAACCCCGAGGTGACTCGTTGTCCGAGATGAGCCATAACCGCATTCTGGAATTCGAGAGTTTGCAATAGCTCCGCGGTGGCGGCGATCTTGAGCACGAAGAGTTCTCCCGTCTCGCACTCAATAAGAAAGTTTTGATCGCGCTCGCTTGTGAGTTCCTTTACCGGCCCTGAGACATTGTAGAGTTCCAGGGCCAGTCTCGCGCCGTCGGCCTCCGAAAAGGAAGGTCGCGGTTGCGCTTTGTCATGAGTCAACATCATTTCAACCATCGCTCGAGGTAGTGGTCAGTTCGACGGCCGGCTATTTGGACTGCGCCGCCCTTTTTTGCATTTTACGATTCTCGCATGCGTGGCGGCGCTTTCCCCTTGCGCCCGTGTTCCAGTGGTTTCTCGCCACACTACAGAAAGCGCCGCCACACACGCAAAAGTCTCCGAATGCGGAACGGGGCGGCGCAGTCCAAATAGGGGCTCTGAATCCACAGTGACCCGCTACTATCGCTCGTCACGGAATACCAGTCATTGTCTTATTCAGCGGCGCTTTCCCCTTGCGCCCGTGTTCCAGTGGTTTTTCGCCACACTACAGAAAGCGCCGCCACGCTCGCAAAAGTCACCGAATGCCCAACGGGGGCGGCGCACTCCAAATAGGGCTCTGAATCCACAGTGACCCGCTACCATCGCTCGTCACGTTGTCACTCTCTTATTCAGTGTTCGATGCGAACGGGCGTGCCGACGGGCACCGCATCAAAAAGCTCTCGGATGTCCTTGTCGTCCAGCGCGATACAACCCCACGTCCAATCGCGTTCCGACCCGTTACCGTGGATAAAAATCTCGCCTCCTAGTCGAGTGTACTGAGGCGGTTGACGCTTTGTCTTAATCGCGTCGGATATCTGGTTATACTGAACCTGAGTTATCAGCCCAGCCCGAAGACCGCGCTCGGCGTGTTGCTGGTTTGGATAGCTGAGACCTAGCGAAAGATAAAACTTACTCTTTGGGTTCTTGATGCAAACATAGAAATCCCCTTCCGGAGTCCGTCTGTCGCCAGCCCTTATTTTGTCTTCGACCGGACTCAACCCTAAACCGACGCGGTAGGTACGGACTACCTTTTCGGCTGAATAGAGAGTCAGCAAGCGTTTACTCTTTGTGACGACGATTCGTGGATTTACCAACGTGTGCGGAAGCGGCGCGTCCGTTGCCGATGAAGCGGGCGACAGAGAGCCGGCGAGGTCCGCGCTCAACGCAACAACCAACAAACTCATAAACAACCTTCTTCTCATTGTAATTCTTAACACGGCGCCGTTCGTGGGTTGCGCGCCCACAGCGGTTCTCTGCGCCTCGGTCCGAAACAGCGGAACCTTCTTGCCTGAGGATAAGTTCCGCCAAAGCATAGTCTGGCCATCGAACCAAAGTATTTCACTTCTGGCAAGTTTGTTTTGTATATTCTAGACGTGGACGCGATAGCTCGTCGGTCATTCACGGAGATCATATGAAAATAGAAATCGGCATCAAAGAAGACGACCGAGCCGAGATCGCGCAGGGGTTGTCCCGATTGCTCGCTGATACCTACACCTTATACCTCAAGACTCACAACTTTCATTGGAACGTAACCGGCCCGATGTTCCAGACACTGCATCTGATGTTTGAGACTCAGTACAACGAACTGGCGCTTGCAGTAGACCTCATTGCAGAGAGGATCAGGGCGCTTGGTTTTCCGGCTCCTGCGACCTACGCCGAGTTCTCGAAGCTTAGCTCGGTCAAAGAGACACCGGGAGTGCCGAAGGCTGAGGAGATGATTAGACTTCTAGTAGAGGGACAGGAGGCAGTGGTTTCGACCGCGCGCTCGATCTTCCCCTCGGCGGATCGCGTGCACGACGAGCCCACCGCGGATTTGCTCACGCAGCGGATGCAAGTGCATGAGAAAACCGCATGGATGCTGAGAAGCTTGCTTGAGGGGTGAATCACAGGCAGAAGGCAGAAAGCAGAAGGCAGAAGGCAGAAAGCAGAAGGCAGAAGAAGTGACTACTCCGCCTTCTGCTCCCTGCCTTCTGCTTTCTGCCTTCTGCTTTCTGCCTTCTGCCTTCTGCTTTCTGCCTTCTGCCTACTGCCTTGGT
>DASRIZ010000133.1:0-3264 GCA_035649735.1 Blastocatellia bacterium | reverse complement strand
TGCAAATCTTGAAATACGCTATGGAGGCTTGTTTCGTGGAACCTTCGCAAAGGCCCGTGAAGCGCGTCGCGTCAAAAAGGCCGCCAGCGCGGTACTCGACAAGGCGGCGCCGACCCGACGCCGGCTATGCTCGTTCAAAAGCGGAATGGACTTTCTTCCAAGGACTCTGGCCGCCGAGATCGGCGAAGACCTGTTGACAAGCTGTCAGAATCTGGCGGTCTCCTGGACTGCCCATTCACAATTCGAGGTTAGTTTCGAGCGAGATGCCAATCAACATAAACTGAGTTGCGATCGCGTCATCATCGCGACTCCCTCAAACATCGCATCAGCGCTGGTTGCACCGCTCTCTACTGATCTCAGCCGTCTGCTGGCTGAAATCGACTATCCGCCGCTTGCGATCGTAAGCCTTGCCTACCCTCAATCGGCTTTCGAGACATCCCTCGACGGCTTTGGGTTTCTGGTACCGCCGAGCGAAGGAATGAATATTCTCGGCTGTGTGTGGAACTCGAGCTTGTTCAAAGACCGAGCTCCGGTAGGAAGGTCACTGCTAACGACATTCATTGGCGGGGCGCGTAATCCGGCGGCCGGGCAAGCGCCGGACGCTGAACTGATTTCAAGTGTTCATAGCGATCTTCAAAAAGTGCTGGGAATATCAAGCGACCCGCAAGTCGTGGCGATCACCAGATACGAACGATCGATACCCCAGTACAATCTCGGGCACTTCGCGCGCGTTCAGCGTATCGCGAGGCTGGTATCCGATCTCAACGGTCTTGCGCTGATCGGTAATTATCTGCACGGAGTCTCAACCGGTGACTGTATAAAGGAGGCGGACCGAGTGGCGAAGGAGACCGCCGAGTCACTATCGGTCGAGGTTTGACCTGGTCCTCACCATTCTGTCGTTTACAACAACCACTCTATGGAGGAACTAGATGAAACTCGCTAGCCGCGTTTTTCGATTCGCGGGGGTTTATGGTTTGCTCGCGCTAGTGCCGCAGTATTTCACCGAGGCCAAGCTCGCCACCGATTACCCGCCGGCAATCACCCATCCGGAGTTTTATTACGGGTTTCTTGGGGTCGCGATTTCGTGGCAGATTGGATTTCTGCTGATATCAAAAGACCCGCTTCGTTATCGAGCAATGATGATTCCATCGATTCTCGAAAAGACGAGTTTTGGGTTTGCCGTGCTGGTTCTTTTCTTCTGCGGGAGGACTTCGTCGATGATTCTAGCCTTCGGCACCATCGATCTGATGCTAGCAGCGGCGTTTGTTCTGGCTTACCGTAAGACCGCTGACGCCCAAGCCTCAATTCGGGTTTAGTTGTTAGCGAGATCGCATTAATTTCGTAGTCCCGCCTTCAGGCGGAATCTTCTCATCGTGCGAACTAAGAAATAAAAGATTCCGCCTGAAGGCGGGACTACGAAACTTCGCAGCAACCTGATGACAAATGCGCCCGACAGCAGAACCGGCTTTTCTCTTGTTTGTAACCCTGCGCGGGCATAAGATAGTCGCGACAGAGGCCGATTCGATACGCATCCTCACTGTTTTTCGTCGAATCGAGATTAACAGGACTCTGAACAAAACGAACTCCTCAGTGCCTCATTGGCGGTTAACCCGCCGCTTTTCCGCTGCGAACGAGAGCTATAGTTTCAATCTCCAGCGATCAGCAAGAAGGGCCTTTGTCGAGCGAGGATAATACATGCTTGAGACACCGCGATTTGTCATTCTATGCCTGTTGGTGCTTACGCTGGCGTGTTCGACGATAGTTCAAACCAGCGTGCACTGTGACCAGCAGGACTACGAAGCGACGGGAAAAGTAAATGCGCCAACGGCGGTGCAACTCCAGCTCGTCTTAAGCGGTCTTTCAAACACGGTGTATGTCACTAACGCTCACGACGGGACTAATCGGCTCTTCATAATCGAACAGGCGGGACGTATTCGGATCGCCCAGCCTGGCGCAAGCACCTCAACTGTCTTCCTGGACATAGTCAGCCGGGTGTTAAGCGGAGGCGAGCGCGGTTTGCTTGGCCTCGCCTTCCATCCGCAGTATTCGATAAATGGTCGATTCTTTGTCAATTACACAAGGCAGACCGACGGTGCCACGGTAATCGCCGAGTATCACGTCTCAGCGGGCGACCCAAACGTAGCATCCACGGCGGAAGTGGTTTTACTCACCATAAACCAGCCGTTTGCGAATCACAATGGGGGGATGGTTGAGTTCGGACCTGATGGTTATCTTTATGCTGGGATGGGAGATGGCGGCTCGGCGAACGACCCGGGCAACAGAGCGCAGAATCTCTCGGATCTATCCGATCGCGAAGAACTGCTCGGAAAAATGCTTCGGATAGATGTCGATCTGCCGAATGGTCCGGTACCCTATTCATCACCGGCCAGCAATCCGTTTTTTGGTGGATCTACGCACGATGATGAAATATACGCTTACGGTCTTCGAAACCCGTGGCGGTGGTCGTTTGACCGGGTGACCGGACAGCTCGTCGTAGGCGATGTCGGTCAAGGCGTTCGCGAAGAGATAGACATTGTCACGCTTGGCGGTAACTACGGCTGGCGGGTGATGGAAGGGATGATCTGCAATCCCGCCTTTAACGGTGGGGTCTGCACGCCGCCCGCCGGAAGCACTCTGCCGATCTTCGAATACAGTCATTCGGCCGGGCGCTGCTCGATCACTGGTGGATATGTGTATCGAGGGACGCGGGGCACCGTGCCCACTGGCGCTTATGTCTATGCCGACTACTGCACCGGCGAGATTTGGCAACTGCAAAGCGGCGTGAACACGCTGCTGCTCGATACCTCGCTGAACATAACGTCTTTCGGCGAGGACGAGGCCGGCGAGATTTATGTTGTCGGACAGAACGGGACAATCAATCGCCTTACACTTTCTCCGCCGCAGCCGCCGTGCATGTACCTGGTATCACCAACTAGCAAACTTTTTCCAATAGCCGGAACCAAGGGGTCGCTAAGCTTAGCAACGACCAGCGATTGCGGATGGGTTGCCGCTGCAAACGTTGACTGGATCACTTTAGCTGCAAACTCCGGAGCAGGCGGAGATGAGATAGTATTCGCCGTTCGCGACAATCCGACCTCCAGCCCGCGAATCGGAGTCATTAACGTGGGCGGGCAGACATTCACGGTCGTTCAAGACAGTTCGGCTGCGGCGGACTGTTTGTACACGATCACACCCTCATTTCAGTCCTTTTCAGCCGCAGGCGGCACATCTAGCTTCAACTTGTTCACAGAAGAGCGTTGCGCG
>DASRIZ010000132.1:0-5442 GCA_035649735.1 Blastocatellia bacterium | reverse complement strand
ATGTGATTACCCGAGGTCATCACATCGACTCCCGCGTTGAGGATCTCATCTCCCACCTTCGGAACCACCCCGGCGCCCTCCGCTGCGTTCTCAACATTGGCCACGACGAATTCGGCTTCGTGCTTTTCTTTCAACCCCTTTAACGCCGCAGCGAGAACTTTGCGCCCGGGCTTGCCAACGACGTCCCCTATTATGATGACCTTCATTTCTCCTCCAAGTCGTGAGTCGTCCAATTAAATCATGAAAGCATTCAATTGGACTAACAGACCGACCTTGATATAATCCTGCCCGGGCTCGCCCCGCCCTTACAGTGCAACAGGAATCTTGCGCGGGTTTTTTCAGAAGAGAGGACGGCTACATGCGTAGAAGTTGGGTCTTCGTCCTGGCGGTGTCGTTGCTAATGACGCTCATAGACATCAACGTTGCATACGCGAAGAGGCCTCGTTCAAAAGGGGCATCATCTAAAACTCGCGACAAAAGCGGTGCGAAGCGCGGCCAGTCGAGACGCAGAGTTGCCGCCGCGAAAACCGGACGCAAGACTTACGCAGTGCGCGGAAGGCGTGGTCGTCGTCTCGCGCGCTCGAACGGCCGCGGCCGGACTCGGTATGAGCCTCAAGCGATTGTCGCCTCCGGTCCGCCTCGTCCGTCGCCCGGTATTCCATCGGAGCGCGTGACTGAAATCCAAACTGCATTGATTAAGGCAGGTCATTTGGACGGTCCACCTTCCGGCATGTACGACGATGCAACCGTCGTTGCGATAAAGGAATTTCAGGCAAAAAATGGGCTATCACAAACCGGGTTGCCCTCGGCAAGATTGCTCAAGAAGTTGGGTGTCCCAAAGCGGAGCAATGACGGTTACGCGGTACCGGTTAACAGCGTAAGCGAGACTAACAAGAAGCGTACCGGCAACGAGCAACCGTAGTTTTGATAAAGCTGTTTGACCTTTTAAACTAAAGAAGGTTTCAGTATAATTGCGGCCGAAGAAGGCGCCTTAGAGCAGTGCGCGTGGGAAGTTGGAACTGTTTGGCCTCCCCCTCAGTTCAAGCGAAAAAACAAAATAGGTTGTATCAGAAATGCCCGAAGAGTATTTCATTGAGCGGTTGCGGGCACAAGAGGACGACATCAAGTCGCTACGGGCGACAATTGAAGCCGCCCGGCAACTGGGCAACAAAAGACTGATGGGCCTCTCGCGCAAGCGTCTGGCAATGGCCCTCCGCCTGCGCGAGATGTATCAGCGAATGCTCAAGCGCGAAGGTGCTCCTCGTCAAACTGCATAGGTCCCGCGCAAGAGTCCCAGTTATTGACCTCGTCAAAAGCTGACCGGCTGTCAGTTGTGCTGTGCCTGGCTACCTAGCACCTCCAACCCTGATCCGAAGACCGGCGCTGAAGGTCAACCGGTGGGCCGGAAAGCCCAGCACCTCCTGGTAGTTCTGGTTCAACAGGTTCTCGACTCTAGCAAAAAAGCTCAGTGAGTTGCTGAGGTGAATCGCGCCGGCGGTGTTGAGCTTGGCGTATCCCTCGTTGAATATCGGATTGTTCGAGGAGTCGAACTTCGCAAAAGGAAAAGGAATGAAGTCTCGACGCTTGCCGACAAACGAACCAGCTACGGTCACATCAAACCGCTGATCGACCCAGGTAGCCTCGAACGACCCAGAATGGCGCGGCCTGCGCAATAACGGCAACCCCAATTCAGGGTTGGTTACGAACACACCTTCAAAGGTTGGCGGAGGAAACACGAGCACCTCTGCCGCCCGATCAAGCCGAGATCTCAGAAAAGTGTAGCTCCCCGACAATCGCAGCCGGGATAACGCTCCTGCCGGCCGCGCGCTAACGCTGAGTTCAATGCCGCGGCCTGACGCCCGATCCGCGTTGATGAAGTTTGTCAAAGTTCCATCCGCCAGCCGGATTGGCTCGAAGGCAGCGGTTGACTCGAAGATGATCAGGTCGCGAAACCGGTTGTCAAAGTAAGTCAGGTCTACGCTAAGGCGGCGAGAAAAGAATTCCTGCACAAAACCCGCGTCGAAGCTTATCGTGCGTTCCGGGTCGAGCCCGGGATTTCCCAGAGCAAATAGGCTGGGCCCAAATGCTTCGTCGAGCGTTGGCTCCTTGATACCGGTGCCGAAGCTTGCCTTAAATCTTGTGACGCCCGCCGGTGCGTTGTCCCTGTGTCTGCGCGCTACAAACGAGACTGCAATCTTTGGATTGGCGGCAACTCCGAAGCCGACATTCCCCGAGGGCGCGGTCGATCCGAGTGACTCGAGTACCGTTCTCAAATCGTCCGGAACATCCCCGGTGTTATTCTCGATTCGGACCCCCGCAGTTAGAAACACCCGTTCACGCCAGGCGGCCTGGTCCTGAACATAGAAACCGAGGTTGCGCCTGGTGGGTGAAACTCGGGCCCGCGAGAAATCACTGCCGCTATCAATGACCGCCGATTCGTGTTCGAAATCTGCGCCGGCAGTGAGGAGATTGGAGTTGTTGATCGCTGCGACAGCCTGGTAATGAACACCGCTGCGTTTTTGGTGATCTTTAAACGTCGATGCGAAGTCTGCGCCGAACGCAAACGGCGGAAGCGGCGGCGTGCCGGGCAGGGTCAGGTCCTGGGCGACCGGGTCGAAACTGTTAGTATCAAACTCCGAGTAAATGAATCGCGCAAATTGGTGGAAGCGGCTGGTCGTCTTAATGTTAAGCGTTGTTCCCAGCGCCAGATCGCGATGCTTTTGCCGCGCGTCAGGATCTGAAAACAAAATGTTAGTCGGACCCGGAACTCCCAGCGTGCTGTTATTCCAACGCGAAGTAATCCTCAGTTCCGCCGACGGTGTTAACTGAAAACCAAGGTTTGCCGACGCCGAGCGATTGATGTAGTCGTTGTTTGCGACGCGTCCATCCGAGCTGATGTAGCCAAAGCTGGCAGAGTAGTCAAACGAACGCGCCAGCCCCGAGAGCCGCGCTGTTTCGCGGTGCGAATCAAAGCTTCCTCCTTCGCCGGAGAATTCGAATTCGGGCACAGAGGTTGATCCTCGCCTGGTGATCAGTTGAATCGCGCTTGTTACGGCGTCCGATCCATACGGGGCGGTCTGCGGGCCGCGCGCGATCTCAATGCGTTCAAGATTCTCGGCGGTCAGAAAAGCAAAATCAAAAGCTCCGCCGGCCCGGTTGACCGGCACACCGTCTATTAACACCTTGTTGTAGTCTGACTCACCACCGCGCGTAAAAATGGACGTCAGGCCGCCTTGCCCGCCGGTCTGCACAACGGCGAGCCCCGGAACGGAGCGGAGAGCCTCCAAAACAAAGCTCTGATTGCCGCGCTTCAAGTCATCCGACGTAATCACTGACACCGACCCGCCAAGTTCGCTGGTCACGGTTTGCGTTCGGGTTGCGGTTATCACCAACTGATCCGAGATGGCGGCGACCTCCAACCTCACATCAACGGACCTTGCGGTTCCGCCGTTAAGCTCAACGGTAACGTCGCTCGTTTGGGTGAAACCCGGCGACTCGGCGGCCACCCGGTATACGCCGTCGGCTACATTTGAGATCGAGAACCGTCCGTCCTCGCGACTGCGTGTTTCATACCGGATTATGCCTGCGATGTCGCGCAGCGTGACTCGGGCGTCGCCGATCTTTGCGTTTGATTGATCGATAACATTTCCTTCCACTTTTCCGAGCGCCGACGCACGGACGGGAACGAACGCTACTGTCAGGGTGAGCGCAAACGCCAGCGAGAAGGCCAGTGCAGATATTGATATTGATCGTCGCCTGGTCCGCTTCTGATCATTCAGCGGCTGCGGCGATAAGATTGAGAAGATGAACATTGGTTTGCGACAAGCGTCTATCGAGTTTCGATTAAACATGGAATGGCTCCTTTCCGCGAAAGAGTTATTTCCGCGGATCGCCGGGCAGGTTTCCTGACTTAGCGCCTACTTATTTTCTATTTTCTATTTGTTATTTAGGGCGCAAGGACCGCACACAACCGCCAAATAACAAATGACAAATATCAAATAAAAATGGGAAATAGTCTTTTTTTTCCTACGCCGGCGCCTTCCCACCTTTAACTGGCAGTGGCACGATGCCGGTTTCGTTGCGCATCACAGTTGCGGGACAGTGGCGGCTTTCCACCGCCTTCCCCGCGCGGCGACCCAGATTGTAAAAAAAGCTACTTCTTTTCACATACAGCTTTGACGAACGAAAAACAGACCTCAGGTCCTCAGATCTGATCTCTGAGACTCTCCTCGGATCAGCGTGATTCTTGGAGAACCGCTTGCGGGATTCTCATCAACCAGAAGTTCTGTCTCGAAGACGCTCCGCAGCAGCGATTCTGTCATCACTGCTTGCGGCAGTCCCACAGCCACCATTTCTCCGGCCTTCAACAACAGAGCGCTGTTGGCGAAATCCGCTGCCAGGTTCAATTCGTGGGTAACAACGATCGCCGACATCGCGTTTTCGCGGGTGAGTCTTTGCACCAGATCGAGCATCTTTACCTGATGTGCTATATCCAAATTGGCAACCGGTTCATCGAGCACAAGCAGTTTTGGTCGAACGGCAAGCGCCCTGGCCAGCATCACGCGTTGACGCTCGCCGCCCGATAACTCCGTGACAAGGGTTGCGGCGAACTCCGTAGTTTCGGTCACCCGCATAGCCCACTCGGCTTCGTTGACGTCGCGCTCGCTCTCAAATCCGATCAGCCCACCTTGCGCGAACCGGCCTTGCAGCACCAGTTCCATAGCAGTCAGCGGAAATCGAACCGCGGATTCCTGAGCGACATAACCGATGAGCCGCGCAGCATCGCGTCTAGACATCGACGTGGGATTCTTGCCAGCAACCGATACTGAGCCACTCTCTGGCTTGAGCATACCGACGATGATTTTGATCAGCGTGGTCTTACCCGAACCATTTGGGCCAAGCACGGCAAGCAACTCTCCCATGCCGACCGAGAAAGATATGCCCTTCAAGACCGGCTTTGAGTAGCTGAATCTGATGTCGGTGGCTTCAAGCATTGGAAAAGCTTTATAGGACCTATTGGACCTATTTGACTATTCAATTAGTTCTTCGCAGCAGATAGACAAAAATCGGCGCGCCGACCAGCGAGGTGATTACTCCAATGTTTAACTCGCGCGGCGCGACAGCCGTCCGAGCGATAGTGTCGGCGAGCATCAGGAATACTCCGCCAACCAGCGCCGACGCCGGCACAACCAGCCGATTGTCACTCCCGCCGACCAATCGCACGGCGTGAGGGATGATCAAGCCGACAAATCCGATCGCTCCACTAACCGCAACCGCGGCGCCGGTCAAAAGCGATGCAGCCAGATAAACAGCGATCTTTACCCGCCTCGCTTCTACGCCCAGCGCAACCGCCTCTTGCTCGCCGATCATCATCAGGTTCAAGCTTCGCGCATTCAGATACACCGCGCCGATGCCGATCAAGACGAACAACGCTACAGGCAA
>DASRIZ010000131.1:0-16511 GCA_035649735.1 Blastocatellia bacterium | reverse complement strand
GGCGTCGCGCGGACTTTTCCCCGACACATCTCCAACAAGCCGTAACTCGATCCAGTGGCCGGCCGGCTTGGTCACGTTTCGTAGCAGAGTCGGAGGAGCATCGATGTTGTTCACAACTGCATCAAGCTGCCCGTCGCCATCCAGATCGCCGACGGCAAGACCACGGCCCGGGATCGCACGCGCCAGCCCACTGTCGGGAGCTGCTGGTACGCGCTCAAATCCTCCGTTGGACTTATTTCGAAACAGCAGCAATTGCTGCGCGTAGCTTGTGCCCCATTGATGCTTATCGACTATCGGGTAGACGTGTCCGTTGACTACAAGGACGTCTTTCCACGCGTCGTTGTCGAAATCCATGAAGCACGCGCCCCACCCCAGGAATGGCATCGTGACCTCACCATGACCAGCCTGGAAAGTTACATCGGTGAAATTATCGTCGCCGTCGTTGTGATAGAGAGTATTTGTATCGTCTGAGAAATTGGTGATGTAAAAGTCAACGCGCCCGTCATTATCGTAGTCGCCCACGGCCAACCCCATCCCCGCTTGCTCGCGGCCGCTCTCGTTCAACGCCACTCCCGATGTATAGCCGACCTCTTCAAACGTACCGTCACCCTTGTTGAGATAAAGCTGTTTTGGCGTCGAGTCATTTACGACGATTAAATCAATCAAACGATCATCGTTGGCGTGTACAAAGGCTGAGCTGAACCCATAGTACTTCTCGGGATCACTGACTCCTGCCTTTACGCTGACGTCTTCAAAAGTACCGTCCGGGCGTTGATGAAAAAGGGTGTCGCTTTCGCCGGTCAGACCTCTGGGTCCACACATAACCGGGATGCCGCGAAACTCACAAAAGTTCCGACCCACGCCGCCAGGAGTGCCGGCCTCTGCCGGATTGGGCGGACGATTATTGATGTCGAAAAACATGTAGCCGGGGACGAAAATATCAAGCCGTCCATCGCCATCGTAATCACCGAAGCTTGCTCCCGTGCTCCAGCCTTTCCGCGCACAGCCAAGTTTCGGCGCGACATCGATGAACGTACCGTCGCCTTTGTTGCGATAGAGCCGGGATATGCCGAAGTTGCTCACGTAGATGTCGGAGCGCCCGTCGTTGTCATAGTCGCCAACGGTAACTCCCATGCCCCACCGCTCGTTTGCTACGCCCGCTTTTTCAGTAACGTCTTCGAACTGCCAATTGCCCAGGTTGCGATAAAGCGCTGCGCGAGGCGGCTTCTCCCTGCCCTTCAGCGCGGCTATTGTCGAGCCGTTGAGAAGATAAACATCCGGGCGGCCATCACCGTCATAGTCGAAGATCGCTACTCCAGCCGACGCAGTCTCGAGTATGTAATTCTTTTCGGCGCTTCCGGAGCGATTCCTGAACCTTGCGAGTGCGGTCCGCGCGGTCAGGTCTTCGAAGATCACAGGTGCATTTGGTTCCGTGACTCCGGCTGTTCGCGTCGAAGCGTAGCTACGGGCCTCTCCGGTTGAAACGCCGCCCATACCGGTCTTCGGCTCTTGTTTTTTTTGCGCGAACGTATGAGTAAGGAAACCTGCCGGCGCAATCAAAACAGGGATAAGCAGTAGCATCGAAAGAAACCGATGTAACCGTATGTGCGTGTGTTTGGGTTGGACCATCAATAGAATCTCTGCGGAAAGAATCGCGGCGGCCAGACTTGATCAATCAGATTAAGCGAGCCCGCAGGGCGCGTCAACGTTTTGTGCTTCGCTTTGAACCGCATCATTACAAATTCGCGGTGCACGCAAGCATTCATCGATTTCTACACACCTGGGAGCAGGAGTTGTCCAGTCTGGTAGTGGCCTAATCTTGTGTTGATGACTTGTAATGAATCACCTTGACCTGCTCTAGTGTCACAAGTCCGTCTATGATCATTGCGTCCAGTTCCAGCAGGAAATGTTCAACCCTTTCCAAACTGTCAACAATCTCAATAAGCATTGGTAGGTCTTCGGAGAGTCGAAGAATCTTTGCAGTATGCAGGATGCTGTTTTTTCCAAAACCCATTACGCCTCGCGATACCGTAGCTCCAGCCAGACCAGATTCGCGGGCCTTCAAAACGATTGCTTCATATAGTGGCCGATGTCCGTGTTTGTCGCTTTCACCAACCAAGATTCTAAGCAGGTAGCCGTCCTCTCGTATGTTCATACCTTAACCTCCGATGATTCGCGCCAGACTATAGCCTCCCCAGATTAAGAATAGTCCGAGAATATTTGAAGCGGCGATGTTCAAGAGCGCGAGAAACACCTCACCGTCCCGTAGCAGGGTAAAGGTTTGTAATGCGTAAGAGGAAAAGGTAGTAAATCCACCTAGCAGCCCGATAAACACAACTGTTCTGGACGTAGGACTTGTCAGCAAGCGGTCATACAGGAAGTAGAATATGAATCCGGCCAGGAAACAGCCGAGAGCGTTTACGATTAAAGTTCCGAGCGGAAACGTTTCACCATAGCGTCTAGCAATCAGCCCTGAAAGCCAGTACCGTAGCAAAGTTCCGACGAATCCACCCAGACCGACGAGGAGTATCCGTATCATCGCCGCGGCGAATTCTAGCACGCTGTTATCAGTTCCTCGAAGTTCCAGCGGTGATCTGTAATTCCCCTTCCATTGCTGGTGTGGCTCTTATCGGGATCGCCGCATATTGGAGTCTTACTACCTTCGGCCTTCCAGCAGTGACAGCGGCACACCTCTCCGCTATCATAGCCAGGTTCCAATGCACATTTCGAAGTTGCGAAGACTCGAACCTATACGAGTGACGGATCTACTATGACATTAATTGAACGAGTCAATGGTCGGGAGATTCTGGATTCTCGGGGCAACCCTACGATCGAGGCTGAGGTGACTCTTGCAAGCGGGATTATCGGACGCGCCGCTGTTCCGTCGGGCGCTTCAACCGGTGAAAACGAAGCGCTCGAGTTGCGAGACGGGGATAAGAAGCGTTATCTGGGGAAGGGCGTCCTCAAGGCGGTAGCGAATGTGAACGGTCCGATATCTAAAGCGGTCATCGGGCGTGATGCGCTGGTTCAAGCTGATATCGATCTGGCAATGCTCGCGGCCGACGCCACGCCAAACAAACGCAAGCTCGGAGCCAATGCGATACTTGCCGTTTCGCTGGCCACTGCGCGCGCGGCGGCGGACGCCCTCGGTCTTCCGCTGTATGCGTATCTGGGAGGTGTTGGCGCGCGCACGCTGCCTGTTCCGATGATGAACGTATTGAACGGAGGAGCGCACGCGGACAACAACGTCGACTTTCAGGAGTTTATGATCGTGCCCGGAGGCTTTTCTTCGTTTGCCGAAGCGTTGCGAGCGGGAGCCGAGGTTTTCCACTCGTTGAAAGCGGTCCTCAAGAAGCAAGGACATTCAACCTCGGTGGGTGACGAGGGCGGGTTCGCCCCGAATCTGAAATCGAATGACCACGCAATCGAGGCGATACTTGAAGCGATCCATCAAGCAGGTTATAAGTCGGGCGAGCAAATAGCCCTGGCGTTAGATCCGGCGTCGAGCGAGTTCTATGAAAAGGGCGCCTATGTATTCAAAAAGTCGACCGGAGCCCGAATGAGCTCAGATGATATGGTGAATCTGTACACCAGCTGGGTGCGCCAGTATCCGATCATTTCTATTGAAGACGGGTTGGCTGAGAGTGACTGGGCGGGCTGGGCTGCGCTCACGCAACAACTGGGTGGGCGTGTTCAGTTGGTAGGTGACGACTTGTTCGTTACCAACACACAGTATCTCGCCCGGGGAATACATGAAAAGGTTGCAAATTCGATTCTAATAAAGGTTAATCAGATCGGCTCGCTTACTGAAACGCTGGATACGATCGAGATGGCCAAGAGTCACGGATATACGTGTGTGATCTCGCACCGGTCAGGCGAAACCGAAGACACGTTTATCGCCGACCTTGCGGTTGCCACGAACTCGGGTCAGATAAAGACGGGGTCCGCGAGCCGCACCGACCGCGTCGCAAAATACAACCAGTTGCTTCGCATCGAAGAAGAGCTGGGCAACGCCGCGCGATATCTTGGTTTTGACGCGTTCGCCGGCTCGCGCATCGGAGAGGCTGCCGCGAAGCAAGCGTCCAAGACGGCCTCGAAGAAGTGAACGTCGCATGTACGACTTGACGGCACTCGGTTGGAGCGAGTTCTTTGAGCAGGCGTTTCAGCCTTATCGTGAGCGAGGTCACTCTGCCGGACGAGTCGTGCTTGAAGAGAGAGGCGCCTATCGGTTGTATGCGGAACTTGGCGAACTGAATGCGCGAGTTCGCGGCAAGCTGAGATTTGATAGCGAGAGTTCAGCCGACTTCCCCGCGGTGGGAGATTGGGTATCGTTTGCCATCCGCGAGCGTGACGGTCTGGCTCAGATTCACGCAGTCTTGCCGCGTCGCAGCAAGTTCTCACGCAAGACCGCGGGCGCGAACAGCGAAGAACAAGTTGTCGCCTCAAACGTCGATACCGTTTTTCTGGTTCAAGGTCTGGACCACGACTTCAATCTTCGGCGGCTGGAGCGATATCTTGTTGCAGCCTTTGAAAGTAATGCGGCCCCGGTTGTCATACTCAGCAAAGCTGATCTGACCGAAGATGTTGCGGATAAAGTGTCGGCTGCCGAGTCGGTCGCGCCCGGCACTCCGGTTCACGCAATCAGCTCGGTTTCCGGTGCGGGGCTCGAGGCGCTGGATCAGTACATTCAGCCGGGCATCACGGTTGCGTTTTTGGGCTCATCGGGCGCCGGGAAATCGACGTTGATTAATAGAATCGTCGGCGAAGAATTGCAGAAGACGGCGGAAGTACGCGAGCACGATAGCCGCGGACGCCACACAACCACTCACCGGGAGCTGCTAGTATTAAAGACGGGTGGTTTGTTGATCGATACCCCCGGAATGCGGGAGCTTCAGTTGTGGGATGCCGGCGGCTCGTTAGGCGAAGCGTTCTCGGACGTGGAATCAATTGCGGCATCGTGCCATTTCACCAACTGCGGGCATCAGAACGAACCGGGATGTGCGGTAAAAGAGGCGTTGGCCGATGGGTCGCTCGACGCCGGCCGCTATGAGAGTTATGTGAAGCTCGAGCGCGAGCTCGAGTATTTGGATTCGCGGATGGACGAGCGTTTGAACCTAAAACGCAAGAATCGCGAAAAGAAAGTTCATAGGGCCTATCGGATGATCAAGAACCGCCGAACGTAGAGAGCCAGGCGGCTATCGGCCTAAGCGGCTTTTGTGGGACTGTAACAGTGCAAACTCAAACACAAACTCGTCAAGACCTTGCCGCTCAAACGGCCAAGCCGCGAGTGCTCGACATCGGCTGCGGTATCAACAAAGTCGCCGGGGCTATCGGGATGGATGTTAACCCTCGAACGGCGGCGGATGTAATCCACGATCTTGACGATCTCCCGTATCCGTTCGCTGATGACGAATTCGACGAAGTTATCGGCCGTCACGTAATCGAGCATGTGGCCGACCCAATGGGGGTGATGTGTGAGCTTCATCGCATCACGAGGGGCGGGGGTGTGATTAGAATCGTGGTGCCCCACTGGACCAATCCCGACTTCGCTACCGACCTGACTCACCGAAATCATCTGAACAGCTATTCGTTTCGAAACCTGACCGATGAGCGCGCAGTCTTTCCATTCTATAGCGATGTTCGTTTCCGCCAACGCCGGGCGCGAGTAACATTGCTGAATCTCTGGAGACTGACCGGCCTTGAGTTCCTGATCAACCTCGATCATCGCTTCAACTCGATGCGATTCATACGCAAGTTCTGGGAGACCTACTTGAATGCAATCGTTCGCGGGAAGGAAATCCACTTCGAGCTTGAAGTCGTCAAGGCGCGCTGATCGATTGAGAATCTGATCACCCAAGCTTCCACGGCGACCGGTACTCCCGCATCACGTATTGCTGCGCTTCGGTGTCTCCGATCACTCTTTCCTTATCAACGTCCCACTTGATCTGCCGGCCAAGCCTGAACGCGATGTTCCCAAGGTGGCAGGCGATCATCGAGTTGTGGCCAATCTCGACATCCGAGTTGGGCCGCTTGCGGGACTGAACGCAATCGATAAAGTTCTTCACGTGCTGAAAGTGATAGTCCTGATTGCCGGCGCCCTGTCGCGGAACGCCCGCCGTCTTGTAGGCGCGCTTTCGGTCCTTGCGCTCGGTTTCGGGATAGACCTCCCAGCCGCCGCGATCTACCACCAGCACACCATCGTTTCCGTGAAAGGCCACTCCGTGATCCCGCGCTTCGGGACCGCGTCCAATTGCGGTGGCGTGTTCCCATATCATGCTGAAGTTCGGAAAGCTCCATAGCACTTGTTGAGTGTCGGGTGTTTCTTCGGCGTCGTCGGGATAGCCGTACTTGCCTCCGACGGACATAGCAGAAGTAGGAGCTTTGATGTCCATACCCCAGTTGGCTATGTCTATCATGTGAGCGCCCCAATCGGTCATCAATCCACCGGAATAATCCCAATACCAGCGAAAGTTGAAGTGAAACCTGTTCTTATTGAACGGTCGTTTGCGGGCGGGCCCGAGCCATAAGTCGTAATCAACATTCGCCGGCGGATCGCTGTCGGGCACCACCGGAATGTTCCCCATCCATTCCTGATAGGCCCAGCAACGCACCAATCGAATCTTTCCAAGCTTGCCGCTTTTGACGTAGTTGACCGCGTCTGCATAGTGTGTCGCGCTGCGCTGTTGAGTTCCCATCTGAACCACGCGGTCGTGCTTGCGCGCGGCGTCAACCATGACGCGGCCTTCGCCGATGCTGATCGATAGGGGCTTTTCAACATAGACGTCTTTACCCGCCTGACAGGCCAGCACCGTATTCAGCGCGTGCCAGTGGTCGGGCGTGCCGATGATGACTGCGTCGACGTCCTTCTGATCGAGGATCTTTCTGAAGTCGCGGGTGACCACCGCTGGAGTCTGGCTGTACTGCTCATTCACGCCCTTTGCCGTCTTCGCGGTTTGCTCGTCATCGACGTCACAGAGACCAACACACTCGACGTTCTTTATTCTGAGCATCGCCCGCAGGTCGCCCGATCCCTGCCCTCCGCAGCCGATGAGAGCGACCCGAATTCGGTCGTTGGCTCCGAGGATCCTGGCGTTTGGCGCCGCGATACTAGATGTGGGATTCAATACTGAGAGGCCGGCGGCGGCGCTTCCTGCGGCGATTGATTCCTTGAGAAACTTGCGGCGGCTCTTCGATTTCATAGTGCCTCCTCAAAGCGTACACATCGAGATAAACTGGCATTCAAACTTGCTGATTGATGGGCAGGTACTCTAGCGCCGCCAGGTCATAGTTACAAGGGGCCAGTGGGTTGCGGAACTCACGGAAGTCGCTTTCGACTATCCAGGCAGGGTAGTCGACCTAACGGAATTCTATTGCAAGGGGAAAACAAAAGCGGCGACGTCATTTTTTGCGTTTGAGATAGAAAGTTGGGTCAGCACTCGATCCCGCCACTGCGACCAACTCCCAGCCCTTTGCACCAAGCTTGTCCAGGTTTCTTTCCAGCGGAAAGGATTCGCGGCCGAATGCGCCCGGTTCCTTCCGCATAGTGCCGCTGTCGGAGGGCATGAGGTTAACGTTGCCACCGGACACGACCAGATATTCCCATCCGTCCCCCGTTCCGGTCTGCGGTTCTTCCGCGCCCGAACGATTCTGAAGCGACCGCGCCGCGGCGCCGGTTATGGCAACGGCGATTACCACTGATATTGCGGAGATCCAGATGCTTCGATTCATATATCTCTCCTTCCATAAGAGCCTCCAACACGAGCACTTGGATTCGTGAGCAGGCACTCAGCCATCATTGCAGTCCAAAAACAAAGAGAGCGTGACCCGCGGCAATCGCGACATGCTGCTTGCCGTCGATCAAGAAGCTGATCGGGTTTGCAACGATTTGGCCGCCGGTCTGAAAGTCCCACAATGCTTTGCCACTCAACGCATCCAGTGCGTAGAAGTTCCCTTCATCCGAGCCGCCAAACACCACTCCTCCGGCAGTCGATAGTACTCCCGCCCACGGCGGCGATTTGAGCGTGAACTCCCACTTCATCTTTCCAGTACCGGCTTCCAGTGCTCGGATCGCTCCGCTCGCTTTATCACCCTGCAGTGCTCGCTCGCCGCCACCCGCAAAGAAGGTCCCAGGCTTGTACTCGGCTTCACCCTTGTAGTAGTAAGCACCCATTTCGCGAACCGGGACATAGAACAGTTTGGTCGCGGGGCTGTAAGAAGGGCTGAACCAGTTAGTCGCGCCTTGCAGGCTTGGCCAAACCAGATTGCCTTCGACGGTCGGCTCGGTGTTGGGAAGAACGATCGGTCGTCCGCGCGAATCGAGACCCTTCGCCCACGTCTGTTTTGCGTAGGGTGTTCCAAGGATAAATTCTCCCGTAGCGCGGTCCAGCAGATAGTAAAACGCGTTGCGGTTGGCCATCGCCACCAGCTTGCGAGATCGCCCTCCGATGTTGGCGTCCAGCAGTACCGGGATCTCTGTGGCATCCCAGTCATGCACATCGTGCGGGGTGAATTGAAAATACCATTTGAGTTTTCCGGTAGCTGCATCCACCGCAAGAAGCGAACAAGAATAGAGGTTGTCTCCCGGACGAACGTCCCCATTCCAATCCGGACCCGGATTTCCTGTGCCCCAGTAAATCATGTTTAACTCGGGATCGTATGAACCGGTTACCCAGGTCGGGGCGCCTCCGGTCTTCCAACTGTTTCCCGACCAGCTTTCGTGACCATGCTCGCCGGGACCAGGGATCGTCCACAATCGCCACGCAAGCTTGCCGGTCTTCGCATCGTAGGCGTCAAGAAACCCGCGAATGCCGGCTTCGCCGCCGCTGATGCCGACGATAATCTTTCCTCCAATCGCCAGCGGAGCAGCGGTAATTGAATGACCGGTATTATTGTCGGCCACGTTGGTTTCCCAACGAAGCGCTCCCGTTTTCGCATCGAGCGCGACGAGATAGCAATCGAGCGTCCCGACGTATAGAGTGCCGTCAAGCACTGCTACGCCACGATTTGTCGGACCGAACCCGATCGTCTTGAGGGTGCGAGGCATCGTCCGCTGCCACGACCACAACCGCCGGCCGGTACGCAGATCGAGCGCGGCGACCTTTGTAGGCGGTTCGGTTACGTACATTACTCCGTCGACAACGATTGGCGAGGTTTCGAAACGAGTGCGCGCGTCGATTTGATAGACCCACGCGGGCTTTAATCGCGACACATTCTGCGGTGTGATTTCCGTGAGCGGAGAAAAGCGATGGGCCTGATAGTTACCGGAGTACGTCAGCCAGCTTCCGGGCTCCGCTGCGGCATTGACGATCCTCTCATATGGAACCTGCGCAGCTATTATGGTTGGAATCGAGAGACAGCAGGCTGCTGTTAACAAGCGGATCCAATTCATTTTTCACCTCGCAAGCTGGCAAGATAAGCGACCAGATCGTCGATTTCCGCTGCGATAAGAGTGTCTCGGTAACCCGGCATAACGGATCTGCCGGATTCTCGTTTAAGCTCCGTCAGATCGTGTTTGCGGAACGAGTGATAAACGTTGTTGGAATCGCGAATCTGGATGGTGAATGAATCTTCATTCGAGCGGACGCCTCGCACTTGCCGGCCATCCCGGGTTGCGATGCTCACGATCAGGAATCCTTCGGGCACGGCTGCGCCGGGATCGGTTAAGGCTTCGCGGAGGTAAGCGGCGCTTCGCCGGGCGCCGATGTCAGTAAGATCGGGACCGGTGATTCCGCCTCGCCCGCCAACGATGTGACAGGCGCTGCACCCGCCCTTCGCTTCATACAACTCCTTGCCTTTGATCGAGTCGCCGGGAAGCTTGACGACTTCCGTGCTTCCGAGCGATCTGACGTAGTCGGCGACGAGCCCGATCTCGCGATCGGTCATCTGCCAGGCGCCGGGCATCTCGGTCCCGTCAATCCCGTTCTGGATGATTCCAAACAGCGCCCGATGATCGGCGGCGCGTCGAAGCTTTGGAGTATTCAGCGCCGGTCCTCTGCCGCCAGTCGCTCCGATTCCGTGACACAGCGCGCAGTGTGCCACGAACAACTTTTCGCCGGGAGCGAGTTCGTTGGTGATCCCGGTCGACGCCGGGCGCTGAAATCCGTAACCCAGGAATACTGCAGCGAGGAGTATGGTTAGAGTCTTAAAGGTCGATGGCACGGCGTCCCCCTTAAGTCACCGAAACAAACTGCCCTTGATGCTGCTTAGCGGACGCACTTTATCATCATCGAGACGCCGCGTATATCTGCCGCGCGGACACGATTGATTTTGAGGCTGACCCTCGAATCTCCCAGCTACTCGTATTTCGCTTCTTGTCGCCGTCTCAACGTGGGAAGCCATCGCGGCACCGCATCGCAGTACCTGACATATGCTGGACCAAATTTTCGCGTGAGCGCAGGCTCTTCGTAGAAAAACACAAATGCATTGAACAACAGAAAACCAATCCCGGCGTAGATGAACAATCTAGCCGCCTCGAACCAGAACGCCTGACCCAACACCAGGCTCAGAACGCCGACATACATCGGGTTCCGGATGTGTTTGTAAAGACCCCTGACGACGAGTTCCTTCGGCGGATCGATAGGAGCCGGCGTGCCCTTCCCGGCAAACGCAAAGTCCCATGCGCACCAAAGATAGATCAACGCGCCTGCCGCAAAGAACACCAGGCCAAAATATCGCAAGCCGCCGAGCGGTATTGTGCCCCTCGCCGCAGACGAGGCTGCGAGACGATAGGGGATCACAACGGCGAGCGTGCCAGGAACAAGAATAGTGAAGATCAGCGTCTTTAGAGCGTTCATACCGCGTACTCCATTTTCCTGCTACTAACAGTTTGCCTGGTGAAGGTTTCGAAGGAGACGTGATTCGCTAGATTAACTAGCCTAACGAATCACGTCTCGACTTACTTAATTTCAATTTCATCCTTTGTTCCTGTGAGCACTTGTTGTCTGAAAGCCGCGGCCCCGAGCAAACCGCCCATTCCCATCGATTCGACTGCCGAGCTCGGCACAAGCATCAACGCGCCTTTCTCTTTCAAACCCTCGTAAAGCATGTTCATTGCGCGCAGATGAAGCGCAGTCGGGTTCTCCATATAGGACTCAGCGGCCTTTGCGAACAGATGGGCGATCTCGACTTCAGCCTGTCCCAGAATGATGCGCGCCTGTTTCTCACGAGAGGCCTGCGCTTCGCGGGACATCGCGTCCTGCAGCGCATCGGGGATCACCACGTCGCGCATTTCGACCGATTGAACGCTGACGCCCCAGGGATTCGACCGCTCGTCAATCAACTTCTGGAGCTCTTCTTCGATCCGCTCGCGACCTCGAAGCAGTTCGGTCAGGGCTGTTCGCCCGATGATGTCACGGAGCGCGGTCTGAGCCGCCCAACTCACGGCTTGCTGGTAGTCCTGCACTTCGAGCGCGGCTTTTTCCGGATCATAAACCATCCAGAACAGCACCGCATCGACGTTTACCGGAACCGTGTCTGAAGTTAACGTCTGCTCCGCCACGAAGTTGGTGGTGATGATGCGTTGATCGATCCACGAAGATACCGTGTCGATCAAAGGCATTATCCAGAACAGCCCTGGCCCTCTTATTCCGATGTAGCGCCCGAGCCTGAGCACAACGGCTTTCTCCCATTGCTTGGCGACCTTTGGCGCTTGCGCCAGGAGTAGACCCAGGAGCAGGCCGGCGATCACTCCTGCTGGATGCAGGAACATCACCGTTGGGATGATCCCAATGACTAGCGGGATCAAAAACAACGCCGCCGCTACGATGTTCAGTCGCGGCGCGTTTTGCGCCTGCAGTGCTGATTTGGTTTGAGTCAGTTGAGTTTCCTTCGTGGTGAGTCCCATAATTCATTTCTCCTTTGGAGCCTGCGTCATTTTGTGTTTTTGAGCCGTTCCCTCAGATGATCGGCGGCTTTTCTGGCCGAGAAGCCCAGGTGCGCCGCTTTTTCAAGAAAATGGTCTTCAAGTTCGCGCATCTCGCGCTCTCGATCCGTGTCGCGGGTCGCTTCAAACTGCCGGGCCTTTACAAATGTGCCCACGCCTCGCCGGGTTTCCACAATTCCGGCTCGTTCGAGCTCCAGATAGACCTTGCCGACCGTGTTGGCGTTGATCCTCAGATCGACGGCAAGCTGCCGGACTGTAGGCAACTGATCGCCCACGGCAATCTTGCCGGTGGCGATAGCAAACCGAATCGCGCGCTCGAGCTGATGATAGAGCGGCGTCGGGTGCGACGCGTCGATGTTAAGCGCCAGACTCATTGTCCTATTGTACTACGTCAATAGTACAATTCAAGTTTCAGAAGTCAAGACCATGAAAGTCCACCGTCGTAGAAGTCAACGGCGCCGTTAGCGGGGCTCCGTGACGATTTCGCCGGCCGGCTGGTAGAATTCGTATGTACCGAATAAATAACAGGATGCGATGAGACCAAACGGAATCAGGAGGAAACATTTATGCAAATCAAGAATGGGCTGCTTGCCGGAATCGCCACGGTGTCCCTCGTTGTCGGCGGGGCTTTCGCTCAACCCACGCAGCACGAACACGGTCATGATGCAGCCAAACCTGGCGCGAAGGCGGATACCGCCAAGCAGCAGATGACCGCAAAGGAACTCAAGGCGCGGCTCGACAACGGTGAAAAAGTGATAATAATCGATGCGCGGCACGATTTAGCTGGCCAGATAATCAAAGGCGCGATTCACGTGCCGATCGAGAAACTCGACGACTGGACCAAGGATGCGGATAAGAACGTGGTAATCGTCACTTATTGTACGTGTCCGCACGATGAGGCGGCCGACGCCGAGGTGCTCAAGCTGTTGCAGATGGGCTTCAAGAAAGCTTACGCTCTCGCAGGCGGTCTAGATGCCGCACGCGCTGCGGGAATCGAAGTGGTGAGCCCGAGCGACAAATAGATTAGAAGCTGCAATCCAATTCAGGAGGAAAGCATGAAAACCAAGGTTGTATCAGCGTTGGTGGTAACGGTCATAGTGGCGGCGGTTCTTGCGATCGCCCTTTCGAGCCGCGCGAGCGGCAATCCCGATAGCGGCGAAAAAATGAGCTCGATCTACGATTTCACCCTCAAAGATATTGACCGCAAGGAAGTCAACCTTGGCCAATATCGCGGAAAGGTTGTCTTGGTGGTCAACGTCGCCAGCAGATGCGGCTACACACCTCAGTACGAAGGACTACAGAAGGTTTATATGAAGTACAAGGATCGAGGGTTTGTGATTCTCGGATTCCCGGCAAACAACTTCATGGGCCAGGAACCGGGCACCGACGAAGAGATCAAGACCTTCTGTTCCACAAAGTACAACGTCACCTTCCCGATCTTCTCCAAGATATCTGTGAAGGGTGACGACATCCACCCGCTGTACAAGTTTCTGACGAGCAAGGAAACCAACCCGGATTTTGGCGGCGACATCAAGTGGAACTTCAGCAAGTTCCTGTTGGATAAGAGCGGCAAGATTGTCGCGCGGTTCGAGCCAAAGGTAACGCCTGAAAGCGATCCGATGATCCAGGCCATCGAGAACGCGCTGCAATAAGCAGAGAGAATCAGAGAGATACAGAAGGGGGCCTCGTGCCCCCTTTTTGTTAGAGATGGGTATGCGGGAAAACCTGACGCGCACCCACGGAACTTGTACGCTTTAAGCGCGCGCCTGTAATCTGTAGCTTCTTTTTGATGGAGTCGATTCTCACTTGGTGAACCTCAAGAACACGCCTGTTGTCCTGATCGTGCTGGATGGGTTTGGCCATTCGGATCAGCGCGAAGGCAATGCGATCGCCCTTGCTCGAACGCCTCACTTCGATGAGTGGTACCGGACGTGTCCGAACACCCTGATTGAAGCTTCCGGTCAGTACGTCGGTCTGCGGGCCGGTCAGATGGGCAACAGCGAGGTCGGTCATCTAAACATTGGCGCGGGACGCATTGTGCGTATGGACACCTCGCGCATCGATTACGCTATCGAGACCGGCGAGTTTTTCAAGAACGAAGCTCTCCTTAAGGCTATGGATCACGCCCGAAACCGTGACTCTTCGCTTCACCTCATCGGATTGGTCTCGCACGGCGGTGTTCACTCATCGCAAGAGCATTTGTACGCGCTGCTTCGAATGGCCCGAGAGCAAAACGTTCATCGAGTCTTTGTTCACGCGTTCCTGGATGGCCGGGACACAGCGCCGGATTCGGGAGCGGATTACGTCGGTGAGTTGATCGACAAAATGCGTGAATACGGAGTCGGGAGAATCGCGACGATTGTCGGGCGCTACTATGCGATGGATCGAGACAAACGATGGGAGCGGACCGAGAAAGCATACCGGCTTCTGCGCTACGGCGAAGGCACCCCTGGACGCGATCCGGTTGCGGCGATATGTGAATCATACGGCTACGGGGTCACCGACGAATTCGTAAAACCGATAGTGATTGTCGATAACAATGACACGCCCATCGCCACGATCAATGATGGCGACAGTGTAATCTTTTTCAACTTTCGATCGGATCGGGCAAGACAGATCACTCGAGCCTTCACCGAAGCCGATTTCACTTTCTTTAATCGGAGCCCGAAACCGGACATCCGGTTTACCTGCATGACCTATTACGATCGTCAATTTCCTTTGCCGGTCGCGTTCGGCCCGGAACCGCTCGATCAGATAATGGCAGATGTGTTCGCCGAGGCCGGACTCAAGAACCTTCGAATCGCCGAGACCGAAAAGTATGCCCACGTCACTTTTTTCTTCAACGGGGGAGTCGAGCCGCCGTTTTCAGGTGAGGAGCGAATTCTGATCCCGTCTCCGCAGGTTGCCACTTATGATTTGAAACCGGAGATGAGTGCTTACGGCATCACAGACGAGGTGGTTAGTCAGATTGACGGCGGGCGCTTCGACGCGGTGATAATGAACTACGCGAACGCAGACATGGTCGGGCACACTGGCAACCTCGAAGCGACGATCAAGGCGATCGAAGTGATCGACCAGTGTCTTGGGCGAGTGGTTGAGGCAACGCGTTCCAAAGGCGGAACTGTGATCATTACTGCTGATCATGGCAACGCTGAGCAGATGATCGATCCGGTATCCGGTCAGATATTTACTGCTCACACGACGAACCCGGTGCCGGTGATTGTGATCACCAGGGAGTCGTTTAAGCTTCGAGAGGGAGGCTCTCTAAGAGATGTCGCTCCAACGGTTCTAGGCTTGTTAGGACTTCCGAAGCCGGCGCAAATGACGGGAGAGGATCTCCGCTTGGAAAGTTCGGCTTGGGATGGAAGCTGAACGCTTAGAAGAGCTATTTTCTATTTGCTATTTGTGTTTGAGAGTTAGCAATGATTTCGAGTAAACAAAATAGGAAATAGAAAATAGAAATAGACCGATGAAGGATAAACAATGAAGGTTGGACTGGTAGGATTTGCGGGGTCGGGTAAGACCACGATATTCAACACGCTCACCGGGCTCACCGCTGAGGTTGGTGGGTATGGCGCGCGCGAGAAGGCTAACGTCGGAGTGATAAAGGTCCCCGATCCGCGAGTCGATAAGCTGGCGCAGATTTACAACCCGAAGAAGAAAACCTATGCGGAAATCAGTTTCGTAGACGTAGCGGGTCCGCAAGCGGAGGACGCCGAGCAGGCCCAATCGGGTCTCGACCCAAAACTCGTTCAACACATGCGCGAAGCGGACGCGCTGGTTCACGTGTTGCGTGCGTTTGAGAATCCGATGGTGTCGCAATCCGCCGATCCGCCGCGCGACATACGCTCGTTTGACGATGAGCTGATGCTCACCGATCTTGTGCAGATTGAGACCCGAATAGCCCGGTTGAAGAAAGAAAAAGACTCCGCTCGCGAGAACGAGCTGATGGAGCGGCTCAAGGCAGCGCTTGAAGGAGAACGCCCCTTGCGCGATCTCGATCTGACACACGAAGACTTGGCGCTTGTGGCCGGGTTTCGATTCCTGAGCCTGAAGCCGTTGCTTTTGCTTGTTAACCAATCTGAAGAGGACCTTGGCGGCGGCGTTTCAGGTGACGTCCAGACGCTGGCCGAGTCCAAGAAGCTTAGCGCTATCGCGATGGCAGGCAAGGTGGAGATGGAGATTGCGCAGCTCGCGCCCGAGGAGCAGCGCGAGTTTCTTCAGGATCTGGGAATCACCGAACCCGCTCGCGACCGGTTTATTCGCGCGGCTTATTCGCTGCTCGATCTTGTTAGCTTTTTGACGTCAGGCGAGGACGAATGCCGCGCCTGGTCGATCAAACGCGGGACAACCGCGCACAAAGCCGCCGGGGTGATTCACTCGGACATCGAGCGCGGGTTTATTAGAGCCGAAGTGACGAAATTCGAAGATCTGGTGGAACTCGGGAGCGAAGCGAGGTGCCGCGAGCAAGGCAAGCTAAAGTTGGAAGGGAAAGAGTACGTTGTTCAGGACGGGGACGTCGTTCACTTCAGGTTCAATGTTTGATAAATGACTAGTGGTAACGGAAAACCTTCAGCTTCCCCGCGTGTGGTTCTGTTTGACATCGACGGCACGTTGATCAAAACCGTAC
>DASRIZ010000130.1:0-14468 GCA_035649735.1 Blastocatellia bacterium | reverse complement strand
CCTCAACCGGAACGTTCCGCGGCGACCGCATCAGTGAATGATAGGCTACGATTGGCTTGGCCCAGATTTCTGCATTCCGATCATTACGATAGCGTTTCTGGTTCTTAGTTTCTGGTTTCCGGTTCTAGTTTCTACTTTTCTGGTTTTCGCTTCTCAACACATTCCTTCTGGGCTTCTTCAGGTTTCAGTCTTTGATATTTGAGGACCGGAAATGAAAACGATAGGAACCAGAAACGCGAAAACTGGAAACCAGAAACTAGAAACCCCAAACTAGAAACCAGAAACCGACCCATACAAGGAGGTGGCGTATGTCTATATCAGATCGCACCGATTCCCGGCGCCGTTTCTTGAAGTTGCTCGCCGGAAGTCCGTTGATCGGTTTATGGCTCCCGTCAGGTTCGTTCGAAAAGAGCATCGCCGCCGCGCTCCAAAAACCGGGTTGGGAGGGTGATCCTGCCGTTCAGAAACTCATAGCCTCGCCCGATCAGGCCCTCAACGTTTTCGATTTCGAAGCGGTCGCAAAGCAGAACCTGCCGCCGGCCCATTGGGGATACATGGCGACAGGAGTTGACGACGACGTCACGCTACGAGCCAATCGTTCCGGGTTCTCGAGGCTTCAAATTCGACCTCGCCGCCTGGTGGATGTCACTCGGATCGACACATCCACGGAAATCTTCGGCACGAAATGGAAGACCCCGATCATCATCTCTCCGGTTGGTAGCCAGCGTGCTTTTCATCCACAGGGTGAGCTCGCAACCGCCAAAGCCGCGGCCAGCCGGGGTCATCTTCAGTTGCTCTCGACGGTGACAACGACGTCAGTCGAGGAAGTGACCGCCGCTCGAGGCGCGCCGGTTTGGTATCAGCTCTATCCGACAGCTCGCTGGGAAGTCACAAAGGCCCTGGTCAAGCGCGCAGAAGCGGCGGGTTCGCCTGTGTTGGTGCTTACTGTGGATCTGCCGGGGGGCAGGAACACCGAGACGCTCGAACGATTCAAGCTTATAGACAGCAGGACGTGCACGGATTGTCATCAGCCGGGCTTAAAGGGACGGCTTAAGCGGAGACCGATGTTTGACGGGCTCGATATGACGGGGCTCACGGACTACTACGCGCCGAACCTGACCTGGGATTCTGTTCGGCGATTGAAAGACATCACGAAGATGAAGCTGGTACTGAAAGGGATTGTGACTCGCGAAGACGCCGCGCTGAGTGTCGAACACGGGGTCGACGGGATCATCGTTTCGAATCACGGAGGCCGAGCCGAAGAAAGCGGGCGGAGCACGATTGAATGCCTGCCGGAAGTAATCGAGGCTGTCGGAGGACGCATACCGGTTTTGATCGACGGAGGCTTCCGGCGCGGAACCGACATCTTTAAGGCGTTAGCACTCGGCGCTAAGGCGGTGTGTGTTGGAAGACCTTATATTTGGGGTTTGTCGGCATTTGGTCAGCCGGGAGTCGAGAAGGTGCTGGACGTTCTGCGTATGGAGTTTGAGTTGATAATGAAACAGGCCGGGGTCACGTCGCTTGATCAGATCAAGCGCACTTATGTCGTCGAAAGCTCGCGATGAGAAGCCCCTATTTGGAGTGCGCCGCCCTCTTGCGCATTGGGTGACGTTCGCATGCGTGGCGGCGCTTTTGTAGGTTGCTCCGACACCCGGAAGAGTTATACGAAAGCGCCGCCACGCATGCGACAATCGTCTAATGCGTAAGAGGGCGGCGCACTCCAAATAAAGTGCGCGCAGTCCCTGCGAGCCGTGACTACGGCTTTGCTTCCATCCAGTTCTTGCCCACGCCGACATCCACTACAAGCGGAACCGAAAGTTCGGCGACCGATTCCATCTCTGACCGGACCGCATTCGTAGTTTGCTCGATTTCGTTCTCCGGCACTTCAAGCAACAACTCGTCGTGGACTTGAAGGATCATTCGCGCGCCGAGCTTTTCACGTCTCAGCCGTTCGAACACCTTGATCATCGCGATCTTTACCAGGTCCGCTGCGGTGCCTTGAATCGGGGCGTTGATTGCTTCGCGTTCGGCGCGCGACCTGAGCGCGTGGCTACGATTGTTTATGTCCGGTATGGGACGCAGCCGTCCGAACATTGTCCGCACTATCCCGCTCTCGCGAACTTGTTTGGGCGTTTCCTCCATATATCTCCGCACGCCGGTGTAGGTCTTGTAGTAATCCTCAATCGTCTTCTTTGCCTGTGCGCGGGTGAGACCGGTTCGCTGGGCGAGACCAAACGGTCCGATCACGTAAGGAATCGCGAAGTTGACTATCTTTGCAAGCCTCCGTGCTTCGGACTCTTCCTGTTTGGTTGTAGCGCCGAAAACGTCGCGCGCGGTGCGTGCGTGGATGTCTTCGCCGTGCTTGAATGCCTCGGTCATCACCGGGTCGTTGGTTATGTGAGCGAACACTCGCAGTTCGATTTGTGAATAGTCAGCCGACATAAGCTGATATCCGGGAGATGCGACGAACGCGGCTCTTATCCTGCGGCCGAGCTCGGAGCGGATCGGAATGTTCTGAAGATTTGGATTGGTAGACGACAATCGCCCGGTCGCCGACACAGCTTGATTTAACGTGGTGTGGACACGACCTGTGCGAGAGTCGATCAGCTTTGGCAGCGCATCGACGTAGGTGTTTTTAAGCTTTGCGATCTCTCGATAGTCAATGATCTTCTGCGGCAGTTCGTATTTCGTCGCCAGTTCCTCGAGCACATCGACGGAGGTCGATATTTTTCCAGTCTTGGTCTTCCGCCCGACGTCAAAGTTGAGCTTCTCGAAGATATCGCCAAGCTGACCGGGAGAGTTGATGTTGAATTCCTCGCCCGCCAGTTTGTAAATCTCGGCGGTCAACCGCGCGAGTTCCTTTTCCATCTCACGCCCGGCCTTGTCGAGCGCGGCGAGATCGATGCGTACGCCGGTTCGCTCCATGTCAAAGAGTATCTCGACCAGCGGCAGTTCGATTTCCCGATAGACCCGATCGAGTTCCATCTCGGTGATCTTCTGGCGGAGCACGCCGGCCAGCTGAAGCGTGAGATCGGCGGTCTGAAGCGTGCGGGTATCATCTTCATCGAAGTCTTCGACCGTCTCGGCCATCTCGAGCCCAAGGAATTCGCGCGCAAGATCCTTTGGCCGGTAGTTGGCTCGATTCGGATCGAGCAGGTAGGCGGCGATCAACGTATCCTCCTCGACGCCTTCGATGCGAACCGCCGGCGTGAAATCCTGAATACCGCCGTCGCATTCCTTCGCGTAAGCCATCAGCGGAGCATTGCTGTCGTCACGCTGGCAGACATATCGGTCGAGAGCGGTCAGGGCGCCCTTCCAATCGTGAATCGCTTTGCGCACGATTCCGTTTTCCATCACTTCTTTGATCTTTGGCAGCGGGTCCCGCTTTGGGTCGAATCTCTCGAAGTCCACCAGCGCAGCTTTCATTTCGTCCGGGGCAAGGGCAACGCCGTATACCCAACCCTTTCGTTCGGCGATTGCAACCCCAAAGCTATCTTTGGTCCACAGCGCTTCAACGATGGTGTCGAGATCCTTGCCGCTGGCGACTCGGGAGTAGTCCGCTTTTCCCGACTCGCGCGTCGCAACCGTGGCGGTGGTTTTTGTAGCGTCTGCCGCGTCGACGTATTCCTTGGCCAGTTGCGCGAACTCGAGCTCCGAGAACAGCTCGTACGAGGCGCTGCGATCGGCTGCTTCGTAGATCAGACCGGTAAGATCGAGCTCGATTGGCATTTCGCAGGCGATCGCTACAAGCTGCCTGGATTGTCGTATCAATTCGACGTTGTTCTGAAGGCTTTCGCGGTAGGTCTTTCGCGAAATCTCACCAGCGTGAGCAATTGCATTCTCGATCGTGCCGTATTGCTGGATGATTTGCTTTGCGCCCTTTTCGCCGATTCCCGGCGCGCCCGGAATGTTGTCGATCGTATCGCCCCACAAGCCCAGCAGCTCGACCACCTGATGCGGAGGCACGCCCATCTTTTCTTCAACCCCGCGCGCGTCCAGCATTTTCATTTCGCCGGTCCGTTCGGTTCGAAGAATCTTCACGTGATCGGTTACAAGCTGATTCATGTCCTTGTCGTTGGTCACGATCACGACGTCGAGGCCGGCACGTTCGGCTTGAGCGCCGAGCGTACCGATGATGTCGTCGGCTTCGAAGCCCGCCTCGCGGATAACCGGAACTCGCAATGCCTGACACAGCCGCTGTATGTATGGAAGCTGAAGCGTAAGATCCTCAGGCATTTTTGTGCGAGTCGCTTTGTAGCCCTCGTACGCGTCGTGACGAAACGTGCGTTCGGGTCCATCAAAGGCAACTCCGAGGTAGTCGGGTTTCTCGGCGGTGATGAGCTTGCGCAGCATCATTGTGAACCCGTAAATCGCATTTGTTGGCAGCCCGCGGGAATTGGAGAGACTCGGAAGAGCGTAATAGGCGCGGTAGATCTGCGACATCCCGTCAACCAGGAATAGCCGCTTCTTGGCAGAATGGGGCATGGCAAAAATATATGACATATAAGACCTATAGGACCAATGGATTTGATCAATGGATTTGATTGCCGATCGCATCCCGGTAAAGTAGAATCACGCGGTCGTTCAACACGTCCACACAAGCCGTTCTGGTTGATCCTGGGCATGGCGACTCCAGCATCAAAGCTCATTCGGGTACTTCTGGTCGACGATCACGCCGTCGTGAGAGCCGGCTTGCGTATGATCATTCAGAGCCGTGCGGACATGACGATCGTCGGTGAAGCGGGGAATCGCGATGACGCTCTCGCTCTCGCCCGTTCGGAGCACCCCAACATTATTTTGCTTGACCTCGATCTTGGAGGCGACAGCGGCGTTGCGTTGATTGCCGATCTCGCGACCGAAGCGCGAATCATCATCCTGACTGGGCTGCGCGATCCGCAGGCTCATCGAAAGGCGGTGTTGCTTGGGGCGATGGGGATCGTCAGAAAAGAGAAAGCCGCGGAGGTGCTGATCTCAGCGATCGAACGCGTGCACGCCGGCGAAGCGTGGCTCGATCCGTCGCTTATGGCAGAAGTGCTTTCGGATATGACGCGTTCGAAAAAAGCTCGAAAGGCGGATCCTGAGGCCGATAAAATTGCAAAACTGACCAATCGCGAGCGACAGGTGATCGCGCTCGTCGGCGAAGGAATAAAGAGCAAGGAGATTGCGGGCCGCTTATTCATCAGCGAGACAACGGTCCGGCATCATCTCACTTCTATTTTCGGCAAGCTTGGCGTTGCGGATCGGGTCGAGTTGTTGATCTATGCGTACCGGCATGGGCTCGCGAGCCCGCCGAATAGTCCGTAGTCCCTGGTTCGTAGTTTCTGGTTTCTGGTTCAGCGGCGGTCTCAAAATCAACAACCAGAAACAAAGAACCAGAAACCAGAAACCAGAAACCAGAAACTACGGACCACGGACTACGGACTACGGACGACGGACCACGGGGCCACGGACGACGGACCACGGACCACGGACCACGGACCACTGACTACTGACTATCAGGAGGCTGAATGTTCAAAGAATTCAAAGAATTCATTATGCACGGTAATGTGATGGATCTTGCCATAGGCATCGTCATCGGCGCCGCTTTTGGGAAGATCGTTACTTCGTTTGTCAGCGACATTCTGATGCCGCCTATCGGTTTGGTGCTCGGCAATGTCGACTTCGCCAATCTGTTTATCAACCTTTCGGGCGGCCGATATGACACGCTGAAGGCCGCAAAGGACGCAGGCGCAGCAACGATAAACTACGGTGTGTTCATTGGAACTGTGATCGACTTCCTTATCGTTGCTTTCGTGATCTTTATGGTGATCAAACAGATCAACCGTCTTAGACGAAAGCCTGAAGAGGCCGCGCCGGACAGCCACGCTTGCCCATACTGTCTGTCTGGTATTCCGATAAAAGCAACGCGATGCCCGCATTGCACCTCTGAGTTGAAGACGGCGCCGGCTTAAAGCCGGTTCACGGAGTTGCG
The DNA here is from genome assembly GCA_035649735.1 of Blastocatellia bacterium. GTDB lineage: Bacteria > Acidobacteriota > Blastocatellia > UBA7656 > UBA7656 > Onstottus_A. The sequence goes on along the minus strand of DASRIZ010000130.1, from coordinate 8,497 downwards.
TTTTGATCTCCACGGTGTCAGCCTTCTGATATTGCAGCCGAAGATGACACCACAACACGATCGAAGGAGAAGTCATGAAACTAGAGGGACGTTTTAGAAGCTTTGCGCCCGCCGCGCTGGCGGCAATCTTAGTGATCGCTGGATGCGCTCCAAGTTTTGCCGCGCATCCTCAGAAGAAGTCTGCGCCAGCGAAAAAACCGCCGGTTATGAAACAGCCTGCGACGCCTTACGGCCAGGGTTATCAAAAGGGCTACACTGATGGTTTCGCTCAGGGCGAGGCTGACTGGAGCAATAATACTCGGCCCGACTATCGACGCTCGGACAAGTGGCAGCAACGCGACGGTGGATCTTCAGAGGAGTATCGTCTGGGTTATGAGCTTGGCTTTGAGCTAGCTTATGCGGACGGCTACTACGGACGTGCACGTAATGTTGAAGTGCCTCGCAACGCCGAAGTGATCGCAAAAGCCGCCGCGCTGGCGTCGCAGCAGCGTGCCAGGAACGACCGATTTGACCGCGATGGTCAAAATCGCGGCCGACAGGACCGAGATCGTGTCGATAACGACCGCGGCCAGCGGGAACCGCCTCGGACAACCTCGGACGACAGACTCGTTATTCCAAACGGAACTGAGCTCCGAATCAGGCTGAGCAGTCCAATAAGCACCAAGACCGGAAGAGTCGGCGACACCTTCAGGGCAACCGTTGTACAGCCCTCGACCTATGAGAGCGCCACCATTGAAGGTCACATAGCAACCTTAAACAAGTCCGGCCGCGTGAGCGGCAGGACCGAAGTGGGTCTAGCCTTTGACAGTATTATGACTTCGGACGGGAAGTTTGCGCGCATCGACGGTGAATTAGTCCAGGTCTACGAGTCCGAGAGCGTAAAACGAGTTGATGAAGAGGGCCGCATCGAGAGCGGCAGCCGGACACGAGACTCTCAGGTTCGCGGTGGCGTCGGTGCTGTTGCCGGCGCAATCATCGGCGGTATCGTTGGCGGTGGCAAGGGCGCCTTGATCGGGTTGATAGCAGGTGGAGCTGCCGGCGTTGGCACGGTCTACGTTGACGGCAACAAGGACCTGATGCTCGAGCCTGGTACGGAGATGGTTATCCGAGTGACGTCGACAAGAGAACGCTGAGTCTCAAGACCAACTTCGAAAGTGCAGGCGGCGCGACCAGTAGTCCTGGTCATGCCGCCTTTCTTTATTTGGTACCCCTGACCCCCGACCCCGAAAGCGTTGCATCGGGCGAGGTTCTGTGCCCGCCACAATCGTAATTGTTCAGTATTATCCTCAGACTATCTGCGCCGGTCCCGGGGCCAGGTTGGCCTCATTGCATCCGGTGGCACAAAAGTGCCGGGTCTTAGGGCAAGAAACTGCCAAATCCTCGAGTTCAAAGCTATCACGGTCTGCCGTCGAAATTGGGAGCCTGCTCCGATGCTGAGAGCATAGGATTCGTGGTTAAATCTAAATAGTGGATGAGGGAGGCGCGCGAGGGCCCAGGCGATTGTGAGTGTCAATTACCGCGCGGCCAGGATATAAGCGAAGCGCTCCAGGTGACGAGCAAGGTGGGTGCATGTCGGAGCGCGTTGGCAAGGCGGAGCGGCGCAATATGCCCGCTCCTATTTGCTTATGGCACGTTTGGGTCCGAGGAGTATGTATATGCACTGTGAGGCTTCATTCAATAGTGATTCGCATCATTCCTTATTATCTGGCGTCAACTCGTCGATCACTCTTGACGACATAAGAGTGAACGACAAGGTTCTGATCAAAACAAGAAACAGCGAGTATCGCTTTGCGGTGATCGATCCAACCAGCCACAAGGGGATGCTTAGCGGTGGCGCGCTTGGTGAAGAGCCGCGAGTTGCTTTCCTGATCGAGTCGCGAGGAAAGGACGCGGACGGCGCATCACGCGAGTTTCGCGGTCTAAGGACCGGAGCGCGGGCGCTTTTCTATCTTTCATCCGGCCTTGCACTTGAACGTGTGACTACTTCAGAAATATCCACCCTGACGCTCGTTAAAGCAGCCGAGCGCAATTCGATCTCTTTGACCGGGGACTAGTCCTTAGCAGGCAGAAGGCAGAAGGCAGAAGGCAGTAGGCAGAAGGCAGAAGGCAGAAAGCACAGAGCAGAAGGCATAAAGCAGAAGGCGACAACGGAGGAGCTCCTCTGCCTTCTGCTTTCTGCCTTCTGCCTTCTGCTTTCTGCTTTCTGCCTTCTGTCTCTTGCCTTCTGCCTTCTTTTATCCATGTCGTCCTTCAAAGCTCGTAACAGCCAGACTACTTCCGCTTGATATTTCCCCTTCCGTTGAATACAAACATGTGTAGGGATGACGGAAAAGCAACACACAGAGAAAAGCGATATCCGAACAAGCATCGCGTTGAACACCGGAATCGGCGATATGCCCTTCGGAAGGGAAGAGCTACTGACGGAGGCGCAGGCGGCCAACAAGCGCGAAGCGCTTCGGATGTTCATATCCGCGTACGAAGCGCAGATGCGCGGAGACCTGGATGAAGCTGTCGATTCTTATAAACACTCGATTGAGACGTTCCCGACGGCCGAAGCTCACACGTTTCTTGGTTGGACTTACAGCTTTATGGGGCTGACCGATGAAGCGATTGCCGAGTGTCATCGCGCAATCGAGGTTGATCCTGACTTTGGCAATCCCTATAACGACATCGGCGCTTACCTGATCGAGCAGGGCAATTTGCACAGTGCGATTCCGTGGCTGCTGCGCGCGATGGACGCGGTGCGATACGAGTCTTATTTTTATCCGCATTTTAACCTCGGCAGGGTTTATGAATCTCTGGGTCGCGCCTACCACGCACTGCGCGAGTACAAAGCTGCGATCGATTTGAATCCGAAGTACGCGCTTGCAGTTCGTGCCTTCAGGACGTTACAGGCGAAGCTAAACTAAGTGGTAAAGGTCCTATAGATCTTATAGGTCCTATACCTCTCCAAGGAGCTCGATCAAATGGATGGTTTCAGTTCCAGAGGCGGGTGGATTGAAGTAATCACCGGCGGAATGTTCAGCGGCAAGAGCGAAGAGTTAATCCGCCGGATTCGCCGCGCCGAGATAGCCCGCCAGCGCACCCAGATTTTTAAACCGGTGATCGACGACCGCTTCGAGTTGAAGCGAGTGATCTCGCGAGATAATCGAGGAATGGACGCGATCGCCGTCAACAACGCATCGGACCTCAGGGCCAACGTCACCTTTGGAGTAAAAGTGGTTGGTATCGACGAAGTTCAGTTCTTCGATCACGAAATAGTCGACGTATGCATGGAACTGGCGGACGGAGGCGTTCGAGTGATTGCGGCAGGGCTTGATCAGGATTACTTAAGGCGACCGTTCGGCCCGATGCCTGCCCTTCTGGCTGTAGCCGAGGACGTGTCAAAGATGCATGCGGTATGCGTTCGATGCGGCGGTCTCGCGCACTATACACAGCGCGTCGCCGGCGGCAACTCACAGATAGAGATTGGCGATGGGACTTATGAGGCGCGGTGTCGAGTTTGTTACGAGCCTTATAAGGCCAGCGAACCTCCGGTCCCGGAAAACGACGAGCCGCGAAACGTTGTCAACATTCGCTGACGAAAATCCGAGATGAACGTTTTTGAACTTACCGGCAAACTAATCTCAATCCCCTCAATAAGCGGTGATGAAAAAGCAGTTGCCGAGTTCCTCGCCAATTACTTGCGCGAAGTCGGGTTTGAGGTTGAGCTCCAGGAGGCGGTTGAATCCCGGCCAAACGTTTACGCGCGGCGAGGGGATCCCGAAGTCGTGCTGTCGACCCACACCGACACCGTTCCGCCATACGTCGCGTTCCGCGAAGACGACGAGTTCATCTATGGAAGGGGCGCTTGCGACACCAAGGGCATCATTGCGGCGATGCTCAAAGCCGCCGAAGCGCTTATCGAGTCGAAGGTGACCGACTTTGGGTTGCTGTTTGTCGTTGGCGAGGAGGCCGGCAGCGTCGGAGCTCGCGTCGCTAACTCGATTCCCAATCGTTGTCGTTATCTGATCAACGGCGAGCCGACTGAGTCAAAGCTGGCGCTGGGCTCGAAAGGGTCTCTCAGAGTAGTTATGAGGGCGAAAGGCCGCGCGGCGCATTCGGCTTACCCGGAAATAGGCGAGTCGGCCATTGAGAAGCTCCTCGACGTACTCGACGATCTCCGGCGTGTCGAGCTTCCACAGGACGAGACCCTTGGGGCGTCGACTATGAACATCGGGATGATCAAGGGCGGTGTTGCGGCCAACGTCATTCCGCCCGACGCCGAAGCGGAGTTGCTGTTTCGAGTAGTCACAAGCAACGACTCTCTCAAACGCATCATCGAAGGCGTCGCCGGTTCGCGAGTCGAGGTCGAATACACGTTCGCTTGCGACCCGGTGTTCATGGAAAAGCTCGCGGGTTTTGAAACAGCCGTCGTAGCATTTACGACTGACATACCGGCGCTTGGCAACTGGGGAAAACCGCTGTTGTTCGGACCGGGCTCGATACTGGACGCGCATACCGCTGGAGAAAAGATTTCGAAGCGGGAACTGGTGAACGCTGTAGATGTTTATCGGCGGATGGTGATAAATTTGAAAGCTTCTGGGTAGGCTAGCGCAAAGGCGCAAAGAACCGCGAAGAAAGAAGTAAGGTGATACGCTGATGTCCAATAAGATTGCAGTCGGAGTCCTGGGTGCGACCGGTGCGGTAGGGCAAAAGTTTGTCGCGCTGCTCGAGGACCATCCGTGGTTTGAACTGACTGAGCTTGCTGCCTCGGATCGCTCTGCGGGGAAGAGCTATAAGGATGCGACGGTCTGGCGGCAGTACAAACCGATCCCCGTGCGGCTGACCAAACAAACAGTCAAGGCTTGCGAGCCGACCCTCGATTGTCGGGTAGTGTTTTCCAGTCTCGATTCATCGGTCGCCGGTGAAGTCGAAGAGAATTTCGCGCGAGCAGGTTACATCGTATTGACCAACTCAAAGAATCATCGTATGGACGATGATGTTCCCCTGCTGGTTCCCGAAATAAATCCCGAGCATCTTGGGTTGCTTAAGGCTCAACGCGCGAAACGAGGATGGCCTGGCGCAATCGTTACAAATCCCAATTGCTCGACCATCGGGCTGGTGATGGCGTTGGCGCCGATTCATAGAGCGTTTGGCGTGAAACGAGTTATTGTCACAACCATGCAGGCGCTGTCGGGCGCCGGATATCCGGGACACTCGGCGATCGACATGCTTGGGAATGTGATTCCGTTTATCGGTGGCGAAGAAGACAAAGTCGAAACTGAACCGCTAAAGATTATGGGTATGCTCGAGGGCGACCGAATTCGCTTCGCCGATTGCCGCATCAGCGCGCACACCAACAGAGTCTTTGTCGAAGACGGTCATATGGAATGCGCCTCGGTTGAGCTTGAGAAAAAAGCGAAACCCGATGAAGTGGCGCAGGTGCTCGCGCAGTTCAGCTCGCTACCCCAGGAGTTGAAGCTTCCTTTTGCTCCGAAACATCCTGTGGTTGTGACTGATGAACGTGATCGTCCGCAGCCGCGTTTTGATCGTGACGCTGGAAGCGGGATGAGCGCGGTTGTTGGGCGGGTCCGCGAATGTCCGGTTTTTGATATTCGATTCGTTGTCCTCTCGCACAATACGATTCGCGGTGCTGCCGGGGCTGCGATCCTGAATGCCGAGTTGATGAAGGCTCAGGGGATGCTAGATTTTAGTTAGTTTCTGGTTTCTGGTTTCTTGTTTCTGGTTCCGGGTTCAGAGTTCCGAGTTCCGAGGCGAAGTCGAGAAACCAGAAACCAGAAACCAGAAACCACAAACCCTGAACTCTGAACCCTGAACCCTGAACCAAGAATTATGATAGTAATGAAGTTCGGCGGAACCTCGGTCGAGGACGCGCCCTCAATCGAGCGCGTCGCCGAGATCATCCGGGCCAGACTAAGCCTGAGACCCATAATCGTTGTTTCGGCAATGGGCAAGACAACCCGCAAGCTTCTCCAGGCTGCCGAAGCTTCAGCGGCTGGCGACAATCGAACTACGCTTGGAGTTGTTGCCGATCTCAAAACCCGTCATTCAAGTGAAGCTCGCCGACTGGTAAAAAAATCGGACGACCGCGAAGTCTTCCCACTAATCGAAAAACACTTCGATGAATTAAAGAAGTTGCTCGAAGGCCTGGCGATCCTCGGTGAAGTTCCGCCACGAGGGCTCGACAAGATCCTGGCTTATGGCGAGCTTTTATCATCGGCAGTGCTGGCCGATGCGCTGGCTGAGCGAGGCATTCCCGCGCAGTTGCTTGACGCCCGCGAGTTGATCAAGACCGATGATCGTTACGGCTCGGCATCTCCGCTGTTCGAGATCACCAATAAGCGAGTTCGCGAAGTGATCGGGCCTCTCGTCGAAGGCGGCGCGGTCCCGGTGCTTCAAGGCTTTATCGGATCATCACGCGACGGTGCGACTACGACCCTCGGTTTTGAGGGGTCGGACTACACCGCAACAATTATCGGCGCAGCACTCGACGCTAATGACATCCAGATCTGGAAAGACGTCTCGGGGTTGATGACCGCCGACCCGGAGGTTTTTGCTGGCGCGCGCACGGTCAAGCTCTGTTCGTTTGCTGAAGCCGCCGACCTTACATTCTTCGGTGCGAAGGTGCTGCACCCGAAGGCGATTCACCCGGCGGCTAGAAAAAACATTCCGGTTCACATCTACAACTCTAAGCAGCCGGAAGCGTCCGGAACTGCGATCACCGCAGACACACCTCGGTGCGCAAACCTGATAAAGTCGATCGCCTACAAACGACCGGTCACAATAATCAACGGCACTGCGGCGTCCAGCGCCGACGGATCGCGGTTTGTCTCCGCTGATGATCTGCTGAGAGCTTTTGTTGACACGCTTGCGAACCGCCGCATCCAGCCGCTGATCACCTCGGTGTCCGCCTTGAACGTCGTCCTCGCTATTGACTCGCGCGAGTTGCGTCATGGCGGGCGAGACCTGATCGAGTCGGTATCCGAGTTTGGCACGGCGACGGCGGAGGCCGGGCGGGCTATCGTATCGATAGTAGGCGACGGGGTGAGAACCGAACCGGCTCTTGTCGGTCGTGCCTTCAAGGCGATTGACGACGTTGAGGTTGGTCTGATTTTGCACGGCTCCTCGCCGATATCGATGAGTTTCGTGGTGGCTGAAGGGGAAGTCGAAAAGGTCATCGCAAGGCTTCACGATGTTTTTTTCGACCGGCTCGACCCGCAGGTTTTTCAATAATCCTTCATTTTATCGGCATCGCTCTAGGCAGTCTCGAGCATCAACGATTAGAATCAATAAACTAAAAAGAAGGGATTTGGAGTTTAATGGCAGCAAGGAAAGACGCAATCTTATCATTCAGTTTAGCGGTCATTGGACTGCTGATGCTTATGGTTCCTTCGAACATGGCTGCGCCCGAGCCGGTTGCAAAGAACTCGTGGCGAGGAATAACGCCTCTCCGTTCATCGGTCGAGGATGTTGCCCGGGCAATAGGGGCTGAGCTTGAATCGACGAACGAGATGTTGAGCGGACCTTATAAAGTCGACGGAGGCGAGGTAACCTTCTCTTACTTGACTCCCAGCATCGCAAAGATCTATCGAGCTCCGCGCTCTATGGTCGGCAAGGTGTTTACGATCTACTTCAAACCAGTTGAGCCGATGTCGCGAGCCGATCTCTCGTTGGGGACAGGCTTTAAGCGCTGCGTTGAGCAAAACGATCGGAGCATCTACTACTTTGTCAGCGACTCGGGAGTCGCTTACCGTCTTCTTCGCGCCAGCGATCGAGTCGAGACCGTTATCTATCAACCGTCTCGTGTGGAAGTGCAGAACCTGGCGGTAAATACGGAGTGTGTGTTTTAGAATCGGTTCAGGGTGCAGAGTTCGGGATTCGGAGTTTCTGGTTTATAGTTTTTCGTTTCTGGTTCTGGTCTTCTGATCGGCCGGGTTTGGTTGCGAGATACGGGAAACCAGAAACTAAAAACTAGAAACCAGAAACTAGAAACCAGAAACTAGAAACCCTGAACCCTGAACTGACATGAAGCTAGCACTACTTGGCTACGGAAAGATGGGGCGGATGGTTGAAGAAGCCGCGGTTAACCACGGTTTTGAAATCGTCGCGATCGTTGATCCGGTGTCGGGATCGCGAGGCTCGCTCGGCGATGCCGATGTTTGCGTAGATTTCACTGAGCCCGGCGCGGTCTTAACCAATATCAATGCCGCAGCTCAAGCCAAGGTTGCGATGGTTGTCGGCACCACCGGCTGGTACGACCAGTTGGAAGAAGCGCGGAAGTTGGTTGACGCGAGCGGTATTGGGTTTGTCTACGGTTCAAACTTTAGCGTGGGCGTAAACCTGATGTTCAAGATCACCGAGTACGCCGCCGGGTTGTTCAGCCGCTTTTCGTCACACGACCCGTTTATTGAAGAAGCGCATCACAAGTTCAAGAAGGATGCGCCGTCGGGGACCGCGGTGTTTCTGAAGCGCATCGTCGAGTCGCACTACGATC
>DASRIZ010000129.1:0-8983 GCA_035649735.1 Blastocatellia bacterium | reverse complement strand
ATCTCGCCTCACAATAATCGCACGATCTATTTCGGTGGGAACCGCGTCTTCCGATCAACCGATCGCGGCGACACCTGGACCCGAAGCGAGGATCTCTCCAAAGATCAGGATCGCGAAAAGTTTCCAATTATGGGAGTGCTTCCCGATCGCAACGTGCTCTCGCGTCACGACGGCGTGCAAACGTTCGGGCAGGTGGTCACCATTGCCGAGTCGCAAATGAAAGAAGGCCTGTTGTACGCCGGGACCGATGACGGCAATTTGCAGGTGTCGAGGGACGCCGGTAAAACCTGGAAAAACATTACAGACAAAGTCCCCGGGGTTCCCAAGAACACTTACGTGAGCCGGGTTGTCCCGTCGCGTTTTTCGGAAGGCACGGTTTACGTCACGTTTGACGGGCATCGCGCCGATGACTACAACACCTACCTGTTCGTGTCGACCGATTTCGGCGAGTCGTTGAAATCGTTGAAGAACGATCTGCCGGCGGGCATCACCTGCCGGGTTATCCGCGAGCATCCGCGCAATCAGAATCTGCTTTTCCTGGGCACCGAGTTTGGCGCGTTTGCCTCGCTCGATCGAGGCGGACACTGGACTCGTCTAAAAGGCAACCTCCCGATGGTGCGAGTTGACGACATTCAGATACATGCTCGCGACAACGATCTGGTGCTTGGGACTCACGGTCGCTCGGTTTGGGTACTCGACAACATCACTGCATTGGAGAAAATGTCCGATGCCGTGATGTCCTCCGATCTTGCGGTGTTTGACGCCCCGGCGGCGGTCGCGTTTCGCATATCGAATCGCAAGGGCAACACAGGTCACAAATGGTTCTCGACGCCGAATCCGCCTTACGGCGCGATGATCGATTACTATTTGCGAAACGCGGCGCAGGGCAACGTTCGAATCACAATAACCGATAAGAATGGGAAAACCGTGCGCGAGATGACCGGTCCGGCCGACGCGGGAGTCAATCGCGTAGAGTGGGATCTCAGACTCCCGTCTGCTGCCCAAGCCGGAGGCGGGATTGGAGGCGGAGGGCGTGGCGGCGGCGGTGGAGGCGGTGGTGGTCGCGGAGGGGGCGGTGGTGGAGGCGGCGGACGCGGAGGCGGCCAGCAACCGCCCCAACCCGCTGAGCCAGGGGCTGCGGCTCCGGGCGCGCAAGCTGCGCAGGCTGGGGGTGGAGGCGGTGGTGGCGGTTTCGGGGGCGGCGGACGCGGCCCGCGAGTTCCTCCGGGCGAGTACACCGTAAAAGTTTCGGCGGCCGGCAAGGAAGCCACCGCAATCTTACGCGTTCAAGAGGACCCGCGTATTCAGATCTCCGAAGCAGATCGCGCAAAGTGGGTGGATGCGGTTATGAAGGCCTATGAGCTGCAGCGATCCGCGGCGGCGGCGCAGCGCGCGGTTCAGAATCTCCGGACTCAGATGACCGCGCTTCAGGACTCGTTGAGACGGACGCCGAATGTGTCCAGCGATGTCAACAACGCTGTGAAATCGGCTTCCGATCAAGTTGATGATGTTCAGCGAAGGATCGTACAGGCTTTCGACAATTCGGGGAGCGCCGGGCCGCCGTTGCCGGGCACGCCGCGTCCGATCCTGCAAAGAGTCGGGCAGCTCTACAACGGGTTGGATAGCTACACCGCGGCGCCCACAGCCGATCAGACCGCAAAACTCGCGGAACTTGCAACTGAGCTGAAATCGCTTGTCGATCAGGTAAACAAGCTAATTGACGAGACTGTACCAAACCTGAATAAACAGATTCGGGATAGCGGAGTGTCGTTTGTAAACCCGGGACCCCGAATCCCGTCCCCGCAGTAGGCCATCAAAAAGGAGCGGGCGCAGTCACCGGACTGCCCCGCTCCCTCTTTCAATCGTAAGATGATGTTAGTTACTTCCTCCACTCGACGGGGAACATCGCGCCGGCCTTTTCGGGGTCTAGCTTCAGCCCCACGAGAGCTGCCGCGCGGGACAGGATCGGGTCGCGTTTAGCCGCGAGATCCGCGCCGGTTGGCAGGATCAGCTCATCAGGCGTCACACCCTTGCGTTCGAGACTCTGGCCGTCGGTCATGATCAAGTCCGCGTCGGTAATACTCGCCCCATAGAATACTACGACGTCAGCGCCGATCTGAAAGTCGTAGCCCTTCGCCCGCATTACCGCGCCGGCCGACCGGTCTCCGATAACAGTTCCTGCCTTTTGCATTTGAATCATCCGAGCGAACACCTCGGCAGAGGAACCTGACTCGCCATCGATGAGCACGACAAGTTTACCCTTAAAGCCACCGCCTTGCGGCTTCGCCAACAAGGGCTTGGTCTCCTTGCGCCGCTTTATGTCGCCGATCTTGAGCTCTGCATCAACAAAGTAGCCAAGAAGATACTTCAGCGTGGTTTCGGCGCCTCCAGGATTGCCTCTAAGGTCGAGAATCAGCGCCTTACGTTTCTTCGCCTTTCCCATCATGTCATCGACGCCGCGCTCATCCAGATCGAACTGCGGCATTTTCCATATCAAGGCATCGTCGCCCATCTCGTAATAGCGATGGCGTCTAAGCCGGTCTTCATTCTCACTCTCTCTGATCAGATCCCAGAAGTCGCTGCTGTCCCTGCTGAAGGTAAGATCTATCACACGCTTTCCGTGTTTAACTTTTGCCATCAGGTCAAGCTGGCGATCAGCGCCATTCGGACTCTGCACAATCACCCGCATCCCGGGTTGTGGCCTCAATGCGTAGTAAAGGTACTTAAGCTTCCACAGGTTTTCCCGCGTGGGCGAGAACGCATCTACTGTTTTGACCAGGTCGCCAGGCTTGAGCCCTTTGGCCTCGGCATCGCTGCCCGGCTTAACCGCCGACACATAGCAATTATCGCCGATCATCTGCATTTGCCATCCATAATCGACGCTGTCGCTGCGCTGAGGAGGGATGAAAAAGAGATGCGAATCTTCGAAATCCAATAAAACCTGTGCCACGATACCAAAGACCTGGCCTATCGATTTTGCGGCATCTACTTTTTCATCAGCGGCCTTAAAACGCGCCTCCAGATCGATTCCTCGGAACGTTGGGTCATAGTAGTTTTTCTTGATCTCATTCTTAATAGACTTCAACATGACATGACCCCGGTCCCGGTCTGTTGCGCTGAGCGTCTGGGCGCCAGCCGACTTGTGCGGAGCGATGACGGCGATGACGATTGCGATTGTGGACGCAACCATCCGTCGACGGTTCCCCGATGATGAGCGATTATTCATACGACTTTACCTCGTTGTTGAAAAAATTCCTGCAATGGACAAACTCAAGGCCGGTGGGATCTGTGAATATACCGGGAGTCGAAAGAAAGGTAAAGCGATGTACAAGAGCACAGCATAACGATCCCGTCACCCGCGTGCTAAGCAACTCTCGTCATGTTTAACGGCCCGGTGGGCCCCGAGTGTCGTTTGATCGCGCCGATAAACGATCGAATCTCGCGCCTGTCTATTATGTGCTCGATGTAATCCTCGGATTCAGCGATCTTGCGTATCTCCTGCCACTCTGACTCCTGGACGGATAGAAACGCTCGAACTACAGCAGGGTCAAAGTGCCTCCCGCCGTTGGCGACTATCTCCGCGCGCGCGTCCTGGTATGACGCCGCCCTGCGATAAGGTCTATCGCTGGTGATCGCGTCGAACGCATCGGCGACGGCGAATACGCGGGCATTGACGTGAATCATCTCACCGCGCAACCCCGAAGGGTAGCCGCTGCCGTCGTATTTTTCGTGATGCTCACCAACGACCGGCCCAGCGCCGCTCAAGAAATCAATACCGTTGATTATGCGAAGCCCGTGGCTTATATGCTCGCGCATTTCGCTCCACTCAAGTTCGGTGAGGGCTCCACGCTTCATCAGTATCGAGTCTCGAACGCCGATCTTACCTATGTCGTGGAGCAACGCTCCCTGTTCCAGGGAGATCAAATCTTTGTGTGAGAGACCGAGCTCCCGGCCGAGGCGAAGCGAGTAGGCAACAACACGGTCTGAATGGCCGGCGGTTTCAACATCGCGCGCTTCCAGAGCTCCTGCGAGAGCGCGAAGCGTTGCGCGATAGTTCTGGTACAGCGCCTCGAGCATCTGGTTCAGGTTTTCGTTTAGCGAGCGCAGCTCGCCGGTTCTCAGTTTTACGGTTTCTTCAAGCGACTGCTCGTAGTTGCGTTTCGCCGATAACAGCTCTTGATATCTGAGCCCCCGTTCGACGGCCATTAGCACCTGAAACAAGTCGAATGGCTTTACGACGTAGTCGAACGCCCCTTGACGCATGGCTTCTGCAGCATAGTTGATGTCGGTCATGCCGGAGACCATGATCACCGCAGTATCCGGATAGGTCTGATGAATGTGTTGGCACAACTCGATCCCTGACGTTCCCGGCATTGTTATGTCGGTCATAACCAGGTTGAAATAGCTCTCTGCCAAAAGCCCAATCGCTTCGTCGGCGCTGGACGCTGTGACGCAGGTGTATTTGTCCGCCAGGTACAGAGCGAGCAGCCTGCGTATCGGCCCTTCATCATCGACAATCAGGATACAAGCGTCTTTGTCATTCCCCATTCTTGCCGCCTCCGATAGTAGTAAGGATCCCAGGCCTTGAAAGTAGTTATCTCGCGAACCGGGCTTCGCGCCGCGATGGTCAGTGCAATACTTATTCCGAGCGCCGACGGCGGCCCGGTGACAGAAACCTCAGTCGCGCCGCCACTTAGCAGCTAGGCTGCAAAGTGGATGCGGCGAAAGAGACAGAGTCAATGGCGACAGATGTGGAGAAAGACCGCAAACCGGCGGCCTTTCAAGAGATTCTTGGAGGTTGATGAGTTCGGTATCGGACAAGCGAGAAAGTACTCGAATGGGGAATCGCATCGTCGGAACAGCAGCTTTTGAACTAATGAGAAGCCGGCGCTCATTCCTTGCGATTATCTCCTTAGCTCACAGCTGAGGGATGTTGTAACAACAGCGGCGTTAGACCTGTCAACGCTTTGCTTTCTCCTTTTCCTTCAACTTGACGATCATTTCTTTTATTTGGGTTGTGTCCTTCAGGCCCTTTGCTTCTTTCAGGTACAACTCAAGCTCCCTCCACGCCTCGCCAAATCTTTCACGTTTGTTGTAAATCCCGGCGAGGTATAAATGTGCGTCTGCGGCGCCGGCTCCCCCCAACTGATAGGCGGTCCTTAATGCAGTCTCTGCTTGATCAAGAGATTTGTTGTTGCCATGCGCCAGGCCGAGCGCCATAAACACATTGGGATTTCCTGGGTCCAGGGTCGCGGCATTTTGCAACAACTCAATTGACTCGGTGATTCGGTTGAGCTTCATGTACGCGAACCCAAGCCAGTACATGCTGGTGGCCGCCTTATCATTCACCGCCAGCGCACGAACTAGAATCGGAGCCGCGTTTTCGAATTGGCCAAGCTTCGCGTATTGAGTTCCAAGGAGTTCAAGAGCGTCGAAGTAATCAGGGAATATTTCAATGGCCTTGTTTAGCGACGCGATTCCCATCGCCGTGTCCTTACTGGCGTTGGCACTAACCGTGTAGTCGACGCGCTCGAACTTGCTTGCTCCGCGGTTAAACTCTTCACGGGCGGACGGCGGAATCACTTGCGTGAACACTACGGCAGGGGGGGCTCCGTCAATGGTCTTCCGCCTCCTGAGCGTAATATTAACGGTCTCAGGAATGTCGGTAGTGCTCCTGTTGATGGTGCGATTCGTCATCGACTGCAAATCGACGGGAACCGTAACCGGTTCAAAGGGAGTGCCACCCGTTTCGACCTTTACACGATAAATTCCCGGCCGGAGGTTTCTGAATTGAAAGCGCCCCGACCCGTCCGCAAACTTCGTAGCGATGGGCATTGAATTCTCATCCTCCAGCGATACGCGAATGGATGAGACTGATTGCCCGGTATCATCTCTCACACTGACCACAACGGAGAAAAAATTTTGTACCGCAAACGGCTGAGCGGCTATGGCCAACAGCAGGATAAATGAGAACATGGTGACCTCCAGGAATGGTTCAATCCGGGTAACAATTAAAGTCCACGATGCGTTTCAATTGGCCCGCATTCTACACTAGTGGACGAGATTAATGAAGATGGCTGCTGAGCTTCTTTCGTTTTCCTAACTCGAACTTCAGGTTCAGTTGTACGTTGCCATCTTTGACGCTCTCGCTCGGCAAGCAAGGTGATCTCAATGAAAAAAGGGCTGCGCATTCATATTGAACGCGCAGCCCTTTGACTAACCTTCAAGTTCGATCCCTTCCGGGACGAACCTTAGAAGATTACGTGGAAGCCAAGCCGTATTTCACGATTGCCCTGATATGCGTTGGGCAGATTGTAAATCGGGCTCCGCGCCGGGGTGACAGTGCTGGTGACTGGGTTGACCAGTTTTTCAGCATCATATCCGCCGTAGGGATTGTCCACGAGTGCTCCCAGGTTGCCGTTGCGGTTTAGACGGACCGCTCGTCCGACGACAGTTGCCTGGTTAAGCAGATTGATCACGTTCGCGTCGAACTTGACTGCAACCCGCTCGGTCACCTGGTAGCTGTGCGCGACAAGAGCATCGGTCTGCGTGAAGAAGGGAGTGCGTCCGAGGTCGCCACGGCCGTTGTAGAAAGCCGGGACGATAAAGGTCACTTCCGAGCTGAGCGGCGTGCCGCTGAATGCCTGCTGCCCAACCGAAATAGTGGTCCCACCCGCCTTGGTGTTCAGCAGGTAATTCCCGAAGAATTTAAACTGATGCGGACGGTCGGTTGCCAGCAATCCGTAAACATTCCTTCCCTTGCCGTCGAAGTTACCCGGCGACAAGTCGAAGGCTCGGCTGACGTTCGGTTGCGAGCGGCCAGCTTCATCGGAGTTTGCGAGACCCGCCCAGTTACCGTAGAGACGGCTCCAGGTGTATGACGCAAACACGTTGAAGTTGCGAGCCCACCCTTCGGTGAAGCGCTTGTCATAGCGAACTTCAAACGCCTGATAATCTCGTTTCGCCTTTGGCACCAGCGGCTCACCGTTTGGCGCCCTATTCCCCGGCAAGTCGGCCGAGGTTAATCCAAAGCCCGGGTTTCCGATGGTGTAAACCTCGGTACCGAACTCATCAAGGATACCGATGTCCTCAATCCCGTACCGGAGATGCTTGTTGGTGTACCGGAACGAGAGTATCGAACTCGACCCGAGATTATGCTCGGATGAAATGGTCCACTCTGAAGATGACATCGGCTTGATGTCCGGATCGATACCATCAAGCTCGCCGGCGGCATTGATTGGGGCCGCGCGGTTGTCAAAGGTGATCAGCTTTGCGCCGAGGGCGCCGGCATTAGCTTTGTTCAACTTCGTAATGTCGGGATCGTCGAGTTTGTAAACTGACGTGAACCAGAACTCGCCGGCAAACGAAGTACGTGCGAGTTCATACTTGAGCGTGTCAATGAAGATGCCCCAGCTTCCGGCGACCTTCCATTTGCCGTTACCCAGCACATCAACGGCCACGCCAAAGCGCGGGGCGACCTTCTCACCCCATCCGAAATCGACCGGGTTCGGGATCGCAGCACCGTTTGGTGCCGTCTTAGTAAACGGTGGCAAAAACTCTCTTTCGAGACGAACGCCGGCGTTTACCGTAACGCGGCTGTGGGCTTGCCACTGATCCTGGATGAAGAACCCTCTGTTGCTGCTGTTGGCGCCAGCCTTGTGCCTTACGCCATCTTCCCAGCGGTAGTAACCGTAGGTGCCTCGCGCCTGAGTAATGAGCGGCGCGCGATCGAAGGCTTCACCCCAGTAAATGTCGAACCGACCATCTGGATAGTCATCCTCTAGCCGGTTTGCAATGCGGTTCTCCGCATAGCCGCCCTTGAAAGTGTGTTGCTGACCAAAGAGTCGAACAATCTGCGATGCGTCCAGGTAAAGGTTATGACGCGTGGTAATGTCAAACAACACCAGGAATGGATTGCTGATGTTCTGCTTTCCAGCCGCCCCCGCGAAAGCCGCTGGTACTGCAGGTCCGCTGTAGGAGGCTCCCGATGTCGCCCTTTGATAGAGCACCAGCGGACCGCTTGGCAGACCATAAGTGTTTCCCTTGTCGTTGAGGTACTTGTAACCGTAACGAGCGCTAAGTACCGTCTTTGAGGTTGGGGTGTAGGTGAACGAGGCCGTGTAAGCACTGGCCGGAGTGTATCCACCCAGACCTGCAAAATTGGTGTTGGGCGGAGCGACCAGCGGATCGACGCCAGTTAAGCCGCCAGTATTACGAATCGGCGTCCACAGGTATGAGCTGTTAAACTGCATCTTCTGCGTGGGCGAATAGTCGACCCGGCCCAGCGCATAGTGTCGTGTTACGCGGTTAGTGGTTGTCTTTTGTCCGGTAGCAAAGACGATGTCTCGCTGAGTTCTGGTGAATTCCGGGAAGTAACTGGTAAAGAAATTCAAGCGTTGCTTGATGATCGGACCACCAAGCGAAAAGCCCGGGTAGATGCTGGAATAGCTATCTTCCTTCTGCCTGAAAAACTGGGCCTTTGTAGTATCTGTGGGTAGTGCCCGCCAGAACCCGCGGGGCGAAGAGTTGAACAACGAATTCGTAAAGCTGAGCGAAACCTGGCCGTGGAATTCGTCGGTACCGCTCTTGGTGATGACGTTAATCACGCCGCCAGTAGCTCCGCCGTACTCGGCCTCGAATCCGCCGCTCTTGACCTGGACTTCGCGAACGAACTCGAAAGGAATCGCGCTCTCACGTCCCAGCGCGGCGTTTCGCACGTTTGATACTTCCACGCCATCGATAACGAAGGCGTTTTCCGAGCCGCTTGCGCCGTTGACTGAGTATCCCCCAACGCCGCCGCCGGGGTTGTTGCCGGACGTGCCGGTTACGCCGCCACCAGCGCTGCCGGACCTAACGTCAAAAATCACGCCAGGAGCTGCTGCAAGAATCGAGTTGAACGTTCGGCCCTTGGGTGTGTTCTCAATAAACTTTTCCGTGAGATTCGTTGCGGTCTTGCTTGACGTCAGATCTATCGTCTCGGTCC
>DASRIZ010000128.1:0-4667 GCA_035649735.1 Blastocatellia bacterium | reverse complement strand
TCGCGTACTCCGTTGTTTATGACCTCGCCGCGGATGAGAGTCTTAAGAGGCGCCTCCGTGGCGCAGTTTCGCGCATGGCCGATCATTTGATCGATCACGCGTACAACTTGACTGATTTGCACGGTGGGCCAACACGCTGGGGCAGGTACGACGAGGCATACTTTGAAACCGACGATGGTCGAGAAGAGAGGGCGCTACGGTCTCTGGAACTGCTCTCGCATTTGAAGGTCGCTTATCATATGACCGGAAACGTCCGCTACGATCGAGAGTACCGAAAGCTGATAAACGAATCGAAGTACCACAAGAACACAACTACATATTTGAAGCTTCGGCAAGAACTCAACTATTCGGACGAAGAGCTTGCGATGCTGTCGTACTATCCGCTCTTTCGTTACGAGAAGGACCCATCGCTATTGCGCGTTTACCGCGAAGGGTTGGAGCAATGGTGGGTTAACATACAACGGGAAGCGAATCCGCTGTGGATGTTTATCTATGCGTCTTGCAACCCGGCTAAAAGAGTTCCGTTGGAGGCCGCCGCGCGAACTCTCTATCGAATACCGATGGATTTGATCAAGTGGTCCATCAAGAACTCTCACCGGCGGGATGTGCCGCTCGATAGGTTTCCTGAGAGACACAAGCGGCTGCAAACCACGCGACTCTTACCGCCGGATGAGCGGCGAGTGATGAAGTGGAACAGCAATCCGTTTCAGCTTGATGATCAATCAGATGGACGAGGAGAAGACGACGGCGCGTTCTTTTTGCTGCCGTACTGGCTGGGGCGATTTCACGGTTTCCTTGTGGGGGAGTAAGAGAAAGGGAGAAGGGGAGAGGGGGGAGACGGGGAATTTTGCTAGTGGGTCAGTTCGAGGGTCGGCTACTTGGACCGGGCCTCACTTATTTGGACTGCGCCGCCCATTTTCGCATTTGCCGATTCTGGCATTCGTGGCGGCGCTTTCCCCTTGCATTCGTGTTCCAGTGGTTTCGGTCCACACTACAAAAGCGCCGCCACGCATGCAAAAGTCACCGAATGCGGAAACGGGGCGGCGCAGTCCAAATAGGGGCTCTGAATCCAAGATAACCCACTACCGGAATTTTCAATTTTTAATTTCCCCTCTCCCCGTCTCACCTCTCCCTTCTTGCTTCAACGCGGGCGCTCGACGCGGCTGCGCTGTTTTGTTTCGATTAGGGGGTGCTCGGCCTGCAGGAGCTCATCGAGATTGTTCTGAATCTTCAAAACCGCTTCGGTAATCTGATCCACGTCCTCCTCCGTTCCAAGCAGCAGTTGATGCGGCAGCCAGACGGATTCCAGATACGCTGCGCGTTCGGCTACCGGGCAGGTGGTCTTCGCCCACGGCAACTCCCCACCCGAACTACCGAGCGCGGGAAAATCGCGCGGGTCTACATTAAAAAGCGCGCTCTTGTATACCGGCTCGTAAAACAGTCCATCCGCAGGTATTCCTTCAGCTTCGAGCGCGGCGACGAATCGGTCCCGAGACGCGCCCCTGAATGCTTCGGCGTCATACTTGAAAACGAATTGGTAGATTGCCCGCGTGGTCTGCCGCTCATCCTTCCGGAGAAGTGAAACGCCTGCGATGTTCGACAACCCTTCCGACAATCGTGAGGCTCGCGCCGCCCGGCGTGCGGTCTGTTCGGGCAGCCGCTCGAGCTGAGCCAGTAAAAGCGCCGCTTGAAACTCGGTCATTCGATAGTTGAATCCCAATATCCGGTGACCAAAGCGATCCGTTTGACTCGCTCGCCCACAATTCACGTAAGACTGACAAAGCTCAAACACTTCATCATCGGCGATCGTGACGACTCCGCCTTCGCCGGCGGTCATCAGCTTACTTGTTTGCATGCTGAATGAACCGGCATCGCCAATGGACCCCGCGCCTTTCTCTCGCCACCTGGCCCCGTGCGCGTGCGCGCAATCTTCTACGATTTTCAACCCGTGTCGCGAGGCTACATCGGTTATCGCATCCATGTCGGCCATGTTCATCGCCAGGTGGACCGGGATGATTGCTCGCGTGCGCGGGGTGATGGCTTGCGCGGTGGCCGCCGGGTCTATGCAGTAGTTGTCGGCCAGAACATCGACAAAGACGGGGATCGCCCCGAGTCTGAGTACCGGGGCAGCTGTGGCTTCAAAAGTATACGCGGGAACGATGACCTCGTCCCCAGATCCAATCCCGAGCGCCTTCAGCGCGATCTCGAGAGTGACCGTTCCATTGGCCGCGCATAATGCGTGTCTGGCGTCGTGATACTCGGCGAATCGTTGACTGAAGAGCTGAGCCCGGTGATTCGGAAAAGGGTACCCTCCCCAGTTTCGGCTTTCGAGAACCCCGAGGATTGCCAGCTTCTCCGTTTCAGCAAACTGCGGCCACTCGGGGAATGGTTTCGTTCTCACCGGGACGCCGCCCGCGATTGCAAGTTTGGCCATCGTTGTTCCTGTAACTCAATCGGCAACGACTACTTTTGGCTCGGCGAAAGGCCAGCGAGCCGTTCGCCAGGACCAGACAAAAAAGAAGGCAACGCCGAGCGCAAGCGTACCCAACCCGAAAAGAACTATGTACAAATCAGAAGTGGCAAAAATGAACACCCAACCAATCAGCGCAATAACGCTTGGCAGCGGATAAAGCCAGATTCGATATGGACGCGGCATATCCGGTTTGTTTTTTCTGAGCAACATTACGGCAAAGATTTGACCAATGAACTGTATGAGGATTCTTGTGGTGATCAATGCGTCGATAACTATTCCAAGCGAAAAGAAGCTGCACCCTATCGAGATGATTCCGATGATGATAAGAGAAATGTAGGGAAAGTTCTTTTTCGGATGAACCCGGCCAAAGAACTTAAAGAAGTACCCGTCCTTAGCGGCGGCATACGGAATCCGTGAATACCCAAGCAACAGCGCGAAGACTGATCCGAAAGCCGTCCACAACACCATTGCGGTAAACACCGTTGCTACCTTTGAACCGTAGATCTTCTCCATGAAGGTTGAGACGACAAAGTCCGATCCGGGACGCACGTCGTAAGGAACGAACTCGCGCCAGGGGACTACGCCTATGATCGAGAGATTAATGGCAAAATAGATCGCCGCGACCGCCAGCACGCTAATGATGATCGACCGCGGGATCACCCGGCCCGGCTCCTTTACTTCATCGCCGATGTAACAAATATCGTAGTAGCCCAGATAGTCGTAGACACCAACGCGAGATGCCGCGCCCAGACCAAACAAAAAGCCCCAGGAGAAATTGAAGGCGTTCGGTGGAAAATCAAACGCCAGTTTTGAGTCAAAGTTCATTGCTCCGGTAGCGATGACCGCGCCGGTCGTCAACAACGTGCCTATCCACAGACTCACGGTGATTTTCCCGATTGAGGTTATCTGGCGATACAACAACGCGATGTTCACCACTCCGACTGCCGATGCAATCAACGCAGTTTGGATCGGGGTTACCGACGGCCATACATAGCCGGTGTATTTTGCAAAACCGATGTAGCCGGATGCGATCTCCAGCGGACCGCTAAGTATGAACTGCCAGATGAAGAGAAATGCCATCAGCCTGCCGTAGGTTTCGCGTCCGTAGCCTTCGCGCAGATAAACGTAGGTTCCACCCGATCCGGGCATGCTTGCGCCAAGCTCACTCCAGACCATCCCGTCCGGTATAGCTATCAGAACTGCGATGAACCATCCGAGCATCGCCTGCGGACCGCCAAGCGCCGACATCAGCAAGGGGATCG
This sequence comes from Blastocatellia bacterium, assembly GCA_035649735.1. Taxonomy (GTDB): domain Bacteria; phylum Acidobacteriota; class Blastocatellia; order UBA7656; family UBA7656; genus Onstottus_A. Next base: position 932 of record DASRIZ010000128.1, on the reverse strand, counting down.
TAATGAACGGGCCAATGCCGATCATATTCGACATGTTGAGCGCCGTCGCCTGCAACAGTCCGAAGCGCCGGAGTAAATGAGTCGATTGCTCGGTGTTTGTTGGTGTCATGTGACCGGGTTACTCTACTTGAAACTCATAGAGATTTTCCGACAGGCGTTCGCCCGCTTTATTGAGAACTTCGGCCCGAAGCTCATATCGTCCGGCACTCGCAGGCCGCCACCGCAAATCGTCGAGTTTGACGGATGAGTCTTCGGCTATGTTTACATTCAACTCGCCGCTAGTCGCGGCGCCGCCGGTTGAATCAACAATCTTCCACTTAATCCGCGCTCCGGGGATCGCGTACCAGTGGTCGTTGACGATCCACAGACCACAGCGGAATTCTTCGCCGACGCGCCAAAGATCGCGGTCGTATTCGAGACTCGCCAGCACCATCTGAAAGCTTCGCTGCACGGTGTAGTACGATTTCGTCGGTTGGCGAAAATAATCGAGCGCCGCCATCGTTACCGAGGGCCAAAAATCAATGGCATGAAAGTGGAGGATTCCACCGGCGTCGTATTTGCGCCGCCGCATTCGCTCTATCGCGAGTTGATGAAGTCTCGCAACATAAGCCTGAGTCTGAGGAATGTACTCCTTAAGAGTTTTGCCCGAAGGCAGCCCCCAGGCGCGCATTGCTTCGGTGATTTGCAGCTTGCGAAAAATCCACTGTTCTTTGTGGGCTTCTATTGGCCAATGGTTGGGAAGGAACTGGATCAACGTTTCGTAGTTTGGCAGCGCGGTCGCTCCGAGCTCGGAGATGAATTGTTCGTCGGTAGTGGTGTACTGCCAGATGTTGCCGCCGTACCATCCGTAATAAATGTGACCATCGCCGTACCGTCCCGTAGATCTTACGACGGCTCGACGCTCATGGTCGCCGGCGTATAACCGTCCCGCC
>DASRIZ010000127.1:0-13662 GCA_035649735.1 Blastocatellia bacterium | reverse complement strand
TTGTTCCGGCCGAACCAAACGCGGCGGACCAGACACTTAGATTTATCGAGGCGGAGGTGCAAAGCGATGGTTCATTCAGGCTGTTGAACGCTGCACCCGGACGGTACTGGATCCACGCTCAACCGCTCTCCGAGGACGATTTGAAACGCCGGATTCCGCAAGCCAAGGCCTGGAATCCGGCTTTCCGTGCCGCCCTGCGTCGTGAGGCAGCGGCCTCAAACCTCGTAATTGAATTGAAGCCGTGCCAGCGGATCTCGGCGTACCAGCTTGTATTCAGGCCCAAAGAAGCCCGTAGTCCGTAGTAGTCCGTAGTCCGTAGTCCGTAGTCCGTGGTCCGTAGCTTCTGCCGAGCAGGCTTAGTAACCGATGACTACGCACTATGGACTACGGACTACGGACTACGGACTACGGACTACGAACTACGGACCACGGACCACGAACTGCGGACTACGGACTACGGACCACAGACTACGGACCGCGGACTACGGACCACGGACTACTTGCCGATGGCCGTCGTCGCAGATAACATTCCGCCAGTGCCAACCAAACCGTCGAAAGGAATACACAATGAATCAAAAGAAGCTCGTTCTCTGTTTCGCATTGATAGGCGCCCTCGCCGCCGGCGCCATCGCACAAAGCAACCGCGGCACCGCTGACGCCACCATCAAAGGTAAGAAGATCACGATCGATTATGGTCGTCCGCCGCTCGGAAGCCACAGCGTTTCACAGCTACCTGTTGGAGGAGTATGGCGCTTAGGCATGAATGCAGCCACGCGAATCGAAAGCTCCGGCGATCTTGTCGTCGGAGGTACGCCTGTTAAAGCGGGCACGTATACACTCTGGATTAAGCGTACCGGAGACAGCGCGTGGGCGCTTGCGTTTCATCCGAAAATTGAGGGCGCACCCGGCAAGCCGTTATGGGGAGCGCCTGAACAAAAATCCGGTTTCATCGCCGAGACGCCGCTCAAGCACACAACGGCAAAAGACTCGGTTGATCAAGTGACGATTACTCTCAAGGACGCAAAGGGGAAGGCTGCATTCAGCGTTCAATGGGGGACCGATGTATTGACCGGCACGTTCGACGTGAAATAAGCTCAACGGCAGTTCGCAACAACCTTACAATCAAAAAAGGCTGCTCCTCAAGAGCAGCCTTTTTTGATTAACAGCGATAGATAAACGGTTTCACTTCTGAGACGCGCTTGCCGCCCGTTCTCCGCCAAGCTTCTGGTTATCGACCGTAAAATCAAAGAACCCGTTCATCATTTCGTCCCAGGTCTGTTCGCCGAATCTGACTTCCTTTCCCGGATCGGGATTGAGTGGATTCCTGGTTGAGTTGTCGTAATGCGCGACGGCCTCGAGGCGAGTCCCTTTCGGCGCCGCGATCGGCTTTAGCGGATAATAGTAAACCTGCCAGTTGAAATTGTATCGCGGAACCGAGAGCAAAATCTCAGAGCGCCCGTCGGGATAGATCGCGCGATAAACAATATCCTTCCCACGAACGTGCATGTGAGGCATCAGGCTGATTATGTGTGAGTCCTCCTCGAACTCGTACACAGCTTTTATCTCGTGATTCTCAGCCCCCGGCGGAATTGCAAACCTCGTTTCGAACGCGGCTTTTGAATTCACTAGCTTGTCAACCGGGCCTTTGGCAAAAATTAGACCGACGATTGAGCGGTCCTTTGTCTCTTTACCGTTCGGCGTGTAGTGCATCTGGAACACCAGCTGTGAACCAGCTTTGATCAACTTCGCCTGTCCGGGTTTGGCGATAAACGGAGTCTGCCCCGGGGAGAGGGCCCCCAGGATTCCATCAGCGATGTTGAACTTCCGCGACTGCGCGCGTCCGCGAGCTTGCTCAGCCGGGTCTCTCGCATACATCACGATGTGGTGCACAACCGAGAGGTTTCCTGCTCGCGCTTCGAGAGCCTGGACGTATCGATCTTCCTTGAAGTTCGTCGCTACGGTGAAGTGCTGATATGGAACCGTTCCTTCGGCTGGAACCGTGAATTCGGTCGGCATCTGGAAGACGATGTCGGGCTCGCCGATCTGCCAACCACTCGCGAGCTTCGGCATCGGCGGCAGGTCCTTGGCGTTGCCCTCGGCAGCCCCGCTGTCAACCCACGCGACAACCGCATCGACCTCCTTCTGGGTCATCCGCCGATCGTTTTCCCACTTGCCGAATTGCGGATCGGGATGCCAGGGCGGCATCACCCGACTGGCCACTTTCTCCCTGATCGCTTTGGCCCACGGCCTGACCTCCTTGTAGGTAATCAGCGACATCGGCGCGATCTCGCCCGGTCTATGACAGGCGACGCAGTTCTTGTAGAGAATCGGCGCGATATCTTTTGAGAAGGTCAAGGGTGCATTGCCTGCGCTACTCACACGATTCGATCCGACTAGCGCGATGACAAAACATCCTACGGACGCGAGCACAACCAGACGTGCCTTTTTCATATCTACTCCAGGAGTTTCTGCGATATGGATTTGACGGATTCCCCGCCGTTCGAGCATTCCACTGACGAAGCAGATTCTATGGGGTCTGCCGCTGCCGAGTCAATCGTTATTCAACATAAAGCCTTGGCTCCTGGTTGAGCATATCGGGCAGCGACCACACGAAATGGAGCACCTCCGCGTCTGATCGTGCGGGGCGGTTGTATTTTTCCCGTGGAAATCGCGAAAGCACCGTTGGGTCATCGGATGGCATTCGAGTTGCCGCTATTCCGCTGAATCCCAACGACATCAGGAGGCTTTAATGTCAAAGAGAATCGCAGCACTCGTTCTTGCCGTTACTATCATTTCCCTGGCAGTCGCACCTGAGACCCAAGCTCAACGTCGAAGAGACTGTAATCGCTCGGTGAGCTCACGCTACTATGGATCCAACTCGAATTACGGAGTAGCGGGGCAGCGTTATTACGCGTCGCCGTACGTTGGGTCTAACTACGGTTCGAGCTACTACAATGGGACCCGCTACAACGGGCAGCCGTACTATGGTCGCGTAGCCGGCACACGTTACTACGAGCAGGATTACTATCGCGGTTATCGTAATCGTAACTCCACGCGGAACACTGTTCTAACCATAGCTGGGCCGGCCGCGGTTGGCGCCGGCGTCGGAGCAATTGTCGGCGGCGGCAAAGGCGCAGGTATCGGAGCGCTGATCGGCGGTGGCGGCGGCGCGTTGTACTATCTGCTTCGGAATCGCGGCCGACGCTAACAACAGTCAGTCAATTTCACCACAAGGCACCGGGAGTTTTTAAGCTCCCGGTGCCTTTCGCGTTTTAAGGTGCTGACCTTGTGCAGTCCAATACGCCGAAGTTAGACTTCCTGCCGAGTTCAGTGCTCACACCGGATTGAATTCGCGAATACGAAGCGGCCGGACGCGGGCCGAAGCTTGATTCTCTGAATAATAGCGATGCTTCGAATAATCAACGTCGTCGGCGCCCGGCCAAATTTCATGAAGATCGCGCCGGTGATCGATGAGATGCGCCGCCGTCCCGCTCGAATCGAGCCCCTGCTCGTCCATACCGGGCAACATTACGACGAGTCGATGAGCGACTCGTTTTTCGATGACCTGCAGATTCCGCGACCCGATATAAACCTCGAAGTGGGCTCGGGTTCTCACTCGGAGCAGACAGCTCGAGTGATGATCGCCTTTGAACAGGTTTTATTGCAGCATCCGGCTGCCTGGGTTGTCGTTGTAGGCGATGTGAACTCCACGATGGCCGCGGCGATCGTCGCCTCCAAGCAGCTGGTGCGAGTGGCCCACGTCGAGGCTGGTCTTCGCAGCCGCGACCGAACGATGCCTGAGGAGATCAACCGAGTTGTGACGGATGCGCTTGCGGATCTGTTGCTCACCCCTTCTCGAGACGCAAACGAAAACTTGCTTCGAGAGGGAGTAGCGCCAGAAAAGATCCGGTTTGTCGGGAATGTGATGATCGATTCGCTGCATCGAAACCTGGAGCGAGCGCGCCGCTCTCAGATTCTCTACAGACTCAATCTCGAGCCGGGCAAATACTGCGCGATGACCTTGCACAGGCCGTCGAACGTTGACGTCAAGGAGACTCTATGCGGAATCCTGGACGCACTCGAGGTAATATGCGAGCGATTGCCAATCGTGTTTCCGATTCATCCCAGGACGCGGGATCGCCTGAAACAGTTCGGGCTCGAGGAACGCATACGCCGGCACCGCTCGCTGCTGATAACCGACCCATTGGGATACTTGGACTTCCTGCATCTGTACAGCAACAGCCGCCTGGTTTTGACCGACAGCGGCGGCGTTCAGGAAGAGACGACAGTACTTGGCATTCCTTGCTTAACACTCAGAGAAAACACCGAGCGGCCGATAACGGTGACCGAGGGTACCAACCGAGTCGTGGGTAGCGACCCAGAGGTTATCAAGAGTGAGGCGCTCGCAGCTCTTGAGCGGCCCACTCCGGGAGCACGCGCGCCGGAGCTTTGGGACGGCCGCGCGGCAGGTCGAATAGTAGACGCGATTGAAGAAATGAGCTAACGCGGTAACGCCCCCAACTGAAGTTGGGGGTTGGACAAAACTTTAGTCTCTCGTCGACAAACTGCGTTGGCGGTAACCGCGTAGCGGTGTCCTCTCGGTAGCTTGCGTGGAGTGGACGACACCCTGGGCCGCGTAGCGGTTACCTATTTTGACAAGAAATCCGATTTTGACGCCCAGAGGTAACCGCTACGCGGCCCAGGGTGTCGTCCACTCCACGCAGGCTACCGAGAGGACACCGCTACGCGGTTATCCTTTGTTGTCTTGCTGAAATTGGCGAGCGAAATGTCCAAATTCCAGACCCCCAACTGAAGTTGGGGGTATTGCATCTGACTGTCTTCGATTGACTTGATACGGTCTCAAAAAATTCGCAGCAAGATCAAAGGCATGACCCTGCGCGAGCTCGCCGGCGAATCAACCCTCCGCGCTCGAAGGCGACTCGCTCGAGCGCTGAGACGCGCTTCCGATAGTTCCCGGGAGACATACATCTCAGAATCGGATCTGCGGCGGTCGGTCGGCGGCAACTCGATTGGCGCTTTCGCGCATAGGATGCGCGCAAATCTGGAGCTCCCTCTCTTACCCGGTCTCGCGGATCTCGCCGACACGACCGCCGCGGTCAAAACACTTTCTCCCCAATCGATTGTTCAATCTCGCATCGACGCAGAAGCTATTCTCGATCACCGCATCAAACTCTTCGGTCGTGAAGCTGGTCTCATGCCTGAGATCGATTGGCATCGCGATCCGTACGGAGATGCGCGATGGCCGGTTTCTCATTACACACGAGTGCCGCTGGTAATCGGGAAAGGCGCCGACGTGCGTGTGCTGTGGGAGCTCAATCGTCTCCACCATCTGGTCGCGCTTGGCCGCGCATATCTGTTGACGAACGACGAGCGGTACACCGATGAGTTTTTAGCTCAGCTCGCTTCGTGGTATCAGACCAATCCCCCGCGTTTCGGAGTCAACTGGACAAATGCGATGGAAGCAGGCATCCGCGCCGTGAACGTCATCACCGCCCTGCAGATGTTTCGTGGCTCACAGAAGCTGACCGACCAGGCGTTCGAACTAATCCTTAAGATGTTGTTGGCTCACGGGCGATTCATTCGCGCGAATCTCGAGTTCTCATATCGCACTCCAAGCAATCATTTTCTTTCCGACTTGATAGGTCTTTTTGCGATCGGTACCACGGCGCCCGAGTTTCGAGACGCCCGAGGTTGGCGCGACTTCAGCGCTCGGCGGCTGGTGACCGAGATGAATCGGCAAGTCCTTGCCGACGGCGTCGATTACGAGCTCTCGGTTGGTTATCACCGGTTCGTGCTCGAGATCTTTGCGCTCTTCTACTCGTTATGTCCGGAAGCGAATTTCGACCCCGGGAAGGCGTTTCAAGAACGGCTGGAATCGATGTTTGAATTCGTCCGCTGCTATTTGAAGCCAGATCACACTGCGCCGGCGATCGGAGACTCCGATGACGGACGGCTCGTCAGATTTAAAGACCGGCCGGCGGCGGATCATTCTTATTTGATGTCGATCGGCGCCGTGCTCTTTCGAAGCGGACGGTTCAAATTATCGAGCGAGATCGACGAGGAAGCGATTTGGTGGTTTGGAAAATCGAGTGTCGACACGTTTGAACGCTTGCCGATCAACGGATTTGACCCAGGCTCGCGCGGGTTTCCACGGGCGCAGATATTCGTCCAGCGCGCGGGAGGCTTGTACTCAATAGTCGACTGCGGTGATCACGGGGCTCGCGGACGCGGCTCGCACGCTCATTCGGACGCACTGTCGATTGAGATCTCCGCGTTTAATCGAACTTTTATCCGCGACCCTGGGACGTATGTCTACACGGCGAGCGAAGAGCAACGAAATCTGTTCCGGTCGACCGCTTACCACAATACCGTTCGAGTCGATGGGGAGGAGATCAGCAGTGTGAACCCGGGCGACCTGTTTGCGTTTGCCGAGAACGTCCGCCCACACGTGAATCAATGGGAGAGCACTCCAGAACGGGATCTCCTCGACGCCGAGCATTACGCTTATCGACGGCTGGCTTCGCCTGTCACCCATCGACGGATAGTTGAGTTCGATAAGCGAGAGGGATATTGGATCATTCGGGATATCCTCACCGGCGAGGGACTTCATCGATTCGAGTTTTTCTTCAACCTCGACGCCGGGCTCGAAGCGCAAATCGGAGGCAACGAGGGCGTCGTTGTTCGCGACCAGGAATCCGCAGTCGCGATTATGTCCGTTTCAAAACCGTCGTTGGAGACTGAACTCACGGAGCGCTGGGTCTCGACCAGCTACAGCGCTCGCATTCAGTCTTCTGGTATCATTTTTCGACTCAGCAGTCAGGTGCCTTTTGAGAATGTAGTCCTGGTGATCCCGTACCGGCTCGGCGCCGAAGAAAGGAGAGAGAGCGTCCTGGCCAGTTATTTGGCGTCACCACACCGGAACCCCAGTACTGACCTCTGACTTCTGACCTCTGACCTCTGATTTATGTGTGGAATCTGCGGAATCTATGAATACGGCGTCAGTCAGCCCGCGGTGAGCGAGTCGATGATCGTTCGCATGCGCGACACGATGACCCATCGCGGACCCGATGACGCCGGCGCTTACGTGACCGCGGACCGCCGCATCGGATTGGGAAACCGCAGGCTTGCCATTGTAGACCTTTCACCGGCCGGTCGTAATCCGATGCCCAACGAAGATGGGCAAGTCTGGATAACCTACAACGGTGAAATCTACAATCACGAATCGTTGCGACCCGGGCTCGAAGCGAAAGGCCATCGCTACCGATCGCGCACCGACACCGAAACGATCATTCATCTCTACGAAGAGCGCGGATTGGATTTCGTCGACGAGCTTGAAGGCGACTTCGCAATCGCGTTGTGGGACGAATCCGCGAAGCGACTGGTGCTGGCTCGCGATCGCGTCGGTGTAAAACCGCTCTATTACACGCTAACCGGCGGCCGTTTAATCTTTGCTTCTGAGATAAAAGCCATACTCGAGCACCCGTCAGTGTCGCGCGGCGTCGACCAGGAAGCGCTTTATCACTATCTGACCTTTTTGACCACGCCCGCGCCCCAGACTTTGTTTGCGGGCATTCAAAAACTGCCGGCCGGATGCATGCTCACCTGCGATGCGCGTGGCGAAGTGAAGATTACGCGCTACTGGGACGCAATCTCGCCTCCGCTTGATCCGCTGCTTGTTAAAGATGAGCAAGCAATTGCCGAAGAGCTACGCCGGCTGCTCAAGGAATCGATCGCCAAGCGGATGATGAGCGATGTCCCGTTTGGCGTGTTCCTTTCAGGCGGGATCGACTCAACCGCGAACGTGGCGCTGATGGCCGAGCTGATGGATCGACCGGTGAGGACTTTTACGGTTGGCTTCAAGGACGACCCCGCGTACAACGAGATCGATGAAGCGCGCTACGTGGCACGCGAGTTTGGCACCGAGCACCACGAGGTGCTGATTTCTCAACAAGACCTGCTGGACTTTCTGCCGGATCTGGTATTTCACCAGGACGAGCCGCTCGCAGATCCGGTCTGCGTGCCGCTGTATTATGTCTCAAAGCTTGCGCGCGAAACCGGGACAAAGGTCGTGCAGGTTGGCGAAGGGTCCGATGAGTTGTTCTTCGGCTACGAACACTACGGTTATTACCTTAAGCTTCACGATTATGCATGGCGCTATCTGGAAAAGCTGCCTGGGGCGGCTCGCAAGCTGATCGCGACGACAGGCGGCGCCATTCTCAGCGCGGGGAAAACGCGGTTGCCGTTGAGGTTGCGAACGCCCGCGCGCGATCTGCTGAGGAGATTCGCGGATGGTGAGGAGATGTTCTGGGGCGGCGCGGTATTTTTTGACGAGACATACAAACGGCAGCTGTTTACTCCGTCGGCGCGTCGCCGGTTGACGAACGGGCATGCGAGGGATCTTTCATCCTACCCGATTGTGCGAACCAACCTTGACCGGCTGCTCGACGCAAAGCCGGATGCGGACGTGCTCGAACGAATGATCTATCAGGAGCTTAAGCTGCGGCTACCGGAATTGCTGCTCATGCGTGTGGACAAAATGACGATGGCGGCATCAGTCGAGGCGCGCGTTCCGTTTCTCGATCATAAACTCGTCGAGTTTGCGATGGCGATTCCGCGAAAGACAAAATACCGCAACAGAGAGAGCAAGCATATTCTCAAGAGGGCCCTCGAGGGGGTAGTGCCGGAGAGTGTTCTTCAGCGCAAGAAAAAAGGTTTTGGCGCGCCGATGAAAGAATGGATGCTGGATCGGCTTGGAAGCTTTGTCGAGGACACGCTTTTTAATTCAAAGATGCGCCGGCTCGAGCTGTTCGACTACGAGTTTGTGAGACACCTTCTCGACGAGCATCGGTCAGCACGGGCTAATTACGGGTTCTTTCTTTGGACATTGTTGAACTTAAATCTATGGTACGACCATTGGATTGAAGGCAGCGCAAGCGGCGCAGAAGCGGTCAAGCAAACGGCCGGACACGAAGTGGACGTGGATACACAGCGGTTCCCTGTTCGTTGATTACGGGCACCGCGGGGTGCTTTCGAAGATTCGATGATAAAAAGAAAACTCAAGGCGATTTTGAGACCCGCTTATTATCGTCTTCCTCCACGAATTTGTTTTGGCCCGTCCTTCCAGCCTACGCTCGAGTTTCTCGAGAAATCTCAAAAGTGGAGCGAGGAACGCCTGGTCGAATATCAGATCTCGAAGTTGCAGCTAATTCTCCGGCACTGCGCCGAGCATGTGCCCTACTACCGGGAGTTGTTTCATCAGGTGGGGTTTGATCCGAAGAGATTTCGAACACTCTCCGATCTCCGCGGGCTTCCCCTGCTTGACAGAGATACTATTCGCGCACGAAGGCAAGATTTGCTGGCCGAGAACATCAGTCACCGCCAAATGTTGTACTCCACCACCGGCGGAACAATGGGTAAGCCGCTTGGGTTGTATAACATGAAATACAGTGGCGGCCGTGAAAAGGCCTTCATTTATACGCAATGGAAACGAGTCGGCTTTCATCACGGAGATCGGCGCGCAGTGCTGATGGGATGGAGCGTAAAAAGCAACCGCCACTGGAAATACGATTCCGCTGAGCGCGCCTTTAGCTTTTCAAACTTCCACATGACACCGCCAAACGCAGCCGAATATGCGCGAGTCATGCGCGAAAAGAAGCTGCCCTATCTTCATTCATATCCCTCGGCGGCTATTGATTTCGGCCGGTGCCTGAACGAGATCGGCATTGAGGCTCCTCGCTTTCGCGCAATCCTGGGGGCTTCAGAGAATTTGTATCCCGGGCAAAGAGAATTCATCGAGTCGTTCTATGGCGCCCGCCTGTTTTCATGGTACGGTCACACGGAGAACACGATTCTTGCGGCTGAATGTGAAGTCAGCACTGATTACCACATCTTCCCCGAGTACGGTGTTGCTGAGGTTATCAAGGAGAATGGCGCGGCCGCCGAACAGGAAGGCGAGATGGGTGAGTTGGTGGGAACGTCGCTGGATAATTTTGCGATGCCTTTGATCAGGTACCGCACCGACGACTGGGCGGTGGTTGGACCGAAGCAATGCGCGTGCGGGCGTAATTATCCGCTCATAAAAGAAACACTTGGTCGCAGAATCCAAGAGATGCTGGTTGGTAAGCTCGACAACCTGATCTCCGTTACCGCTCTGAATATGCACAGCGATATATTCGACAACGTCTATCAGCTTCAGTTTTATCAGCACGAGAAGGGAAAGGTAGAATTACGAATAAAGCGAAAATCGAGCTACTCAGATCGAGACTCCAAGCGCATCATTGCGGCGCTTAACGAAAAGATGGGAGATACCATGGAGGTCTCGCTCAATCTCGCGGACGACATCCCGCTAATGCCTCGCGGCAAGTTCCGTTTAGTGGTTCGGGAATTGGACCTTCCAAGATCTGTCCTAGATGAGGTTCGTCTTGAAAAGTCTCCTAGCTAACCTGGATGTCAGCCTCGTTTCCGGAGACAGCTGTTATCCTACGGGGTCTCCCTTTGATCCGCCTGAGTTGTACCCTGAGTATCCGCACAAGCAACGATCAACTGATCCGGCCAACCATGTATACAAACTGGTGCGCGACTCGTTTCGGCTCCTGGGAATGGACAAGGGTAACTTCGGACGGCCGGAGTGGAATCCTCTTGGCGAGCTTATTTCCCGTGGACAGCGCGTCCTCATCAAGCCGAATTTCGTGCTGCACTACAACGCCGGTCCGGGTCCCCTTGAAGCGGTGATTACCCATCCTTCAGTGATTCGAGCCGTTTGCGACTATGTCATCATTGCACTGGCCGACGACGGCGAATTGGTGATCGGCGATGCTCCTCAGATGAACTGCGACTTCGCCAGCCTTTGCCAGACCTCGGGTATGAATACCCTGGCGAGCTTTCTTGAATCGGCTTGTGCTCTGCGAGGCATATCGCTCCGCCTGGTTGATTTTAGAAAGGAGCAAACTCGCTATAAACATGGGATCGTTTGGGAGCGCAAACCACTAAACAACGGCGGGTCGATACAGGTGTGCCTCGACAAAAGCAGTTCGATGGACGAGATCGACGGCCGATTGTTGTACGGAGCTGACTATTCGCGGCGAGAAACTGTGCAGGCACACGAGGCTCATCGCCACGAGTATGTCGTAGCCCGCGAAGTTCTATCCAGCGATGTGGTGATCTCTGTGGCCAAACTGAAGGTCCATCGAAAAGTGGGAGCGACTCTTAACCTGAAGAACATGGTCGGGATCAACACCGACAAAAACCATCTGGCTCATTATCGCGTAGGCTCAAAGGCCAATGGCGGTGACGAGTTCTCCGATCCGGGATGGGCGGATCGCGCCGAGCGTATGCTGTCGGACATTCTGCTTGGACGCTGGTGGCCTTACGGCAAATATCCATTTCTCGGCTGGAGAGCGTTCCGAAAGGCTCTCGGGTCCTTTGCAGGCTCGTCCAGGCCAACCTTTTCTTACGGCAATTGGCATGGAAATGATACCGCGTGGCGAATGGTCCTTGACCTGAATCGAATCCTGCTATTCGCCGGTCCCGACGGTCGGCTACAAAATGAACCCGCTCGTAGATACTTTTCAGTTATTGACGGAGTGATCGGCGGCGAAGGCGAAGGACCGCTGCATCCTACGGCGTTCCCGTCCGGGATCGTGCTCGCGGGATTCAATCCTGTGGCCGTCGACTGGCTGGCAGCGCGATTGATGGGTTTCGATGCCTTCCGGATTCCGCTTTACCGGCATGCGCTCGATCAGATGCGGGAATTCGTACCCGGTTTCGCGATTGAACAGATTCGACCGCTCTCGAACGTTCCTCGTTTGAAAACTATTATGACAACCCGCGATGTGGTCTTCAATTTTCGAGCTTCTGCCGGCTGGCGCGGTCACATCGAATTAGAGCAACCGCTTCCTGAATCGCAGCCGGTTGAAGCTGCGGTTGGCATGATTTCGCAGTAAGCTAGTAAATCACTGCGCGCAAAAGCGCCGAGACCACATGACGCCTTCCAACAGAATACACGGGCTATATCTTCGCTTCCTCAACCGTGAGACGCCCCGACAGGCAGGCATGCTCTTCTCAGCGCAGACTGCATCGATGCTCGCGGGGTTCTGCGCCAGCTTTATTCAGGCGAAATGGATGGACCCGGCGGAAATGGGGCGTTTTGCTTTCTGTCTGAGCATCATCGTTTTGGCAAGCCTCTTCTTCGAGTTTGGTATATCGTCGGCCGGGGCTCGGGTACTGGCGCTCGCGCACGACCGAAACAGCGAACGGAAAATCCTGGGCGCGCTCGTACTCATCACGATTTCGATCAGCGTTGTTTTCGCCACATTCATCGCGCTCGCGGCGACTCCGATCGATTCGATCTTCAACAAAGACGTTAGATGGCTGTTGATCGCGACGGCAGCGCTGGCGGTTTTTCAGCCGTTCCAGTTGTTGATCGAGCAGAGTTGCCAGGGCCTCAATCAGATTCGCAGGCTCTCTCTATTTCAATTGATTATGTCTGGCGGCAACCTGCTTTTGTTGGCCGTACTGGTAGCCACGCAGAGCCTGACCGCGGGGAGTGCTCTGGGAGCCTATTTGGCCGCCACCGGGTTGGCGTCAGTGTGGACGATTGTCCGGATGCAGCCAAGTTTTGCGGGTGCGGCGCAGTACATCAAATTGACGCTCACCGAGACACGCGGATACGGATTCAATCTCTATCTCGCGCGTCTGAGCGGTATGGCTACATCGCGCTCGGATCACCTCGCGATCGGCTACTTTCTAAGCGGCACCGCGCCGCTCGGAATGTATGCGATAGCGCAGAAGTTCAGCAATCCCATTGCGATGATGAGCCGCGCGCTATCCACCACCAGATTCCGTGCATTCTCCAGACTCCCCCGAGTGCCGTCGCGCATCACACGGTGGAACGCTGCTACTCTTCTCGCCGCTTCAGCTGGGCTTATCGTGCTTGGACCGATAGTCCTTCGGTTTGTTTTTCCGAAGTACAGCGAGGCCGCGCCGCTGCTTGTTCCATTTGCGGCGATGAATTGTTTTGTCGGGCTGTTCCAGCCATACAACGTTTTCCTGGCGTCGCACGGGCGCGGCGCGGAGTTGCGGAACATCGTGCTGATCACCGGCACCGCGACCATCGCTGCCCTTGCGTTTACCGTGCCTCGCTTTGGGATTTATGGTGCAGCGTGGTCAGCCGCCGGTGCGATGGCGCTGGACTACGTGCTGCACCTTCTCTACTATCGAAGGGTCCGTCGCACGTTGAAGGACGTGAGCCCTGTAGGGATAGACTGATCCACGACACACTCGAGTCTCCCAATGAACTCATCGAAAACCGAAAATCCGATCCTGACTTCAACGTCCTCGATACGAATCGATGAGTTCAAGCGGCGAGCGCGCGCGCAATGGAGCGCGAATCCGTGCGGGGCCCAGGTAGCCAGCGACTTGGAGTTTGGGACGCGCGAGTATTTCGACGCGATAGAACGCGATCGGTACGTCCAGTATGCGCCATGGATAAAAAGGGCGGTCGGCTTCAATGACTATCCCGGCCAGCGGTTACTTGAAGTAGGGTTCGGAACAGGCACGGATCTGCTCCAGTTCGCTCGTGGCGGCGCGATTGTTACCGGGGTTGATCTGACACCGCGCAGCATTGAGATCGCGCGGAAACGT
>DASRIZ010000126.1:0-5241 GCA_035649735.1 Blastocatellia bacterium | reverse complement strand
GCGTCCGGCCCCGATCCGTAATGAGTCGCGACGACCACGCGCGCGCTTGCTTCCGCAAGAAAAGCTAGTGTAGGCAGCGAATCGCGCAGCTTGATTTCATCTGTTACATCGATCCGAATCAGAACAGGCTGCCCTTTCAGTTCTTCCGGTGGAATCGTATCGATGCTTGCTACGGTCATAACCACACCTCAGGTACAGCATGAAGATTGGAGTAGTGGAGTGATGCTCTCAAACCCAATACTCCAGTGCCCCATCACTCCGATGCTTCATCCGTTTTAAAATCTCAAAATCGCGCCTATGTTGCCTACTTGCTGAAGACGAATCGCCGCATCGCTCTTTACTTCCTCAATCTTCCCGTCCTGCTCCAGGACACGTTCCAACAGTTGCTCCAGCAGGTCATCCACCGGCTTAATTGCCCCGCCGCAGTAATCACAAGAGCCATCGGTTCTGGCAAACAACATGCCGCAGTGGGCGCACTGGCCGCCGCTGGGACTGAAGCCGCCGGCGTAAACCAGCCGCCAGATTCGCTTCTCACACAAGGCGCGCACCGTGGGCTCGAGTCCGTGTGTGAACGGGTGGTGCCCGTCGCCCCCGGCAATTAGTTCCTCGACAATCTGCTTTTCCATTTGCCGTTCAACCCGTCGCTCTACCCTGAGCGCCTCTTCGAGGACTTCATGTTCGCTCGCCTTAATGGGCAAAGAGAGCCGCTCGATGACACGGTTGCGCACGCGCTTGGACAAAAGATGCTGTAGTTCACTGGTTACCTCGACGGGCCCCGCCAGCAACAGCCGGTCCAATGCGTACTGATCAACCAGTTTGTCGAGCCTCTCTGCCACGTGTTTCAGATGCCAATGCACGTGCATATCGGCTTTGTGCTGGAAGCGAGTCTCCGAAAGGATATGATCGGTCCCGCTTGTCTTGATGTGTCTCACGGGGGCGGGCGCCAGCGCGTCGTGGTGTTCTACAATCTCACCGATAAAGACGGTGAACAGTCGGGCGTGAGCCTTATCCACGAGTATGACGCTGTAGCGCTCGTACTCATCCAGAATTGCGAGCAGCGGCACAATGTACGGCGTGTCGCTCCAGCGCGCGTTGTTTCGCACCACAGCCTTGATCTCGCGCGCCCAGAAGAAGTTCTCCGAATCGTCGCAGAAGAGGATCAATCCCTTCGCCCCCGGCTCCAGGCGGGAAACAAACTGCCTGACGCGCTCGGCATCGGCGGAAAAGCTTCTCAACTGCCTTTCGTCCAATCGTACTTCGATGGACCGAAGCATGACTTTGAGCGACGCTTCGAAGCGGCGATGCAGATTGCTGGTTTTGTTTTGATCGATATCGAGATACGCGCTAAGAACCGGGCTGTCCGGTGCGGCCTTGCGTTCGACAATCTGCTCGATGTCGGCCTTGGATATCATCTCATGCTTCTCCACTGTCTGTAGAATGCGATCGGATCCCGGCATGGCGCAGTACCATGACGAGTGTCACGATAAACGCGCATACCACCAACAACCGCTGCCATTCGATGTGCAAAGCACCTATCAGAATGACCTCGCGCAATGTGGCCACGATTCCGACCTCAACCATCGTCGCCACCGAGACGCGATGCTCCTCCAGATAGATGAGCAGCAGACGGAATAGTTCTACGAGCACGAGTATGAACAAGATATCGCCGACTACCAAAGAAAAATCAGTGCCCTCAATTAGGAGCTTGCCCAGGTGGAAGAGTTTTATTCCCATGGTCACAAGCAGCATCACGCACAGGCAAAACACGATGCCGTCCTGGATTAACTCCAAGTACCTACGTGGGGTCGGGTGCGTTTGCTGCACCCTTTCAATCCTTTCGACTCTTTGTGTTGCGCCGATCATCGGATTCTCTATGTTTCGCGGTGAACGTAGGCGGAGCTACTTGGGAGATAGGGTTGGGCAGTGAGGACCGCCTTGCGTTCGACAATCTGCTCGATGTCAGCCTTGGATATCATCTTGTACAAGCGCTCCAGAGGCGCAAGGATGTTCAAGTTTTAACGTTCCAGGTTCAACGTTTTAACTCATTCGGACCTTGAACATTGAACTTTGAACGTTGAACTCTAGGACTTTCGCTCGCCTCAGGCAGCGGCTCTTTCCAGCCGCTGTACGATGGCTGCTTTGGGCTGCACGCCCACAATGCGTTCCATCTCTCTCCCTCCTTTAAGCACGAGTAGAGTCGGAATGCTCTGTACGTGGAAACGCGCCGCGGTCGCCGGATTCTCATCCACATTCAACTTCGCCACGCGCACGCGACCGGCCATTTCCGCCGCCAACTCCTCGATCACCGGCGCCAGCGTACGGCACGGTCCACACCACGGCGCCCACATATCGAGTAACACCGGCAGGGGCGAGCGCTCGACCTCGGCCGCAAACGTGGCATCCGTGACCGTCACGGGCTTGTTGTCGGCGAGCAGTGGCGTTTTGCACCGTCCGCATACAGGTTGAAGCCCTTGGGCGATCTTTTCGCGCGGCACTCGATTGGTCGCACCGCAGGAGGGACAGCGAATCAATTGCGGATCAGCCATTTTCTTGACGCCCTTTCATAAGACCGATATCGCGCATTGCGACAATGTGCACTGATAAAGCTTGCGGGCTTTTTGCCGCGACCGCATCACCTTCCGGCGCCCCGCTTTGCAGCCTGCGCTTCGGAATTTACCTCCCTCTGCGGCGGCACCGGCGGTCGACTCTTGCTTTCGTCGAATTTACAGCCCAACTCGACGAGCCTCTGGCGGAGGTACTGGAGCGTAGATTCAAGAATGCGCTCAATCTCCGGCTCCGGCCTCCCGACGGCTTTCGCGAGCTTTGTGCCGGTTAGGCCTTCGCCATGGCGCAGCCACAAGGCTTGTCGCCACTCTCTCGGCAGCCCAGCCAGAGCTGCATTCACGCACCGCCGCAGTTCTTTGATTTCCGCTATCTGCTCCGGCGTCGGAAATTTTATATCCGGAATGATATCTTCTAGCTTCAGGTCTTCGTCCGGCTGGTAAAAATCCAGGATCTCGTCCCGCAGAGTAGAGACCTCTTCCGTCGGAGGGGTCTCCGGAATATCCTCTTCTATGTGGACGGTGCCTTCGCGCTCCGAAGTCAATCGTTTGACTTCAGACTCGAGTTGCTTTGTGGCAAGCTCGGTCAGCCAGCTGCCGATGTCCCTTTCGGCAGGGTCTTTGACAAACTCCCTGTAAGCTCGCAGCAGCACTGCGTCCACCACTTCTTCCGGAGTCAGCTCGCCGGGGATCAGGTCGCCCACAGACTCAAAGTATGCAAGCTGGTGGCGGACAAATTGATACAGTCCCTTCAGTTGCCGGCTCGCCAACGAAAAAAAAATTTCTCGATTGTCTTGTTCGAGCGGAACCACAGCGGCCTTCATCTGTCGAAGCTTGTCTCGCCTCGCGCGTTGCTTCCACAGATGCTCCCCGCGTAAAGTCGATTTGTATGCTTCAAGCTGCCGCTCGATCTCGTCAAACGCGTCCCGAAGAGTCTCATGAAGGTCGTGCCTGTCTGCTTTAGTGGCGAGGGTTTTTTTGGTGGCGGGGTTCTTTCCCGGAATCTCCAATACGAGTGATACGTGATAGAGTTTGCGGGCCGGATTCTCTTCAATCATCAATCTCAAAAAGACCTCATCGGGCGGAAAGCGCTTGGCTCTCTTCTGAAGCTTGTTGATCAGTTGCGCGATCAGTTTCCGGATCCTTTCTTCCGGCTCAAAGTTTTTGAACTCCACGTTGTGCTTCATGTTCGTCTGATCAACTCGCCGGCACCCCGGGGACGTAACCCGCGGTGCCTGATGACGCATACCTCTACCTAATGACGAGGGGTCGGTCTCCGCGTCATCGACGATGGCATCCACTGAGAAAGAGCAACAGCTATGCCAAACTTAGCAAAGATTGGAGCACTGGAAGATGGAATAATGCATTCAAAAGCCAATACTCCAATTTATTGATCGCCGAGTGGCAGAAAAACACTCACGAAAATCCGTAAATTTACGATGGCTCGCAATCGATCAGCGCGCTATGGAGGCGTCTACTGGCTGGTTCGGGAACAGGACAGACGCGAGGAAGTATAAGCCACAAGCCCCAGTTCCTTGCCCAACGTGCTCGTGCTCACATGTCCCCGATCGCCGGCTTTATGGGGCATTCCTCATGGTTGCCGCCTTTCGCCGAGCGGGAACGTCCACCTCGTAGGAGTCCGGCGTGCGCCGTGCCCGAATGATCGAAGCGATAATCCCGCCCGCCAATATGAGGGCAATCGCGCCCAGCGTATAGTACGTCGTATCCGGCAGCGCATGGAGAATGTCCTTCAACAACATCTTGGCGCCGATCAGAACCAATAACAGTGAAAGCGAAAGCTTAAGTAATAGAATCGATGGATAATACCCGCCAAGGCGAAATACAACGAGCGGAGCCCCAATACGGCCATGATGTTGCTGGTGAATACGAGGAACGGATCGTCAGTAATGGCGAAGACGGCGGGGATTGAATCGATCGCAAAAATCAAATCACTAGTCTCTATCATGATCAGCGCTAGGGCGAGGGGGGTAAGAGCCGGTTTGCCGTTGATCCGAACGACGAAGCGCTCGCCGGCGAGATCGTGGGTGACGGGAAACAGCCGTCTCGCCAGCGCGATGACAGGATTTCTCTCAGGCTCCGGAGCATGCGGCGCTATTGCCATTCGCAGCCCGCTGACGATCAGGAAGGCGCCGAACACATACAGGATCCAATCAAAACGTTGGATGAGAGCGACACCCGCTAGGATCATCACCGCGCGCATGACCAGAGCCCCGACGATGCCCCAGAACAGCACTCGATGTTGATACATCGCCGGAATGCCGAAGTAGGAAAATATCATCGCAATGAGGAAGACGTTATCCATGCCGAGCGATTTTTCGACAATATACCCCGTGAAGAATAGAACCGCCGCGGTCCGTCCGTCCGGTTCCGCTTCAGGAATGTCCAGTCCAAACCAGTGGTATTGATAGGCGAAATAGATGAAGACATTAAAGACAAGCGCCACGCCGATCCACACGCCACTCCAGGTCAGCGCTTCCTTCAGGGTGATGATGTGGGCTTTCCGGTGGAAGACACCGAAATCCAGTACGAGCAGGACTAGAATGAAGACAATGAACGCCGCCCACGGCCACATCAGAAAAACTCTCGCCAATGCTGGCGCGCGAGCACAACCGCGTCCTCTAATAGCGCCCCTTCCAGTCCATTCAGGTAAAGCCCAGCC
>DASRIZ010000125.1:0-9414 GCA_035649735.1 Blastocatellia bacterium | reverse complement strand
CCTGCTAAATACCGTCCTCTGGCCTGTATGATCAAAGTTGAGGTTGTTGAATATCGTACCCGACAGCTCGCTGCTAATGCCCCCAAAGCTGCCGTCGAAGGTGACTGTGCCGTTGTTGTGATTGAAGGTGCCACCCGGATTGGTCGAAGTGTTATGGTCGAAGGTTGCCCCGAGGAAGAGCGTTCCCGTCGTAGAGTTGAAAACGCCGGTCCCTTGAAGCAAGTAGTTGCCGTTGACATCAATAGTGCTGTTTCCGCCGTTGAAGGTGCCCGCAGATTGGCTGAAGCCGTTGCCACCTACCGTAAGCGTGATACCGGAGGCCACCGCGATCGTGCCGGTGTAGCCACTGCCAATGTTGATGCCCTGTACATTCGCGATCGCAGTGATGGTGCAGTTGCCCAGGCCGTTCCCGTCAAAGAAGACGACGTCGCCCGCGCCCGGGGCGGTAGTGTTCGGCGGCCCGCCCGAAGAAAGCGACCAGTTTGCGTCAACATTAAAATTGCCCGATGACGCCGCGATCCAGAATTTGTTGCTCGCCTCGACTCGGTGCAAAAGCAGAAAGAACACCGCGATCGACACGAGTGGGATTATCGTGAGTGAAAGTTTTTTGGACGCTCTTGGGTCCGTGAAGAACCTATTTGAATTTCGCGAAAATGAAGATTGGCTTTTCACGATATTGGCCTCCAAAGTTTTTATTCAGTGGGATTCGATTCATTGCCGAGTTGCCGCAAAGACGCAGCACACACGAAAAGCAAGCCGTTCGGGTCTTCGATGAAGTGAAGCCGGCCAGTTTCTACAAGACGGTAGATCTCTCTCGTGCGCAGTTTGGCAATTATTCCGGCCTCGTTAGCCGCGATCATTCGCATTTGATTTCGGCACTCCGTGCAATGGGCAAGTACAACGCTTGCGGTGCGAATAGCTATCGCCTCTTCGATCTCCAGATTGATCTCTGTCTTTCGCCTCTTCAATTTCACCTCGTGCGTGAGAAGTTGAATTAAACTCGGGTCTAGACTTCGAACGGCCTCCGGCGTTAGAATGCCGCAGCCTTGAAGGCGGTCTGTTTGGTCAATTAAATACCCTCAAAGCTGCGACTGCGGCAGGAACTTATCCGAGGCGACCGGGAAAGTCGTTCGTGAAAGGTTCGTAAAAGGTTCGCAAAAGGTTCGCAGACTTATGGCTAATCAAATCAAACACTTCTACGAGTTTGGCTCTGTAAGATTGGATGTAAGCGACCGGCTCCTCTACAAGGACGGAGAGCAACTTTCGCTACAGCCCCGAGTGATCGACACGCTAGTTGTACTGGTTCGGAACGCTCACGCGGTAGTTGACAAGGACACGCTGCTGACTGAAGTGTGGCCCGACGTCGTCGTCGAAGAGGGCGGGCTGAAGCGGAACATTTCTATTCTCAGAAAGGCGCTTGGCGAGCAGGGTCAGTTTATCGAGACCTTGCCCAAGCGCGGCTATCGCTTCAACGCCGAGGTCAACGAGAAATGGATTGAGTCAGCCGGGTATCCTACTTACGCTGAGGGAGCCGATGTTGTGCTGCAGCGCAGGGCCAATCTGCGAATATATGAGGAAGAGATTGATGATTCCAGCGATGCACATCCCGCGCGGTATCGCGCGAACACTGTAACGCGGGTTTTAAGGACTCGACGCGCTCAGGTTCTCTCTGCTGCTTCCGTTATTGTGTTGCTCGCTGCGCTCAGCCTGTTTTGGGCCGCCACCAATAATCTCGTCTCAACAAGTGCTGCGCCCATCAGATCGATCGCTGTTTTGCCGTTTAAGAACCTCGCTCCGCACACCGGCGAGGAGCACTTCGGAATCGGAATTGCGGATGCCTTGATTACACGGTTGAGCGCGATCAAATCATTAAACGTCCGGCCAACAAGCGCAGTCTTGAAGTTCAATAGCGCTGAACAAGATCCTGTTGCGGCGGGCCGTACGCTCGGTGTGGATACCGTGCTGGAAGGCAGCATTTACAGAGTTAATGATCGGATGAGGGTTACAGCGCGCCTGGTGAGGGTGAACAATCAACAGCCTATCTGGGCCGGGCAATTTGACGAGAAAGCGGATGACTGGTTGGCGATTCAGAACGCGATACCACAGCATATCGTTAGTTTCTTAGAACTGAATATCAGCGGAAGTGAGAGGGACGCTTTAGCTAAGCGGCAGACCGAGAACTCGGACGCTTACAAGCTTTATCTTGAAGGCAGATTCCATTGGAACAAGAGGTCGCCCGAGGCAATGAGACAGGCCGAACGTTTGTTCCGAAAAGCAATGGAAACCGATCCAAACTTCGCGCTTGCTTACCTTGGACTGGCAGATACCCTATCCATGGGCGATGACGCGGTAGAACCTGATTACGCTATCGATAAAGCAATAAGACTGGACGATAGGCTCGGAGAGGCTTACGCTTCGCGCGGCTTTACGCGGGCAATGAACCGATGGCAATGGTCCGAAGCGGAAGAAGACTTTAAGCGATCCATCGAACTCAGCCCCGGATACGGCACAGCACATCAATGGTACGCAACCCTATTGGCGATAACCGGACGACTAGAAGAAGCAAAGACCCAGATGCGGCAAGCGTTGGCGATCGACCCGATGTCACACAACTTCCTTGCCGATATGGGACAGATGCACTATTTCGCCCGCGAGTATGACCAGGCCGAGAGCTATTGCAAAAAGGCACTGGAGGTTCAACCGGATTTTGTCTTTGCGCTTGCATACCTACGAGATATCTATCTGAAAAAGGGTGAAGTTGACAAAGTCCTGGACCTCTATCTGAGACTCCATCGGGCGATGCTCCAATCGGAAGCTTATTCAAACACAAAAGAAGCCGCTGATAAACAGATTGCGGAGCTTAGCGAGATTTATGGCCAGTCTGGCTATAAAGGTCTATTGAGGTATGAGAGTAACCATACATCACCCAGTCCGAACAACGGGTACAAATATTCATTGTTTGTGACGTACGCGAAACTCGGGGAGAAGGAGAAAGCGCTGGAATGGCTTGAAAAGAGTTATGAGAGTCACAATTTTATGTTGCCCTTCGCAAACGCCGATCCGATGTTCGACAATTTGCGTTCGGAGGCGCGCTTTCAAGCCGTTTTTCGTCGCATGGGTCTGTCGAACTGAGCTCGCATATCTACGGGATCAAAGAGCCGGCTTGCAGCTCGTCCACCTCGATCATTGAACATTATCCGCTCCAAATAAAACCAACCCTCGCATACGGGCACGCGCTTAAAGAGAAAGCCCTGGACAATCTGGAAGCCCTCGCGGTGAGATCCTTCTTGATGGCCTGGGTGAAAGCTAACCCTGTCTTTGACGGTTTGCGGTACAGAGCCGCTGTATCGAGCCATCCTGCAAAAAATGGAGCTACCCCCGGACGCTCAATAATGCTTCAGTGGTGTGCCCAAGGGACGAACAAACCCAGGAACTCCACCGAACTTCCGCCTGAAGGCGGAACTACTAAACAACGGACTCCTGTTCACAATCCCTTTTGCTTTACCGCGAATATCCTGCCTCCTATGCTGATAGTGGCAGAGCGCCCGCCGGGGCCCGGATTTGTAGCGACGACATAACTTACCGTCCCGTTGCCGATGCCAACACTATTCGCTGTGATCGTCACCCACGGGACGCTGGAGACCGCTTGCCAGGCGCATCGCTCTTCCGCACTCACATTGATCACTCCGCTCCCTCCAGATGCCGTAACCGACCGCGAGTGGGGACTGATAGAATAGCCGCAATCATCACCTAAGCCTCCGTCCTGGACTATCGTGAGTAGCTGGCCCGAAATGTCGATCGTCGCCTGGCGCGCGCTCGTGGTCATGTTATCTCTCACCACGAAGTCGACGACTCCGTTGCCGGTTCCGCTATCGGCCGAGACGATTGTTATCCAACTGTCACTTGGAACAGCGGTCCAACTGCACGAGCTCCCCGTTGTGACATTGAGGCTTCCTGAGCCGCCGTTCATCAGGAAAAACTGATTCGATGAAGTCGCCCCGTACGCACACGCCGGCCTTTCATAAGCGCCGATGTCCAACGCGCCGGTAACAACGCGAAGCTCACTCAGTTGGTGCTTCACATAATGGCGGGTGACATCATTCGCCGGCAAAACGCTCGGTTGCAGGAAGGTGCCTGCGTTAATGCAATTTGACCCGGCTGCGAGATAGTAGTCCTGACTGGCTTCATCAACAAAACCCGGCGACGCGCCGAGCACCGAAGTGCCGTCGTTATTTATCGTCCCGGTCAACGTCCCGAATGTGGCAACGAAACCTGGTTTGAAGAAGTTGTGACTCAAGTTCAGAACGCCGGCGCTGTCGACAAGCGATAGGGTGTTACCCGCTGCCGTCACATAAGCGATGTTGTTCCGGAAATCACAACTTTCGTCGTTGGTGGACAGTCTGAGAAGCGTTGTGCGGTCCGTGCGAGTCGATACGATAGTATTGTTGTAAAAGTAGAGGGTGCCCTTTCGATAGCTCGCGGTCGCGCCGCTGTCGCCCCCGTAGTGAGCAATCTGCCGATTGCCCGCCGCATCAGGTTCGATCAACACATTGCCGTAAACGAATGTCTCTCGATAACGCGGATCATTTCGAATCAATGAGCTGTCTTCGCCGTCAACCAGATCGAGTTGCCGGTTGCCTCCTTCGATCCAGTTGTATCGAACTACCAGGCCTGCGGACCGGTCTTTGAGGTTATTTCCCGGACACCCGGCGCGCAACGGGCCAAAGCGGTTGTACTGAAAAGTGATGCCTGCGGCGGCCGTATAGTTGTTGTGTTCAAAGATGCTGCCTTCAATGCCGTTATCGTAAATGTAATTACCCTCGACCAGGATATTGCGCGACGCCAGCGAGTCACTTGAGGCGACAAAGAAGCCATTACCGCTATCGTGAATCCGGCAGTTGCGAATGATTATGTTCTCGCCTTTTTCGACATAAATCGAAGAAGCGTTTGTTGTGTAGTTCTGGGTCGTTCCGTTTGCAGCCATGAATGAGTAGGGCGTCCGTGCGCTGCGGATATCGAGGTTCTCCAGCGTGATGTACTTTGGCAAAGTGTCAGGTGGGGTATTCGCGCCGCCGATCTTGATGACGCCACGCTCCTGGTTCCAATAGTTCAACACGGAGCGAGTGGTAGCACCATTGCCGTCGATAACCGGAAGTTCGCCGTTTGGTCCGGCAATGCCTCGCACGGTGATCGGCTCCGCAGCCGTGCCCTGACGACAGAGCACAAACTTTTCCTTGTATGGTGTCGCGCGATAGTAAATCAAAACCGTGTCCCCAGGTAGCAACGATTCCCAGGGCACCGCGCCAATAGAGAGGAACGGCTTACCGGGTCCGACTTCGTAGAGACTCGCTTGCGAGAAGCTCGTCGAACTGTCTGCGAGAGAAGTAAGTGACAAAGCGACAAGTGCGATAAAGAGGAATGCGCGAGAGTTATTCACGATGTATTCTCCTCGGAGAAAAGACAGAACTAACAGGATTCCGGCGATTGACTGAGAAAAAATGATGAGTCCTCAAGTCCTGTACGTTTCTACGGTTCTGGGCGCCGCCAGCCTTCATGAATTCCTAAAATTGGATTCCTGAATTGACTGGTCGTGCAAGCCGGCGGGGGCAGGATTACGGATCAAATCGGTTTTCGCCCGGTGAGGGAAGGCTTGAGTGGATTGTAGCAGAGAGTCTCAGGCACGCAAGAGAAGACAGGATTGGACCAAGCTAAGAACAGGGATCGCTTAACCCGAGCGCGTTACTAAATTCAGACAAGTCATCATCATCACGAACATTGGCGATCGGTCACATCTACAACGCGAACCCGGTCTGAAGTCAGTCTGGGCTATTGCTACGCGGTAACGGCTCAAACCGGAAATTTACGAGAGAGATTCGCGAGTGTGGCGCCCTCACAGTCTGAGGTGTCGAACGGCGGGACACGTTTATGTGCCCTTGGTGTCCAGATACTCAACGAGGCTTGAATAGACTTCGGCAGTCAAGGCGCTGATGTCATTAACTCTGCGCCGAATTAGCTCCCAATTGGCGCAGCCGAGGTCCCTTTTCACGACACGGAAAGCCTGTAGCCCAAGGAGAGTCGCCGAGCCCTGGGTACGCCAGCCCGCCCACACACGAGCCCGCTTCAGCGGGCGAAAGCATATAGCCCAAGGAGAGTCCGCGAGCCCTAGGTACGCTCAGCCCGCCAACAGCTTTACCGCTTCGGCGCTCTACATCGCGTCGTCGGTCGGTCTTTATTACTCACCTCCGCGTTCTTCGACTTTCGTTTCTGCATTGAAGCCAAATCAAATACTGATGGTCGCGCTTCAATGGGAACGGTAACGTGCAATCGCGAAAGCAGCGCCCACAGGATTGGCGATGCCGCTGGTAAAGCCCCCTACAAGGATCCTTCCACGTGAGCGCGCGATCGACCTCGCATCATCGCTGCCGAAATTCCCAAAGTCCGTCGTTACCTTGCCATCTCCACCGAAGCCGGTATCCAGAGTTCCATCTCTCTCATACTGTGCAATCCCGAAATCAGTATCCGCACGACCGGTATCCACTCTGCCGGCGACGATTATTTTGCCCTCCGGTGATAGCATCACCGCGTTCGCCCGATCGCCTGCGTCGTTTACGAAGAAATTGGTATTCACCTTACCATTCACTCCGAACGACGAATCGAGACTCCCATTCTTGTTCAGTCGCACAACTCCAAATCCCCCGGCGATGCCTGCTACAACGATCTTCCCATCATTCTGAATCGCGACCGCCCGGGCTTCGGAGGGGTTATCGGTGGCCGGATTAGTGACCTGGAGAGCTACCTTCCCGCCATTTCCAAAACCCGAGTCGAGGCTGCCGTTAACGTTATATCGCGCGATCGCAAAGTCAATTCTGTTTATAGTCACCGGGCAACCACACTCAGGGTCTATTATCACCCTCACGAATGTCTCGGTGTGGCCAACCGCTACATACCTTCCATCCTTTTGAATCGCAAGGTCAGAAATGGTATCCGGCAAACCTGAGAAGTCGGTTGTGACCTTGCCGCCGTTTCCAAAACTCGTATCGAGCGTCCCGTCGGAGTTGTAGCGAGCAAGCGCGAAATCCAGGTTCCCTGACGGGCTCGCGCTTGCGCTGAACCCCGCCACGACGATCTTTCCATTCGGCGTGATCGAGACAGCCGTTCCGTCGTCTCGCATACCAGAGAAGTCGGTAAACACTCTGCCGCCACTTCCGAAAGTCGAGTCGAGGCTCCCGTCGGTGTTAAACCGGACTACTTCGAAATCGAAGTTACCGGGAGTCAGAACTGTCCCGGCGGCGACTATCCGTCCGTCATCCATCAGGTCAATGTCGGCGCCTCGGAAGCCACCGATTTCGCTGACTCCGTTGACGCCAAACGAAGCATCAATTGTCCCGTCCGCGGTGAATCGAGCAAGCACGAAGGCGGAGCGAACTGATCCGGCCATCAGGATCTTTCCATCCGGCTGAATCGCCATCGCTCCGAGTGCGAGTCCCAGGTCAGTTAGAGAATTCGAGACGTCGTGCACGACTTTTCCATCAACGCCGAATGACGTATCCAGGTCGCCCGCCGCGGCCTTCGCGGGGGACAACGTGTTGCAAACCAAAATGATGGCGACCAGGGTTCGCGAAATGTATTTGATACTGTTGCCTGAAATAAACAAGAGCCTCATCGCAATTACCTCCCGAAGATGATTGTCCAATGGGTTCAGAAATCAGTCCGGTTCAGAAGCGCGCTCCATTGCTCTCATCGAGCGGTAATGATCGAGTCGTCGCTGTCATGAGCCAGCGCTCGACTGGAGGGTGAAACCAGTTCACCCACAACGATCGAAGAAACGAAGCAGTCGCGAGCCGACTGGTTATTCTGACGCTCCCTCGCAGATGATCTATCAGTTCGCAGCTTCTCTCCTTTCAGATACATCAAATGACTCGATTGCTTTAAAAAGTCGCTGTATCGAGAATTGAAGCAACCGCTTCACCGAAGACTCTGCGAGGACGGTTTCCGCAATGCGGCGCATCTGAGGCGACATGCGCGGTAGTGCTTCGCGGAGTCGCGCCGTGTCCCCTGAAGTGAAGAGCTGCGCGAGTTCTTCCTGGGTCAGAGCACTTGGTGAATTGGCGTCGGCGGCGGTGATGTCTTGAGGACTGAGCGAGATGGTCGGGTTCGGCGATGTCCGATTGACAAGGCTGAAAGCTGATCCGAGATTTAAGGTGATTCATTCCGAACCCCTTTTTCAGGAAATAATGCGAAAGATGAATCTTGCCGACTAGTTCATTAATTGATCGACCTCCTTCTCATTAGACAATCTCCCGCGCTCCTGAGAGAATCGTCGCGCACTTACACGATGGATGGACGAATTTGGCTGAATCGACCTCACCGCTTCAATCACACAAGATCGAACTTAGACGCGAACTCACCAAGCTGGAGAGTTACGCAACGATCATTGGAATCCTTGTCGGCTCGGGGATCTTTGTCGTTACCGGAAAATCCGGGGCGATCGCCGGGCCGTCGGTCCCTCTCGCCTATCTCGTACTTGCGCCGGTTGTACTGGTCACCGCTGTAGCTTACTCGGTTTATCTCTCGACGCCCCTAGGGACCAGACCCGGAGGAGAGTATCTTCACATCTCCCGCACAACCAGGAGTCTGTATCTCGGCTTTGTTGCGTTATGGCTCAAGTGGCTCTCGTATATCGGGGCACTGGTAATCCTCTCGGTATCACTCGCCCAATATTTGAAGTTCTTCTATCCGGGGATGGACTCGTGGCTGGCGCGCGTGCTGCCTTTCGGCGAAACGCTGAGTCAAAGATTCACCGGCGTTCCAAGCCTGGGCGAAGCGACAGTTGCATCCGCCGCACTCCTCTTCTTTTTTGTGTTCAACCTGCTAGGGGTTAAGTTTTACGGCTGGCTCCAGACCGTAATGGTCATCGTAAAGTGTCTGGCGATCGTCGTGCTCGTAGTGCCCGGGTTATTTGCGATTCAATGGAACAACTTTTCGCCGCTGTTTCCCAACGGCTTCTGGGCGACGATCACCCCCGAAGGTGAGCGGGGCTTCCTGGCGGTGCTTCCGCCGCTATTTTTCGCGTATGCGGGATTCGAAAGCCTTGCCCAAACCGCCGGTGAAACCCAGGACTCACGTAAGTCGCTTCCAATGATCTTTATCAACGGCGTGCTCATATCGATGGTGATTTTCTTTCTGATGTCCCTGGTAGCGTTTGGAGTAATGCCCTACCGGGAGCTGGCTCAATCGAGCTTTGCGATGAGCGATGCAGCAGCGCGGTACCTACCCTGGTGGGGCGGCGCGGTCGTAACAATTGGGGCGTTGATGGCTTTCGCAACGTGTCTCAACGCGACGCTGTTCGTGCCGGCGCGCATACTGTACGTCTTTGGCGAAGATCGCGTACTGCCGCAATGGCTGTCTCGAGTG
>DASRIZ010000124.1:0-4777 GCA_035649735.1 Blastocatellia bacterium | reverse complement strand
AGACTCGAACTCTCATGAGGAGTGAACCTCGCCAGATTTTGAGTCTGGTGCGTATACCAATTTCGCCACTCCGGCCAAAACGGATTTGCGGACGCCATATTAGTAGAGCACGAACAAAGGGTCAACCAGGCCTGCCCCCTGGTCGTCGCTCACCTCAAATTAGGGCAAGATCCCCAAAACGCGCCCAAATATCGACGTAAAAGAATGTTGGCAAATCTGTTTCAACGTTGTACAATGACTGCACCGGTAAAGGTTTAGACCGGTTCAGTCCGTCAGTTCCTCCCAGAGTCTGTAATCCCCAAGAATTTTTGCCAAAGCTGTCTAGCTACTTCTTAGTAAACAACTATGAGTGAAACTGTCGCCAAGCCTCGGCTGCTGATTGTCGATGATGAAGCGGAAGTTCGCGGCGTTCTGCACGATCTTCTGTCGGGACCGTACCAGTGCGGACAGGCGGCATCAGCCGAAGACGCCATCGCCGAACTGCGTAAAAATGACTACCAGCTCGTGATTAGTGACATCACCATGAGCGGCATGAGTGGCTTAGAGATGATCCCGCATGTCAAGGTCGTTTCGCCGGATACCGTGATTGTGATGATCAGTGGGATGCAGACAATCGAGAGCGCCATTAATGCCCTCCGTCTGGGCGCCTTCGATTATTTGATGAAGCCGTTTGATCTGCGACAAGCCGAAGCGGCAGTTTCCCGTGCTTTGGACCATCACGAATTAATCGCCGCCAAGCGCCGTTACGAAAATCATCTGGAAGAGTTGGTTACTCAACGCACCGCTGAATTGGATGACGCGTTGAATTCGCTTGAAAATGCCTATCGCTCGACGCTGCGAGCATTGACCTCGGCTTTGGAGACTCGCGATGCGGAAACGCATGGTCACTCGGAACGCGTGGTGACTTTCAGTTTGCGCCTCGGCCGAGAGTACGGGCTTAACAGTAAAGAAATGAAAGCGCTCGAGTTCGGCTCGTTGCTTCATGACATTGGTAAAATTGGGGTACCTGATGCGATTTTGCGCAAACCGGCGAAGCTGACAGATGAAGAGTGGATCAAGATGCGCGAACATCCGTTGCACGGTCAGCAAATCCTGCGCGGGATAAAATTCCTCGAAGGCGCAGCGCGTGTCGTAGCCCAACACCACGAAAAATGGGACGGCTCCGGATATCCGCTGGGACTTAAGAGTGAAGAGATCGATATCTGCGCGCGAATTTTCTCAGTCGCTGATGCGTTCGACGCCATCACCAGTGATCGTGTCTATCGCAAGGGACGGCCTTATCAGGCCGCCTCAGAAGAATTGAACGAATGGATCGGACGCCAGTTCGATCCCAAAGTCGTCGAGGCTTTTCACCGGGTGCCGCAGGAAGATTGGGATGAGCTCAGGCGTCAATCGTTAATCCAGAAACCCGCAGCTGCTGATTGGCAGCACCTGGCAACGGAAATCGAATCACAACTAAATGCTCCGGCAAGTTGAGAGTTCGCAGTTCAACCTTTAGAAAAAAAGTAAAGCCTGAACCCCGCACTTTCTACCTAAGGCACGACATATCCGCGCCTGCTCCGCAAATATAAACCTACGCGCCGCGAAGCGACCTCCACCTTTCGGTATTCGCCTGCTTTTGCGTCCGCTAACGGATGTGTCGGACGGTAAGTCACCACGTATTGCGAGCCGATGTCGCGGGCGACAATGGTTGCTTGCTCTACCACCTCGCTGGTGGACGCGGGAAGAAAGATCTGTCCTCCGCTCTCATCAGCAATCTCCGCGAGTTTGGTTTCGCTGTCGCGCGTCGCGCGCTCGTATTCCTTCCGTTTTCGTCGCATCGCCGAGTCGAGATCAATCGATCCGATCTTAAAGCTCGGTGTCCGCGTGCTCCCGGGCGGCATTGTCGGATCTCCATTAGCAACCGGATTGCTGCCCGGATTGCCGTCACGCTGAACGCCGTCGCCACCGCTTCTTACTTTAGTTTGAGTTTGCAACGCCTGCCGCTCAAGCACGGTATAGCTGAGGATGTGAACGCTTGCCTGGACCGAATTCAATTGCTTCATGGCGGTCGCCATCGAGACTCGGGCGCCGGGCCCTTCGACGCCGTCAGTGATGATGACGATGTGACGAGTCCCCGGGGGAATATCCTTGAACTGCGCCGCCGCCGCCACCAGCGCATCTGAAAGTCTGCTGCTCTTTCCGGATTTCAGTTTCGTCTTGAGGACTTTGGCAATGGCTTCCCGGTCGGTGGTCCAGGGTTGCAAAAGCTCAGGCTGGGAAGCGAACTGCATGATCGCAATTTTATTTCCAGGGTACAGCGCAGCGACCACACCCGTGGCGACCTGCCGCGTAAGATTTGTGTCTTTCAAACCGAGCTGATTGCCCAGATCGAGCAGCAATAAAACATTCGTCGGCAGGTGTTGCACACTGCGAACTTGTTGTTGCTCGCCGTCTTCGAGCACGAGCACATCCTCAATGCTGAGGGTCGGATCGTAATGACCGAAAGAGTCTTTGGCGGCCACCGGTAGACGGATCTCTTCCGTAAACACCCGCACCGGTTCCTGATCGTCGGGTTTTGGTGTCGGTGAAGGTCTGGGAGTCTGCGCTGCCACAGCGGCTGCGGCAACCAAAATGAGCAGAATAATGAGAAGTGAACGACGCACCAGGGGGCTACCTCACGTTTTGAATTGTAGTCGCAGCTATGATGCTTCAGAACGCAGGCACAAGTTGCCCCGCGCCCAACAATTTCGGGAATAGTCTTAAGCTGACGCTTTCCGCGCCTGGGCTTGCACGGCGGTGATAGCGACAGCATCGACGATGTCTTCCGCTTTACATCCCCGGGACAGGTCGTTCGCCGGCTTATCGAGGCCTTGCAGAATAGGCCCAATGGCAGTTGCCCCGGCGAGCCGTTCGGTAAGTTTGTAAGCAATGTTTCCGGCCTGAAGATCGGGGAAGATCAGCACGTTGGCCCGACCGGCGATCGCCGAACCGGGAGCTTTCGATTGTGCCACGGAAGGAACGAGCGCAGCATCGAGCTGCAACTCGCCATCAATTTCGATTTCCGGCGCGCGCGCGCGAACGGTTTTCGTGGCTTCGACCACTTTGTCGATCAGGCCATGCTTCGCGCTCCCTTTGGTTGAAAAAGAAAGCATTGCCACCCGTGGTTCGGCTCCCAACAAAGCGCGACATGAATCAGCCGAGGCCATGGCGATTTCTGCGAGTTCGGCTGCGTTCGGCTCGATTACTACGCCACAATCAGCGTAAATCATCGCGCCGTTCTCGCCGATGTTCGGGTCCCGCAAAGCCATCAGAAAAAAACTTGAAACCAGTCTGAGTCCGGGACGAACGCCGATACAGTGCAAGGCCACCCGCACAGTGTGCGACGTGGTGTTGGTGGCGCCGGCGACAGAACCGTCTGCGCGCCCCGCTTTCACCATCAAATTGCCGTAATAGAGCGGATCGCGAAGCGCGGACCGCGCCTCGTCGAGCGTCATTCCTTTGGCGCGTCGAGCTTCGTAAAGCAGCCCCGCCATTTTGTCAAAATCGTTCGCGCGCACATGATCAATCAGTTCCACTCCGCCAAGGTCGGCGCCCGCCTCTCTCGCGGCGGCACGGACCTTTTCTTCATTGCCCAGGACTGTGATTCGTGCCAAACGCTGGCGCGCGACACTGCTCGCGGCGATGACCGTTCTCGGGTCTTCGCCTTCCGGTAAGACGATATGTTGGGGATTCGCGGCGGCACGCTGTCGGATTTGATCTAGTATTGACATCGGACTCTTGTCTCTTTCAGACCTCGGAGTCTAACTGAGCAGCAAGCAGGGAACAAGTTTCAGGTCGCCCGCGTATCAGGATACTTGACGCGGCAATTTCCGGCCTTCTCTGCATCCTGATATCTTTCTACCACTAAGGAGTTGCAAATCATGAGACTCACTGCTCAAACTTATCGACGCTCTTTCCTGCTCTCGCTGTTGGCGATTCTGGCTTTCCAGGTTTCAGCCGTGGCCCAGAGCAAGGCGAACAAGATCGACAACCTCTTGTCTCTCTACCACAAGTACGGACAGTTTAATGGGTCGGTGTTGGTGGCAGACAACGGCAAGGTTGTCTATCAGAAGGGCCTCGGCCTGGCGAACATGGAGTGGAACATCCCGAACGCCCCTGACACCAAATTTCGCCTGGGCTCGATCACTAAGCAGTTCACCTCGACTTTGATTCTTCAGTTGGTTGAGCAGGGCAAGATCAAACTTGACGGCAAGCTCACCGACTATCTGCCGGAGTATCGCAAGGACACCGGCGACAAAGTCACGATTCATAATTTGCTGAGTCACACGTCGGGAATTCCCAGCTACACGTCGCTGCCTGGATTTTTTCAGAATGTCAGCCGCAATCCTTTTACAGTCGACGATTTCATCAAAAAGTATGCGAGTGGTGAGCTCGAGTTTGAACCGGGGACAAAGTTTGTCTACGACAACTCCGGTTACTTTCTGCTGGGTGCGATCATTGAGAAAGTCACGGGCAAGCCTTACGAACAGGTCCTGAAAGAAAATATTTTCGATCCGCTCGGAATGAAGAACAGCGGTTATGACCGCTGGGGGACGATCCTCAACAAGCGCGCAACCGGCTATACGAGAAGTCCAAAAGGCTACCAGACCGCAGCCTATCTCGACATGAGCATTCCTTACGCAGCAGGTTCGCTCTACTCAACTGTGGAAGATCTCTACTTGTGGGATCAGGCACTGTACGGTGACAAGGTCCTTTCCGCGAAATCCAAAGAACTGATGTTCAAGCCGAACCTGAA
>DASRIZ010000123.1:0-6888 GCA_035649735.1 Blastocatellia bacterium | reverse complement strand
CGCGATGTTATCGGTTATAACCTCTACCGAGCGAATTCAGCAGACACAACCAGCAACGATTGGATAAGGCTAAACGATCAACCATTGACGGCGGTGACATTCAGGGATGATCTAGTTGTCATTGACCAAACGTACTTCTATAGGGTGAGTGCGGTCGATCGCTTCAAGAATGAGAGCGCTCGATCCCGCGTCGTTAGCGAGACCGCGCATCCCTAAGACAATGGTGGAGATCTCGTAAGGAGCCGTCCATGCCAAATCTTTTTTATGTTCTCGAAAAAAAGTCGATCGTCACCGATCCAACTGAGACCATTCTCGAAGTATCGCTACGAGCAGGGATTCCGCACGCGCACGCATGTGGCGGCATCGCGAGGTGTTCGACTTGCCGAGTGGTAATAGTCGAAGGCATCGAAAGCTGCCCTGCGCGCAACCCTCTGGAGGAAAAGTTGGCCAATCGGCTCCACTTCACGCCGGACATTCGGCTGGCGTGCCAGACGAGCGTCGGCGGTGATGTGAAGCTTCGGCGTCTGGTGCTCGACGAAAAGGATCTTCAGCTGACTGACCAACGATCTGTCGGTACCGCACCAACCTCCGCGGGTGAGGAGAAGCGGCTGGCGATCTTGTTCTCCGATATTCGCGGTTTTACCCCGTTCGCTGAAGCTCTTCCGCCTTTCGACGTCGTTCACGTGCTGAATCGTTACTTCAACGACATGGGGGTGGTGATCAATCGCAACGGCGGCCAAATCGACAATTATATGGGCGACGGTCTTATGGCTCTCTTTGGAATAGACAATGAGAGTGGCGCGGCGTTGCGGGCGGTAAACGCGGGCCTGGAGATGATCGCGGCGACCGAGCAGCTGAAACCGTATCTAGAAGCAATCTACGGGAAGAGCTTTCAAATCGGAGTAGGCATCCACTACGGCGAGGTGGTCGTTGGCGCGATTGGAGCCCAGAGCTTGAAACGAGTAACGGCAATCGGCGACGCAGTCAATCTCGCGAGCCGAATCGAAGCGGCAAATAAACAGGCCGATACCAAACTTCTGATTTCACAAGAGACGTATGATGAAGTTAACGATAGAGTTCAAATTCGCAAGACGATCAAAGTTTCGCTGCCCGGGAAGAAGGGCGAATTCTCTCTTTATGAAGTTAATGGACTGACGCAATCAAACTAGAAGATTAACTTTGCCAATCGCCAAGCAGCTTTCGCGCCTGTACGATCTGACCGAGATGATAAGCATTGTGATCCGCCACCAACAGGATCTCACGCAAGTAGGTTTGTCCCTCGCCGTGCGGGATTTTCGCCGTTAAGTCAAAACTTACGTTCCGTACCAGATCGATCATTTCTTCGAGATCTTTGAAAAACCCGACAAGCGCCTGTTCCCACATCTCGTCCGTTACCTTCTCGGTAACGACTGGCCAATAACCATCCGGCCACTTTGGAGACTTCCATGAATCGTTAACCGTGAAACGCAAAATGTCTTCCTGTGCGATTCGTAAGTGCTCAAGCTCTTCCCAAACCGAGTGCACGTCAGCAGCAGGGCGAACGCTGCGGGCCAGCGATCCGACATTTGCTAATGCAGACTCCGCTTTAACATGAGCCTCACCACCTTGCAACAGCGCGATTAGCTGGGCTCTTAAGACAGAATCATCCATGACAGACCTCCTAATGGTCTAATTGTTTCGGCGTCAGCAGCCATATGAGCTTTCCATCCCCGTCGTCAATATCTTCCCAACGATCGATCTGAAACTCGATGTGCGCGAGAGCCGCGGTGGGCATCCGTTGTTGGCTGCCAGTCAACCGCCCACACACATCTTCAAACCCGGGATTGTGTCCGACCAGCAAAACGCACGACTTTTGGTCGGGCAAGCCGCGGATCAGCTTAATCAGTTCCGGTGAGGAAGCACCGTACACGACTTCCTCAAACCGAATCTCCGGGTTCAGCTTAGCCGCCTTCGCAACAGCTTCGATTGTTGCTTTGGCGCGAGCGGCCGGCGAGCTGATGATCAAGTCGGGGACGGGCCCCCGTTTTCGAAGCTCTTTGCCGATTCGCGGAGCATCCCGCTCGCCACGCGCCGCAAGCGGGCGATCGAAGTCTCTCAGCGACGCCTTTTCCCAATCTGATTTCGCGTGTCTAAGCAGCAGCAAGGTCTTCATGGTCGTACCCCCCGAACATAATGCTAATTCACTCTGCCCGGTTGTTGAAGTCCCCGCGGCAAAATCAGAATCGCGTCGCTGACCGGGCGTTCGCCTGTTTGATCGGAAGGGATGTTCACGACTTTGCCATTTACCACCATTGTGGTTGATCCACCCCCATCCAAATTGATCCCTTCGACCGCCCCAAATTCCAGAATCAAGTCCGCAAGCTCCGGAAGAGACATGCCCGCGCTTACTCCAGGCTGTCGGCCGTCGACCGTCGCCAACAGCACACGGCCATCCTTCAGACGCGCGATTGTCGTGCGAGGATGTCGGTCGCTAACAAACCTCGGCGCTATCCTTTCGGCTTCGAAAGTAATTGCGACCCTGCCATTCTTGATCAACTGAGGTCCGCCGCCCACGATATACGCAGCCCGGTCCCATGAGTGCCGCATCTCGGTTTCGACCGGCGACAGCCTTGCATCCAGACGAACCATGGATCCGGTACGAAGATTCGCAAGCACCCAGTCCCGGGCCTTTCCGACGGCAGACACCACTAAACCATTCATCGGAATCGTGCTGCTTCCCTGACGATCGCGAACTCGAGTTATCCTGTTTCTAGAAACAATCGCCTCAACACCGTCTGTCGTCGTGAGCGTGGTCCGGTGAAACTCCGGCGTGTAAACGATTAGCTCGTCGGCACCGCGCGGGCGATTCAGCCCATTGATTGGAAAGCCAGCGCCTCGTGCTGTTTTCAGATATCCGGAAAAACTAAGATGACCAAAAATAATGTCCGCGCCGGTTGTGCGTCTGATCAATCCAAACGCCGCCCGTCCGTCGAGGGGTTCGCTTATCAACTTCCCCCCGAGCAGCAGCACGCCGGATGACTCCCCGCGATATGTGCCCGTAGTCCTGAAGAATCCTGCGTTCACCGCTGCGATCGCCCCGTACCTCGCGGCAATCGAACTGGTAGTTTCAAGTCCGACCCCTTCATCAAGCGCATGAACAACACGGAGATCCGCTTGCTTTGGATCTACTCTCAACAGGTTGATCAACCACGGTCCCGTCGCATCATTCTCTGATTTCTGCCCTCGTGTAACGCGCAAGTGCTCAATACCGGGGCCCACGCTTCGAAATTCCTGGCTGGTCTGTATTCGGCTCAGGCCGTCGGAAAACGAGCGCAGCTCGAAATTCGCACCGAGCAAAAAGAGGAAAGCGATGTAAAGAACAAGTCGCAACGGAGCCATCTGTTTGTCACCGTGGACTGAACGCAGCGGGTCGCTCATGGCGTCTCAGCCTACGCGGAACAAACTCACACAGTCAACTCGCCGCACAGCGGTGCGCGTGCTACGATCGACTTCATAAGGAAGGTCATGACTGATTTAACCGGCAACACATTTTTTGAGGGTCCGGCTGGCCGCATCGAAGCAATCATCAAAGAACCCACCGGACCGGTTACGCGCGCGGCCATCGTTTGTCATCCACATCCGCTGTTTGGAGGGACGATGCACAACAAGGTCATCTTTCGAATAGCGCGCGCTTTTCAGAACGCAGGATTTGCAGTACTTCGATTCAACTTCCGCGGCGCCGGCCAAAGTGAGGGGGTACACGACAGCGGAGTCGGCGAACAAGCAGATCTTCTTGCTGCACTAGAGTTCGTCCAGAAGCGTTATCCTGAAGCCGAAATCTGGCTGGCGGGCTTTTCATTCGGCGCGGCCGTATTGCTTCGGGCAGCCGCTTGTGACGACCGAGTCCGCGCCTTCGTTGCCGTCGGACTTCCTTTATCGAACTACGACTTTAGCGGGGTCGCACGGTGCAAAACACCCAAGCTGTTTGTGCAAGGGTCCGCGGACGAGTACGGACCCGTTCATGACTTAGAAAAGTTTTTCGCTACATTGGACCAGCCAAAGGAACTAAAGATCATCGAGGGTGCTGATCATTTCTTTGAAGGTCTGCTGAACAAATTGGAAGCAGCTATATCGGAGTTTATTACCTCAGTTGATTCCAGCCATCGGCCGCCGCCTGCTTCATGAGCAATCCGTTTGGGCCGGACGCGTAACTTGCGGACTGATAACTCATCAACTAGATTGTTTGGGAACTCACGAACCACTATTGAGATCAATAAAAGGCAACTTAGAAGAATGATCAAACAGCTAAAGCTTGCTACGACCTTTCTGATAGCGACGCTTGTCGGGTTTCTTCAAATTTACGCCGCCGCCGGCGCACAAAACCAGCCCGGGCGATTATTCGAGATCGCCGGAATGAACGTTCCTTTCGAGCAGCGCGTTGGCGTCGACGACGGAGCTGCATTGATCGTTCACTTTTCGGGAGACACAAGAGGGTCTCTCGATGTGTGTGGCTGAAAGCCCCCCCGTTTCGGGGGACTGGCACGGCGTGTCAGCTACTTAAATCTCTTCAAAGAACGGCTTGGCCAAATACCTTCGCTGCAGGTGGAAACCGGTTATTTTACTGCCGATGAACGCAACACCCACGGACACCTTCGGCCGGACGTTGTAACAAAAAACGACTGGGTGCTCAACGCTTACAGCCAGTTTCCAATCGACGTGTTCAACCTCTCGTCACACGACCTGCGCTATGTCGCCGACTTACTATCCAAGTCAGCGAGTGTCCGCAGCCGTGAGACCGCACCGCTGTTAAGCCGACTCGTTTCGGCGAATACCGTAGCCGTGAGTACCGGCTTGCCGATAGTAAAACCCTTCATAGTTCGCGAAGTACCATCGAGACAAAACGGCGCGAAACCTATTCGGGTCGCGTTTATCGGGTTGACGGAAACAGAGCCTGATCCTCCGCGAGGTCTGAAGTTCATTGATTTTGTCGACGCAGCCAGACACTCAGTATCTGAAGCCCGGAAGGTATCGGATCTGGTCATCGTGCTCGCAAAGATCAAGTCACAAAACGAGATCACACGCATAGCCCGCGAGACTCCAGGTATAGATGTCATCATAAACGGAAACGCCGGATCGCTCGAAGACTCGTTCACGCCTCCCGTCTACGTTGGGCCGACGATCATTGTCTTTACACCGTTCGAAACGAGGATGCTCGGCGAGCTTCGGGTTTACCGAAGCGCTCAGGGAAAATTCTCTACTAAGCAGCGTTTTGTTGCGCTGGACGAGATGCTTGTTCCTGAGGATCCTACTGCCAAGCGGATAGTCGAGGCGGCAGCGAAGGCTGAGAGCGAAACCAGAATCACCTCAAGCAAGAGTCTTGAGAGCTGGCTTGCAAGCGCCCGGACACGGGGGGGCACCGCCGAACCACACGGTTCAGGCTCATCCCCGGCGTTCGTAACAAGCGCGGCCTGCAGTAAGTGTCACGTTGACCAATACCTTAAGTGGTCAAACAGCGCTCACGCCCACGCCACGGACCCGCTAGTGTCACGACCCCTCGAGTTTGATTCGAGTTGCCTGGACTGTCATGCTACCCAAACGCAAATCGCTCGCGGTTCCAACATGCTTGAAGGTGTTCGGCTTCCAAACGTTCAGTGCGAACAATGTCACGGCCCTGGGAGCGATCACGTCGCGAAGCCTGCAAAAGGTTACGGGCGCATCACTAATATGCAGAGCTTTTGCGTGAGCTGTCACACTGTTGATATCAGCCCGGAATTTAAACTTCAGACCGCCTGGGAGAAAATCAAACACTAGAACGGCCACGAAGATCTCTTCGAGAGCACCAACCGAACGTAGATGTTACGCTTTTGCGTTCATTTAGGAAGGGGAGGTGGCTGCGAAGCCAACTCTTCAACATGCATTTCTCGCAGCTTGAACTTCTGCACCTTGCCTGACGCAGTCATCGGAAACGAATCCACGAAGCGAATCTGCCGAGGGATTTTGAAGCGAGCAATGCGTCCATCGCAAAACTCACGAATCTCTTCCGTGGTAGCCGTTTCGCCTTGCTTCACCTTGATAGCTGCCGCGACTTCCTCGCCTAACCTTTCATCGGGAATCCCGTAAACATAGACATCGACGATCTTCGAGTTGCCGCGCAGAAGGTCTTCAATCTCCTTTGGAGCTATGTTTTCGCCGCCGCGGATGATCAAATCCT
The DNA here is from genome assembly GCA_035649735.1 of Blastocatellia bacterium. Classification (GTDB taxonomy): domain Bacteria; phylum Acidobacteriota; class Blastocatellia; order UBA7656; family UBA7656; genus Onstottus_A. Next base: position 698 of record DASRIZ010000123.1, on the reverse strand, counting down.
TAATTCGTCCGGTGATTCTAACGTAACCTTGCGCATCCATCGTTGCCTGATCGCCGGTATGCAGCCAACTGTCTGAGTCGATGGCTTCGCTGGTTGCCTTGGGATTGTTGTAGTAGCCCTTCATCACGTTATAACCGCGACAACACAGCTCGCCTGCCGTGCCGGCCGGACAAACCTCACCGGTCGCCGGATCGACGATCTTGACCTCTACCTCAGGCAGCGTCACGCCAACGGTCTGAGTGCGCAGTTCGACGCTGTCGTCGCGCGGCGTCAATGTGATTCCCGGCGACGCTTCGGTAAGCCCATAGGCTATAGCCAGCTCGGTCAGGTGCATCCGCTCCATCACCCGTCGCATCAATGGCTCGGGGCAAAGCGCGCCGGCCATGATGCCGGTTCTCAAACTGGACATATCCAGGTTGTGATAATCCAATTGCTCGAGCTCCGCGATAAACATCGTCGGAACACCATAAAGCGTCGTGCATCGTTCGCTCTCGACATACTTCAGCACTCGAAGCGGATCGAAAGTCTCCAAAGGAACGATCGAAGCTGCGTGCGTGTATGCACCGAGAACTCCTATCACGCAGCCGAAGCAGTGAAAGAATGGGACGGGCACACAGAGCTTGTCTCGATGCGTCAGCGCAAGTCCTTCCGCGAGCCAATAGGCGTTGTTGACTATGTTGCGATTGGTCAACATGACG
>DASRIZ010000122.1:0-5486 GCA_035649735.1 Blastocatellia bacterium | reverse complement strand
CACGCTGAAAGAGCAAAGGAGGGGAATATGTTTAGGGTTAGGTCTGCTGTGTTGGTTCTGGTAATAGCAGCGACTGCCGGGTGCACCTCGTCGGCGGTCATCCGTCACGGTGCTGGCAGCGAAACTAGCCAAGGATTAGTTGGGGCGTGGGCTGTCACAGCCAGTCGCCCAGCTGGTGTCGGAAAGAACCTTCTTACCTTTTCCTCGGATGGTACTTTCTTTCGAAGCGGGGATACGCATCCGGTACTCAGTGGCGCGCATGGTGCATGGAAGCAGGTCGGTGATAGGGAATTTGACGCCACCTATATCGCCTTTCGATTCGATGAAAACAGAAAATGGATCGGAAGCACCAAGACCCAGATACGTATTATTGCTGGGCCTGGAGACAATGAGTTCACTGGCGTGGCCAAAGTGAGCACACGTGACTTGCAGGACAAAGAGGTTGGAACGTCCGAGTCGCGTCTACAAGGGAAACGCATTCAGGTAGAACCGTTCTGACATCGCGATTTACGGCGTCACGTTGGCTAGGGTGAGGCGTAACATTGCCTTCTAACCCTCGGGTTGAGAAGGACGCTAAGGAACGCGCCTCTCACCCAAAACGTTAGGCACCGATTCGGTCCGCTTCGGCAAGGTCCCCCAAACGAGGAAAGGAGAGCAAATTGAAAGTAAAATGGTTAGGCTCATTGTCAACTACCTTCGTCTTGAGCTTTGGTTGGTCGTTGGTCTACGCTCAAACTGTGAAAGTTACCCCGCTGGGTTCCCATGACGGCGAGCTTTGCTCGGCCGACCGGGCGTTGCTATTCGAAGATCCCACAGGGGTGCGTATTCTATATGACGCCGGCGCCACCATTGCCGGCGGAACCGATCCGCGGCTGGGCGAGGTGCACGCGATCCTGCTCACTCACGCGCACAGCGATCACATCGGCGCGAACAAGCTTGGCGATCTCAACGCCGGCAGCTGCGACAACCCAAAAACCGTCAGCGCCGCGCCCAACTCCAACACAGCCGAGATCGCCGCGGCAAAAAACTCTGCGCTGGTTGTCAGCCTCGACATGGGTGCGTTTCTCGGCAAGAAAATACAAAACATCAAAGGGGTACAAACAATGCCATGTCCTACGGCCGGTCTTGCGCGGGAAACGGTGCTGCCGCGGCCATCGCCGTGTCTGGCCATTCTTCAGTTGGGCGGTAAGAGAATGTTTAAGATGACGGGACAAGGGAGCGGTGTCCAAATCGCTTCGGTGCAGGCTAACCACACTAATAGCGCGCCGCGCTCGCTCCTTAGTGATCCGGAAAAAACCAACTTGGCCGCCGATAATCTTACCGCCTACGTAGGCCCCGCCAACGGCTACGTGCTGAAATTTACCAACGGCCTCAGAGTATATCTGTCCGGCGACACGTCGATCATAGGCGACATGAAAACAATTATTGCCGGCTACTACAAAGTCAATCTCGCGGTTATGAGCGTGAAAGCGGAAACAGAGGAAGCAGCGTTTGCGGTCAACGAGCTCATTCAGCCCAACGCCGTTATTGCATCACATGTGAACGAAGCGGCGACGAGCAGCGGAAAGGTCAAGCCGGAATCACAGACGAAAAAGTTCATCGACCTGGTGAAAGGCCCACTCGTTCATCTTCCCCTGAGTGGAAGAACGATGGAATTCAACGGCGATGCTAAGTGTGTCGCTGGGTGCTAGGAAAGTCAGAAAATCAAGAGACCTGCGAAATGGGATAAGTCCAATTGTTGATGCAGTTGCCTAACCATTGGGTTGAGACGGACGCGGCGGACCGCACCTCTCACCCAAAACGTTAGGCGTCTGCGATAAACATCTAAAGGGAGGGCACCATGAAGCCAAGACAAGTCACATTTCTTCTCATGATTGTATTGGGGATCGTGCTAGTGCCACTTGTCGCGGAAGCAGAGGCACCGACCAAAGTTGCTCGAGTCGGCTGGATGTCGCGTGGAGGTCCGACCGCCAACGACGAGAGCATGGCCGCTTTTCGTCAGGGGATGCGCGAGCTTGGTTACGTTGAGGGGCAGACCTTTGTGATGGAGCCGCGCTACGCGGGCGGCAAGAGTGAGCTAATGCCAGAGCAGGCGGCAGAGCTTGAGCGCTCAGGCGTGGACGTGATCATTGCGGGGCCATTCGAGGCATTGCAAGCGGCCAAGCAAAGCACCAGTCGCGTTCCCATCATCATGACACCCAGCGCCGATCCCGTGGCGACGGGAGTCCTCAAGAACCCGAATCGCCCCGAAGGAAACATTACTGGCATCACAGAGATGATGCCGAAGCTGACGCCGCAGAGGCTCCAACTACTCAAGCAGATCGCACCGACCCTGAGCCGTGTGGCCATCCTGTGGAGTCCGGGCACGCTCACCGAAGACACGTTCAAGAAGATGTTAAAAGAGACACAAACCACTGCCCGTTCGATTGGCGTAGAAATTCAGGTTGTTGAGGCAGCGAAGGTTGAGGACTTTGACGCCGCCTTTTCAGCCATGGCCAAGGAGCGCGCCGATGGGCTCATCGTGCTGGTTAATCCGATGTTCAACGTTCAGCGACAACGCATAATCGAGCGCGCGGCGAAGCACAGGCTGCCCGCCATCTACGAGTGGAAACCATTCGTCCAAAGTGGGGGCCTCATCTCCTATGGGGCGGATGTCCCCGATATCTATCGCCGCACTGCCGGATTCGTCGATAAGATCGTCAAGGGCGCTAAAACCGCTGACCTACCGGTAGAGGGGCCGAAACTATTCGACATGTCGGTAAACCTCAAGGCTGCGAAGGCCCTCGGTGTGACGATTCCGGACTCCATTGTCAAACAGGCCGTCTTGGTGATCGAATGAAGCGCCAAGACGCCTAACTTTAAATGCAACGGACGGGCGAAAGCGGCCTTGACGTTCTTCGAAGCCATCTCGCGCGCCCGCCGTTGATTATGACGTTGGGCTCCAAACATGAAAGAAACTGTGACAAAAAGATTAGTCGCAGCAGCAGTCAGTTTTATCGGAGGCGGCATTGGGAGCATGATAATACTAGGGCTCGCGGTTTCAATTTTTGACCTGAACTATCAAAGCGTATGGCCAGGGACGGTAATAGGAGCGTCCATTGCGGGTTTGACAGGCTTATTTTTTCCACGGTTAACTGAAGTGCTGGGGGAGTTTATTGGGTAAGAGAAACCCGTATCTTCTTACCGAAAGCCTAACCAGTCGGCTGGAGCGGACAATTCAACTCCTTACTAAAACCCGGAATCTTTTGATCGCCGCTCAGCCGAGGCGTTAGGCGGTGGAGGTGAGCCACAAGATACGTTCTCATGCGTTGCGAGGTAGACGAGCAAGACATGTCGCCACAGCTCGTATCGTTGGATGATCCGTTCCCGGTGTTGGCTACGAATCTGCCAAGAGTCTGAGAGGAGAATTCAATTGTGGTGGAGATCAACATTTCCGAAGTAGTCGCGGAGGTGCGGGCGGCGTTCGACCGCTACAACCGCGCTGTTGACGACAACGATGTCGCGGTGATGAACGAGATGTTCTGGGACAGCCCACACACCGTCCGCTACGGCCGCGCGGAAAACCTCTACGGTAGCGCCGAGATCGCGGCGTATCGCACGACTCGCAAGACGAAGATCGAACGCTCCTACCCACGCACCGTGATTACTACTTTCGGGCGCGATTTCGCGATCGCCTGGACTGAGACGTGCCTCAAGGGTTCGGCCGCGCTCGGCCGGCAGAGCCAAACGTGGGTGCGCACCGACCGGGGTTGGCGCATCGTCGCGGCGCATGTCAGCAACATGGAGGCGGGTTAGAACCTGAAATAAGCTCGGTGCGAGCGACTGTGCTCGTGGGAAGAAAGAAACGGAGTCATTTTGACCATCTACGCCTAACGCTTGGCTTCAGACCGACGCGTAATACGCGCGGCTGAGCATTACGTTAGCTCGCTTGTCCAAGACTCCAATGTCAAACGAAGCAGAAGTCTACTTTTGCCTCTCCGGTGATGATTTTGATCCAAATGAGGTGACGTCATATCTTGATCTAAGACCGACAGAATCGAAGCGTAAAGGTGACGCTGGCCGATACAATTCAAAATTAGAATTCAGCTATTGGAAGTTTTCATCAGGTAAGAAAACGGATGACATAATTGATGTATACGAAATGGCGTCAAGGTTGGTTGCACAACTGTCGCCTGCCACAGAACGAATCATCGAAATTTCAGCAAAATACAAATTGACGGCATGCCTACAAGTGGTATTAACGATTACCACGAACCAAACGAAGTCGACTCCAGCCATAGGGTTTGACGAAGCGGTCATTAAATTTCTCAGCGCAGTAGGTGCATCTATAGATGTGGACACATATCGAGACTAGAATCCGAGCTAACAATTCGTTTCACCGGACTATCCGAATGCTACGCATTTGGGGCTCCGCGCTGTGCTCCTTGGCAGCCGGTGAACTTGGTCATTAGCCTGATAACCAGAGTGACTAATCAGCAGAGCGTGCGGCATCGAACGGCATCCCAGCTCATGCTTCAACAATAACTCCAGCGCAAAGCTAGATGGAGAAACCATGGATTTGGAATTACAAGGAAAGGTGGCGATCGTTACGGGTTCCAGCGATGGGATTGGATATGCCACGGCGCTTGCCTTGGCACGAGAAGGGACACGTACCGTCATATGTGGCAGACGCGAGCCTCTCCTTGCTGAGGCCCGCGATAAAATCGCGAGAGAAACTGGCACTGAGTTGCTCACAGTCCCGTGCGATGTGCAACGCCTCACCGACGTCCAGCGACTGGTCAGAGAAACGATGGAACGCTTTGGCGCCATTCATATTCTCGTCAACAATGCTGGTAGCGTTCCGAGCATGCAATTCACCGACGTGGATGATGCACAGTGGCATGAGATGCTGGAGGGAAAGCTGCTCAGCTACATCCGGGTGACCCGCGAGATCGTGCCCCATATGCGGAAGGCTGGGTGGGGAAGAATTATCAATATCGCGGGCGGTGGCGGAAGGCAGCCGACTGCCACGGGGATGGCTGTCGGTGTGAATAACGCCGCGGTGATCAACTGGACCAAGTCCCTGTCTCTCCAGTATGCGGCTGACGGCATTCTGGTCACGGCCATCGCGCCAGGCAAGGTTGACACGCCACGTCAGATTCGAAACCGTGTTCGGGAGTCAGAGATACGTGGCATAACACTCGAAGCGCTCCAAGGGGAGGGTGTGCACGATATTCCGCTAAAACGTATTGGCCGCCCGGAGGAGGTGGCGAACGTGGTGGTTTTCCTGGCGTCGGAGTGTTCGAGTTATATGACCGGCACCTGCGTGGTGGTGGATGGAGGAGTTACGCGAGGAATATGACGGCTAACCAACGGTTTGAGATTGACGCTCCCGGAGTCGCGAGTTCAAGTGGACTTTCTCAGCTCGATGGTGCCGAGAACAGCGGAACGCTCTCTATACATACAGCGAGTGGTCCGTCACCTCCGGGATTAGACATCGTTTGGGA
>DASRIZ010000121.1:0-7451 GCA_035649735.1 Blastocatellia bacterium | reverse complement strand
CCGCCTATAAACATGGCCCTCCTGACGGAGGGCGACCGCGTTTTCGTTCACCGCCTATAAACATGTCCCTCCTGACGGAGGGCGACCGCGTTTTCGTCCACCGGCTATAAACATGGCCCTCCTGACGGAGGGCGACCGAGTTTTCGTTCACCGCCTACAAACATGGCCCTCCTGACGGAGGGCGACCGAGTTTTCGTTCACCGGCTATAAACATGGCCCTCCTGACGCAGGGCGACCGAGTTTTCGTTCACCGGCCACAAACATGGCCATCCTAACGGCGGGACACCTCAATCTGTGCGCGCTTATCTTTGTGACGGTTCGTTCAAACGAGCCTGTTGCGGAGGGCGATCGCTACTGCTTCGGTCTTCGAATGTACCTGCAGCTTGCCGTAGATGCTTCGAAGGTGGAAATCGATGGTGTGAATGCTTACGCCCAGTTCGGCTGCAGCGGTCTTGTAGTTGTGCCCCCGCGCAAATAGTTTCAAAAGCCGCGTTTCGTGTGGCGTGAGATCATAATCTGCTCTCTCTGGCGGGCGTATCTCCCGGAACAAAGAGATCACCCTTCGCGCAACCTCCGGGGACATTGGAGCACCGCCGCCGACAGCTTCTTTGAGACTCTCCAATAATCGCGCTGGGGTCGTCTTCTTCAATAGATATCCGGATGCTCCGGCGCACATAGCATCGAAAATCCGCTCATCGTCGTCGTAGATCGTCAGCATGAGCAACAGCATCTCGGGATATTGTTCCTTCAAAATGCGAATGCCTTCAATACCACTCATCCCCGGTAACCCAATATCCACGAGTGCCAGGTCCGGCAGCTGACTGCCTATCTTCGCCAGTGCTTCTTCCATCGAACGGTAACTACCGGTGCAGGTAAAGCCCTCTGTCCCACGAATCAACGTCGCCAGAGACTCGCGAATCTCGCGCCGGTCTTCGATGATCGCAACTCTAATTGTGGCAGGGGTGGGCGTTACACTAGGGGCTGCCGGAGATTTGTCTTCTATTCCCATCTTTCTCCTCGATCATTTCCTTCAGCAGCAGTAGCTTACAACGACCGCGTCGCAGGATCACTACGGAACCTCGTAGGTAATCCGCAGCTTCTCTGCATCAGTCCTGCCGATCAAGAAGAACCTTCAGAGAAACGGTCGTGCCCGAATTGAAGTTCGAGATAATCTCAAGCTGTCCCCCAATGTCCTTAGCCCGCGCGCGCATACTCATCAAGCCGTGACCCTCTGCGTCCAGCGAAGGATCAAACCCCTTACCGTTGTCTCTGACTTCCAGCACCAGCCGCCCATACGCCAGCTGAAACTCAATCGCTGCCTCAGTGCAGCCCGAGTGACGCACCGCGTTATTTATGCTTTCCTTAAATATCAAAAAAACCTCGCGGCGGATATTTGCTCCAAGCCGAATGTCCTCTTCTTCGTCGGGCTCGCTAAGCCGGAATTTTATGTTTCGAGCGGTGAAGACATCGCTCGCGAAGCGCCGCATCCGCAGCGTGAGATCGCTGAGATGGTCTTTTTGAGGATTGATCGCCCACACTATGTCGCTCATCGCATCTACGAGTTCGCGCGATGCGCGGCCGATCATCCGGAGTGGTTCAGACAATGCAGATCCTTCGCCGTCAACCTGTGTTCGCATAACTTCACTGAGCAACGAAATCTGTGTAAGGCTTGAACCAATGTCGTCGTGCAGATCGGTCGCTATTCGCCGCCGAACCCTTTCGAGTTCGGCAAGGCGCTCTTCGCGGCTGCGCCGCAGAGCGTCTTCGGCTTCCTTGCGCTCTTCTTCTACCCGCTTCCGTTCAGTGATGTCCCGCGCGATGCCGGTGAAGAACCGCCGGTCATCTTTGGTGAACTCGCCGAATGACAGCTCGAGCGGAATCTCCTTGCCGGTCTTGTGCAGCCCCGGCAGCTCTACGGCCTGCCAGGAAATGTGTCGCTTGCCTGTCTCGCGGTATCGCGACAACCCGGCCCGATGAAGATGCCGCAAGTATTCAGGCATCAGCATAGTCAGTTCTTTTCCCAGCATCTCGGAGGTTGTGTAGCCGAATATGCGCTCCGCTGCCTGGTTGACCAGAACAATATGACTGTCGGCATCAATGGTTATGATTGCGTCCGAGGCTGTTTCAGCAAGCGTGCGAAATCGCCGGTCGCTTTCGCGCGCTGCCCTCAACCGTGCGATTCGCGAGCGTGCAAACGCGAACACTACCGATAAAACGAGCGTCGCGGCCAGGGCAAGAAACCACCATCTTCTCCACACCGGAGGCAATACCCTGAACGCAACAACCGCAGGATGTTCGCTCGTCGCTCCGTTTGCGCCGATCGCCCGGACAAGGAAGCGATAAGAGCCAGGTGCGAGGTTCGCGTAGTTTACTGTTCGCTGATCTCCCGGCGGACTCCAGTCAGAATACGAGCCTTCGAGCTTGTACTGATAGCGCAGCGACTCACCCGAACCAAAACTCAGCGCGAAGAAATCAATCGTGATTTGATTCTGGTTCGGACCCATCTCGAGTCCCAGGATCTCATTTTCACCTAATTCGGAGAGATGGTGGACGTTGCCCGCAATTCGTAATGAATCGATCAGAATGGTTGGCGCCGGCAGGTCGGAGTTATGACGGGGCCTATATCGCAGAAGACCTTTTGTAGTGGTGAACCACAAGTTTCCATTCCGGTCACCAAACGCGTAAATCATCTGGCCCATGCCTAAGCCGTCAGAGGCCGTGTAATGCCTGATGTGTCCGGATGAATCGAGCCGGTCAATGCCACGACTGGTGATGACGTATATCCCGCCGTCGTTGTCCCCGGTGATGTATGAAAGACGATGGCTAATCAATCCATCATCCTTCGTATAAGCAACAAAGCTTGGCTGCGCCGCTCCTGTATCATCAATTCGACATAGAGAGCCTTGAGGGTTGCTGAACCAAAGACGAGCTGACCTGTCGAGGTACAGGTCCATAATCGCGCCGGTCGGGATGCCGGCACTTTCGGTGAACAGCGTGAAACGGCCCGCACGGTAACGCGCCAGCCCGCCTTCGCTAAATGGAATCCACAGATTTCCTGCTCGGTCTTCACAAAAATCGTTGGCCCGGGTGAATGGACGCAAGCCATCGGCTTCCGAGTAACGGTGAAAGCTCTCGGTCGCTCGCTCCCATCTGGTGAGTACTTCGCGCACAGTCGAAAAGCCTGCAATCCAGATGTCGCCGCGGGAGTCTTCAAACAGACGAGTCAAGTCATCGTCCGCCAGGCCATTTTTTGTGGTATAGACGGCCTTGGGACGCGCCGTTGCAAGTTCCTCCAGCCGGCTGACTTTGGCAAACCTGTACAAACCCGCGCGGGTGCCCACCCACCATTCGCCCGCGCTGTCCTGAAGCACGAGGTTGCCAGAAATGCGCCAGAACGTGTCGGTGACAGACTTGGGCAGATTGAACTTGACGGTGACAAACCTATTTCCATCCAGTCGACTGACTTGCCATTTGCCGCTAACAAACAATTCACCTGAAGGGCTTTCAAACACTGAGCTGACAGCCGGTCCCAGGCCATCATTCTCGTCATACGTGCTGAAGCCCTGCATGGCGATCCTCATCACTCCGCTGTCGAGCCCCAGCCACAGATTGCCGTCACTATCTTCACCTATTGGACCAGCCAAATCGCGAGCCTGGTCTACCGGGTAAGGTTGAAAATCTTTGCCATCGAATACGCTTAAACCGTAGCCTGCTTCTGCCGCCCAGATTCGCCCGCTCGATGATCGAAACAACCTTCTCACGCGAATATCTGGCCTGTTTCTTGGCGAGAATCGGCGAGCAGGGGTAACCGTCAAAGACCGACCCTCAGTCTTCAACTCCATTTGCGGTTTAGGCTTGAACGCTATGATCCCCGTCTCGTGGGTAAGCAGTATATTGCCTTCGTCGTCTCTGAGCAGAGACAATACCGTATCCGTCGTTCCAGGCTGAACCTGGTAGTGGATCATTCTTCCGTCGGTCAGCCGATGCACTAAACCAAACTTGGTGCCGATCCAAAGGCTGCCGTCGTTTTCCTCGACAAACGCCCATACTTGAACAGAGAGATCCGGACGGGACGGAATCTTGAGCTCGACTCTGTGAAACTCTTGCTCGCCTTTCGCTTCATCCATGCGAAAGAGACCGCCGTCGGTTCCAGCCCACAGAGCTCCAGTGCTGTCTTCAAACATAACGTTGACCCGATCAGTCACAGCGTTATCGCCCATTGAGTAGACTGTGAATCGGGGCTGGGATTGACCCTGAGTGACTGCGCGAGATCCAATGCTCGCGTTAAGACGAGCGATACCGCCGCCGTTGGTAGCTATCCAGTAGACGCCGTTGCGAGCCTCGAGCAGGTAGTTGATGGAAGTAATCGGGAGTCCGTCTTCCACGTTGTAGTTGGTGAAGCGACTGCCGTCAAAGCGACTGAGCCCATCACCTGTGCAGAACCACAGGAATCCACGCGAGTCGCGAGTTATCCCTGAGACTCGATTATGCGCGAGGCCATCGACCGTCGTGTAGGTTCTTACCGAAGATCGTTCAGCCCTGGCAGCTTCGGTCGCGATAAACACCAGCGCGACCACTAGGATTGAGGGAACAACTTTGGTTTGCCTTGTTGTTAAGTGCATCGCGCTGCCTGTCAGAGGAGTTCAGGAGTGGCGATGCTATTGCTCGGCGCGAATGCAAGTCAAGGAATCTCAATGTGGAGGATGGCCAGAAACTGCATTTGTTGTTCCCGACATCACGACAGTAGAAAGCAAGATTTCCAAGACGTGAATGATGGCACGCTTGCATAGTTGCAATTCGGGCGCGCCTTCGAAAACAGAAGCCGGCTAGAGTTCTTTGATGATCTGATCGCCAATCCGCAGCGCCAGCGCTGAAATCGTCAAAGTAGGATTCACGCCAAGCGCAGTTGGAATCACCGAAGCATCTGCAATGTATAGTTTCTCGTAAAACGGCCGCGCTCCAGTCTTTGACTTGTCAAATACGCGGCCGAATTCATCAACCGTGCCCTTGGTCGCGTCCGCACCCATAATGCAGCCGCCCAGCGGATGGCTTACTCCGATTGAAGTTGCATCGAAAGCGCCTGCGGTGTTCGTGAGGAAGGGATTCACGAATTCACTCGTCGGGTCATTGGGATCTCTCAGCTTGTCAGCCACGCGAGCAAGCGATTGGCGAATCGAATCATAAATCGGGTCATCGTAAAACTTCTTGCCGTCGGTTCTGGAAAGCCGCAATGAGCTCTCGCCAGATTTCCCTAAACGGAACTGGCCGACCGACGCTTCGCGCCCCATGCCAACTACGCACATCATATTGGCGGTGATCTCTTCTTCCGAACGAAAGATGTCTCCTCTTTCGCGATAATTTGTGAAGAAGGCGTGAACCGATTGCAGCAGCCGCTTCCATAAAAACCTCAGGATAGCGTGGAGAATGAACAGTCGACCTTTACTGCCCTTGCCCAGTGAGCGGATGAGGGGAACTCCTTGTCCCGCCACTGAAGCTAGCGCTGGCGGTATGCCTTGATCCTCAAGCGTGTGGAACATAGCAGCGTTGCCGCCTGTAGCCGGATCGTCTGTGTTGAAGTGGCCGTACGAGGTAGTGACTGGACCACGGATCAGACTCACTCGCTCTTTCGTTTTTTCCAGGAAGGCAATGTAATCGCCGTTGGTTGAAAAACCGAATCCAACCTTATCGCTCAAGTTCGGAAGGGTGCCTCGTTCTTTTGACCTCAGCAAGATCTCGCTGGTGCCGACGCAGCCAGCGGCAACGATAATGATGTCTGCCGTCACAGTCTTCTTGGTTGTTTTTGAGAGATCGCCTTCCTGCCGCTGGATGTATTGAACCTCGTATCCTCCTCCAGGAAGGGCGCGTACTACATCGACCTCGGATAGAGTCTCAAGGCTTACGTTCGGTAAGTCGGGTTTCTTGTCTTTGGTTGGATCATCGGGGGCAGCGGGATCAAATGTTCCAAGAAGTGCGCGCATCAATTGCTTATTCAGAGTGTGCCGCGCGCCCGGAAGACAACCGACATTGCACCGTCCCTGGCGTTCACAGTAATTCCTCGGATTGGCAGTCGGATAGTTTGCCGGGAATTCATTTGGGCCGACCGGCGTGTCTTCAGGGGTAATGTCTCCAATTGCCAAATCAACCGTTCCAAAGTCGCTGGTGACCTGGCTCATCGCGGTCTGAAACACTCGCGCGCGATCCAGCCAGTATCTGTTCGCGGGAGTTTGCCCGAGTTGTTGCTCTGGAGGTACACCAGGCGCAAGGTGAATCCGCTTTATGCCCCGGCTGTTATTCGGATCTGCGACCACATCCAAGTGAGGATTCAGGCGGGCCGTTCGCGCCACGATGTTGCTCAGGCCTGGGTTAATGTTTCCGGCCGGTAACGCTGTGCCCTTGAATGGAAGGTTGTTGGCATCTCGAGCAGCCAAAGCCGATAACACTCCATAGCCAATGGCATGTCGCGCGAACTCGTAGTATTCGCCGCGCTGCTGCGGAGTCCAAGAGAGCGGCCAACGGGCGTCATCAAAAATTAGATCAGGTGGACGTATAGTAATGTTGGAGTAGACCAAAGACCCGCCCCCAACGCCACTCGCGCGAACAATACTGACTCCGTCGTTCTGGCCTCCGAACAAGCCAAGAAAACCAGGCTTTCCCAGGCTCGTCATATCATAAAGGCCGTCTTCATTATTCTTGCGGCGTAGGCATCGAGTGAAGATGTCGATGAAACCCCTGAAGCGATTAAGGGATGACCAGTACTGAACCGGCTGCCCTTTTCTGGCGAGAAAGTCACGGGTCTTTACTTCTTTGTCTTGAACTGTGCTGACGGGTGTCGTCCACCATGTCCCGCGCTCGATCATTAGGATGGTTTCGCCTTGACCGCGCTCGAGGAATTTCTTTGCTAATGGGAGGGCGGTCATCGTGCCGCCGAATCCAGTCCCAATAACTACCGCTCTATAATGGTCCATAATCGGCCTCCAGTTTGAGCGATCGTGTTTCGAAAATGGCGAACTGACCGGCGTCGTTTGAGGAACCACTAAACTCCGAATCAGCAGCGTTGATCCTGACCCGCCACACTACCAAGGACGTTATTGGGTCGTCTTTCACTGCAAAGAAAGGGATGCTGGCGGCAGCTATTCTGCCAGGTTTATCACCGAACCTATCCTCGCGCTCACAGCTTTCTCATAGACAATTGCCGCCGCCGCCACGTCTAGTCGCCACTCTCGCATCAGTTCGAGCGAGATACTTTGCCGCGACGCCCGTCGCCGCCCCAGTTCGAATTATCGTAGTCTCCATCGAGTCCATCAGGGCGAGCGGATAACCGTTCTCGCCGTCGCAAAGCACGATGACTCCCTGGATGAGCGGTAATCCGAAGCGCTTCATGTTTTGCGGAAAGTTTGCGTTGGTCTTGCAAGCGAAGTATGTCCTGTCAAGCTCCAACATTCCGGCCTTGA
>DASRIZ010000120.1:0-3923 GCA_035649735.1 Blastocatellia bacterium | reverse complement strand
CTGCGCGCCGGTAAAATCTTCGATCCTACAATCCAACGTCGGGAGAACCGTTGATTACTTTCGCAGCGGGCAAAAGCCGGTGAACTTCGAATGTTGAACAGGCTCGATGCGACTTGCATCGCAATCGAGTGTTGGCTATCTATATTAACTCTCGTGCCGGAGTGGTGGAATGGCAGACGCGCCGGACTCAAAATCCGGTAGGGGCAACCCTGTGCGGGTTCAAGTCCCGCCTCCGGCACCAAATAAATCAATAACTTAATCGGTGCGGCTGCCATACCCCGCTCTTCCTTGGTGGCTGATTGTGCCCAGCCAATTGTCCACCGCAATCTCAGCAACGAACAGTCCGAACATCCGCGCGAGGTCCTGGTCTTCATAAACGAGCAGCGGATCGTGAAAGCGTTCTACCTCAATACCAACATTGTCCGGACACAGGAGCGAAACGCGGGCCCCGGCGTACCACTGCTTGTCGTATCCGAACACGCGATCGGCACCCCCGCTGATTGTGTAGCCTTTATAACTTCGCTCAAGTGGTGGGGTCTCCAGCATTGGCAATAGAAAGCAGCTTGGTTAGAACAAGCTGTCACGGAAGGGCTCGGCGCATTCCCGGCTATCATTCGCAGGCGAATTAACCAGCGTGGAGACCGGGTAGGCTTCCATCATCTCACAGGGATAAGGCACGAGCAGCGCCGTAGAGACTTAAATGGCCTTCTTCCCAACCTCGAGCACAGTGCTCCAAACCACATAATAGTTAAGCTGCCTCTACTCGATATATTGACATTGTGGAACCCCCCAAGTTAACGTCCGAAAGGAGGGAATATGATCAAACGAGCTTTGTGGTTAATTTTAATGGGCTTCGTGTGGTTGTTTATGACAAGAGCGGCCTTTGCAGCAGACCCGATCAAACCGGCGTTTCATGAAGAACTGGGGCAAGCCTGGAGCGTTCTTGGACGCGAGCTGGAAGGATTGTTTGACCGCTGGCAGGAGCACTTCGGCTCTATGGGGGCAAGAGAAGAGGGGCCGCCCATTTCTATGATAATTCGCAATCGGGCGAAGCTCGACCTCTCCAGCGACCAAGTTAAGAATCTTGAGCGATTGAGAAAGGATTTTGAGAAGCAATCGATTCGCAAGGACGCCGATATCCGCGTGGCCAAGTTGGATCTCCACGCTTTACTCGACACTCAGCCCGTTGACATGAAAAAGGTGGAAGCGAAAGTGCACGAGATCGAACGCCTGCGCGCGGATTTACAATTTGCACGCATTCGCGCGGTCCAAAAAGCGAAAGAGCAGCTCAGTTTAGAGCAGCGCCAGAAACTCGATGAGCTTCTCGCCGAACAAGTCATAGTTTTCCAACCCTGAGACTGCCCGAGGGCAGCAAGAGAATTTTCCCACAGTCTTGTCCTAATCTAAGCTCCACGCACTATTCTAGTAGCTAAACAGGACATCGACGATTGTATGGGACGGGCCGAAGTGGCAGCCATGGAAGCTCAAATTGAACCCGACGCGATCCGATGATTGGGAATTCTCTACCAACTATACACCAGCGTGAATTTCTCCACGTGTCCATTTTGCGAGAAAAAAGATGCCAGCTGAGTACTAAGGCTTTACTTCCAGGTTGTTGACCACATCCTTCACGCCGCTTACCTTGCGCGTGATTTCTTCGGCTTTCGCTTTTTTTTCCGGGGAATTCACAGTGCCCTTGAGCTTGGCAACGCCGTTGTCTACATTGACCGTGATCGCCTGCACACTCGCTGTGTCCTCTCGTGCCAGCTGAGCTTTGATGATCGCAGTCAATTTGGTATCTTCAAATTCCGGCCCCGAAGTTTTTTCCCGGATCGCTTCGCACCCACTGATTATGCAGATCAATAAAGTGAGGAGCGCGAAGATTTTGTTCATATGCAAGACTCCCTTGATCACTCTAAAGACTTCATTTGTCCTGCTGCAGCTGCGACTCCGCCTAACCTCCAAACTGCGCCGCCTGCATGATCTTCGTAGTCAACGAATTTCGGAAGTAGCTGCTTCCGCACCAAATCATTTTTTGTTGTAGTATGTCATGGCTTCAGGAAGCCACTTCTTGATTTGCGCAATGCGGGTCTCGTCGCTTGGGTGTGTGGACAAATACACGGGAGGGGTGCCGCCCTGTTGGATCTTCGACATGCGCTCCCAAAACGTCACCGCCGTGGAAGGGTCATAGCCGGCTTTCGCCATTAAGATGAGGCCAATGTGGTCCGCCTCGGATTCTTGGGCTCGGCCCCAGGGAAGAATCACTGCAACGTTGGTGCCCAGCCCGTATGCTTGAGCAAAAGCTTCGCTGTATGCTGGATTGACCTTACCGATGCCGGCGCTGAGAAACTCCCCGATTACCGCCGCGCCCATGCTTTGGGTCATGCGCTCCGCGCCGTGGTGGGCGAGCGCGTGAGCAACCTCATGCCCCATCACGACGGCGATGCCGTTGTCGTCCTGAGCAACCGGCATGATCCCTTGCCAAAACGCAACCTTGCCCCCGGGAAGGCAGAAGGCGTTGACTTCGTTGCCTTGCAAAACATTGAACTCCCATTGATAGTCGGGTTTCGCTGCGGCGGAGGAAATCCTTTGACCGACTCCCTTCAACTGCGCTTGCCACGCCTGGTTCTCGGAAAGAGGAGTTTTCTTGAGAATATCCTGGTACGCATCTACGCCTAGTTTCTTTTCGTCACTCTCCGGTATGAGATTAACCTGGGTACGACCGGTGTATTCCACGGTCTGGCAGCCAAACCCAAATAAGGCGGCGCATAACAGAACGACACTCCAGTCCAATCTTTTAATTGCCTTTGTCATTTTTCCGTTTCGCGCGTCAGGATTCCCGGCCACAGTCTTCCGCACTGGCACAACTCTCACCTTTGGTTGCTTACAAGGAAGCTCGTAGCCGAATCATACAGTCGTGTCAAACAGAAGAGCAGCTTCTTTCGATCTAGAACGACGTAAATTAAAGTTCTCGGCGGACTCATTGTTGTGGGATTAATCTGGTCCATGAGCCAATCACAGCATCTTAGCCGGCAGCACTGGAACGCGGACTCGCGAATCAACCCGACACGAGGATTGGTGATTCTCGTAACAACACCAGAATGGCGGGATCGGCCCTCACTTTGCCAGCGGCCTTGCCAGATATTACTATTCACAAAAAACTGGCCCTGTATTGATGAGGGAGTTGGATTGAGACAATAGGTGCCTATGGCACATGCCGCACGAGGATTTAACGATGTCCCTTGTTGCCGTCACCCGCCTGCGCATCCGGTCGACTCGCTTTGTGCTGCCATTTGGCTGGTATACCTGGCGCTCATTCAGGCAGGCCAAACATGCGTCCGGCAATCTCGGGGTGAAGGTGCGGAGAGTAGAAGGCTTCGCATTCTGGACACTGACCGTATGGGAAGACGAAGCGGCGTTTTCAAAAGCTCGATCACTTCGGGGCGAAATTCGCCGGTGGATTTTCGCCGTACCACCAAGCCGCCGATGATGCGGTCTTCACGGAGCAAGGGAACAGCTAGACTGGCGCGAAAACCGAATCGCTCCAGCATCTGGCGCAGGCGCGGCGCGTAGGCGCGTTCTTCGAGGATATTGGGGACCTCGACGGGTTCCCGGCTGACCGCCGCCCGTCCAATGACTCCGTCTCCTAGCCGGGGCGGGTTGGCGCGGAGCGCAGTGATGAGTTCCTCTTCCATGTGATCGGTGGCGCGGAGGTGAAACTCTTCGGAGGACTCGTCGTATTCATAAATGGCTCCGCCGTCGGTGCCGCTCAATTGGACCGCATGGGAGACGATTCTCGTCAGTACGGCTTCGAGGTCCAAAGTGGAGCTGACTACCTGGCTGACTTCGCCGAGGGCTTTGAGCTCGCCTACCGAACGGGTTAGCTCGGTGGTGCGCTCGGCTAGTTCGTTAAATAGCCGGAC
>DASRIZ010000119.1:0-3994 GCA_035649735.1 Blastocatellia bacterium | reverse complement strand
AGGGGCTTGCCCAGGCGCTCGACCGCGCCGAGCAGGAGTGCAAGTAGCACGGCTCCGGTCCACCTTCCCGACCTTCTGAGCGCGCATCTCTCTCGATCGTCATTCCGGGACGCAGGCGAAGCCTGCGGGCCCGGAATCCATAACCACGGGCGTTGAAGTTTTGCGTTATGGGAGCAATCCTAATGAGTGGTGGTTATGGATTCCGGGCTCGCGCCTTTCGGCGCGCCCCGGAATGACGGGTGAGGCGCCATGATCCGTGTCGGCATCGGCGGCTGGGTGTTCGAGCCCTGGCGCGGCGAGTTCTATCCGAAGGGGCTGCCGCAGGCGCAGGAGCTGTCCTACGCGAGCCGCAAGCTCACCTCGATCGAGATCAACGGCACCTTCTACCGTACGCAGAAGGCGGACAGCTTTCGCAAATGGGCGCAGGAGACGCCGGACGATTTCGTTTTCTCGCTCAAAGGTCCGCAATTCGCGACCAACCGTCGCGTGCTCGCCGAAGCGGGGGACTCGATCGAGCGCTTCTTCGCGAGCGGGGTGCTGGAGCTCAAGAGCAAGCTCGGGCCGATCCTGTGGCAGATGGCGCCGACCAAGAAGTTCGACCCCGATGACTTCGCCGGGTTTCTGGCGCTGCTGCCGAAGGAGCGCGCCGGCACGCCGATTCGGCACGTGGTCGAGGTCCGCCACGACAGCTTTGTCACGCCCGCATTCGTCGCGTTGGCGCGCAAGTTCTCGGTCGCCATCGTGCTGGTCGAATCCGACAAGCATCCGCTCATCGCCGACGTGACCAGCGACTTCGTCTATCTGCGCCTGCAACGCACGTCGGACAAGGTGAAGACCGGCTATGCGCCGGCGGCGCTCGCGACCTGGGCCAAGCGGGCGCAAAGCTGGGCCGCCGGCGGGGCGCCGGACGATCTTCCGACCATCGCGGGACAGTCGCCTCCGAAATCCAAACGCGACGTGTTCGTCTACATGATCTCGGGCGCCAAGGTGCGCGCGCCGGCAGCCGCGATGGCGCTGATCGAAAAGCTCTGAGGCGCCGGGGCAGAGCCGAGTACGCTGATAGGGCACCTGTCGCGAGAACAATTTTTTGCTACTCGCTTTACGAGAATAGTCTCACCTGCCAAAATGGATTTTGTCGAGGTGGATGCCATGGAAAGCCGCAACAGGGATAAAACTCGCCAAATCCATTTATTCCTAAGAGCGATTTTGCCTCTTGTGGTTGGGGTCGGCCTAGCCGGGGCACCAAACGCACTGGCGGTTGCGGCAGACTGTACCGTGACTGGGACACCCAGCATTGTGCCGCCGGTGCCGCCAGTAAGCGCAATAAAAGGGTTCGCCAAAGCAATTGGCAGTTCAAGTCAGCGCGTTAGAGAAGAAGCAGTCTTGCTGTGGGCCGAATTTGGCGGCTGGCGGTTGGTGGAGTCTTCCGAGAGTCCGGATGTCCGTGTGCATCTTTGGAAACTGGCCGCCGATCGCGAAGGCGACCCCGTTGTGCGCGCACGGGCACTTGATGGGCTCGTCGCGCTTGACGCGCGAGGCAAAACAGATCGCTTGGGATGAAATCAAATCAAAGAATTCTAATTTGCGATGGTCCGCAATAGCCGCTTTGGTTGAGTGGGATTTCTTTCGAACATACGAAAAAAAGAAATAATTCCAAACTTGAACGAAGCAATCAGGCTTGCAGCGATGCTAGCCGAGCATGGAAAGGAAGTTGATGAAGCGATTCTTGCGACCGTGTATTCGACTTTGTTTGCTAGCAGAACTGATTTCACTCTCCCAGGGAGCCTTATAACACTCGCGGAGCTAAGCGAAAGGCTAACAGAAAGGATAGCAAGACTCTCAGAGCTAGCGGGATATCTTGATCTACTTTCCGGCTCTCGAAGCGTCGTAGGTCAATTTAACAGCGCCACTTTTGATGCGGGGACCATTAGTCAATTGTGTCGGATAGCAAAGGCCCTCCCGCCGCGCCACCGTTTGGACTTTTCCGCGCGTCTATGGGAAATTGGACTTGTTGATTTCACTCAGCTACGAGATCTGACTCAAGCCGTGTCGCGACAAGAGGTCGAAACGTGGATTCGCAGCGATAGGGAAGCGAACAAGAACCAAGCGGGCAGCAACGCGGCTATAGCGTACGTCGCGCTATTTGGACTCGCCAATCTCGTTGAACAAACACAGAAGCAGATCGAATCGTTGTCATTCGGTATCCTGACCCGACCTTTCCTGCGATCACGATTGTTTTTTGATGCTGAAGATCGACTTTACAATGAACTTTCTCGACTCGATGGTCCCGAAGCAGAAAAGCTTCGCCTACCCCAGGAAGCCGGTGGCATTGTTGCCGACGTTGTCGGTGCCTTCACCGCAGCAAAGAATTTCTTTTCTGAACTGGGGAGTGGCCCCTGTTGGGATGGAGAGGATGCACGGCTCGTCCGCTCTCTTCATTCGCAACTCGTGCTGGCGCATTACCGAAACGAAGCGGCTGTATTAAACGCTCAACTCGCCTCCGGAAAGTGGGGGCAAGTGCTGAAATTGTTCATAGAAATTGGGGGAGGGTGGATCATAATTTGGGTTGTCTTGATCGTTTTGTATCCTTACTCGCGAAGCATACAGAGCCAAGTATTTTGGAACGACAAGCTACGCCAAGTGATTGGCTTTGGGGTAATCGATTTCTGTCTTCGAAGTGTTGGCCCTTTGCGCCGGCGAATGCTTGCTCCGTTTCACGACTCTCTTGCGCAAGGCGCCAGACCCGATCAGGAAGCGACGGCTTTTTTCAACGGCATTCGCGTAAGAGACGAGCACGACCGAGACCTCGGTCGAATCGTCGACGTAATACCACAAGTTGCGGGAAGGCTCATACTCGTCGGTGAGTCGGGCCTGGGCAAGACGACATTTCTTCGTCGCTTGACGACCATTGGAGCAAAGGAGGGGCGCGCAGTATGTTTTTTGGATGCACGTGATTGCAAAAATGGTGTCTACAAGGCGCTCTCTAGTCTAGTTGAGGGCATCGTAAAGGAGGAAGGATTTTTAAAGACCCTTATTCACACTCGCGATCTTGCCGTTGTTATCGATGGTGTCAACGAAGTTTCCCTGGAGACACGAGCATCTATCGCGGAATTTGCCAAAAGCCACCTCAAGGCGGATATCATTCTTGCTACTCAACCGATGCTTTGGGAAGCTCCTCCGGGATTGAAGCAACTGACGATTTCTCCACTGTCCGAAGCGGATCTGGAAGCTTTCCTGTTGTGCATGAAAGACAATCTACCGGCCGAAGCCGTCGTCACAGGTAACGCGTACGCGGATGCGATACGATCTTTCGTGGAAGAGATACGTAACCGGCCGATGAACGATGATACAAGGATACGTGATCTGACCATTCTTTCGAATCCAATCGATCTCACGCTTGTGTCTGAACTTTTGGCAGCGAATGAAAGGCCTCACCCGCAACGGCTTGACGAGCAGATCTTCGAACGAGCAAGGGAGACGTGGGGAATGGTCAATCCAGACAGGCCATTCCCTGATATTGCGTTCTTTGAATATTGCTATACACAACGGAAGAGCGACTCCAGGCGGCTATCTACCTACGGTCCTAGCTACGTCGCGCTAGCTTGCTGCGCCAGTGAGCGGACAAAAGCAGGATTGGGGCATAGTCCTTCGATCGAGATAATTGTTGCTGGCGATGCCGCCGAATACTTGGCTTCGGAAGTCGTTTATCGCTATCGGTCTCGACACCCCATCTATGCTATGACACGACGCGATCGCGCCAAGCTGCGCCCGGCCACCGATGACCATGACGCTTCATACCGCTGAGAATGCGCCCGCCGGCTTCGTCGAGAAGGCGCCGCTCGAGCGCTACGTGCCGCCGGCGAAGCCCTCGCTGGTGGGGTTGTCGCGCGCGGCGCTCATGGAGGCGCTCGGCACCATCGGCGTGCCGGCGGCGCAGCGCAAGATGCGGGCGCAGCAGCTCTGGCACTGGCTCTACGTGCGCGGCGCGCAGAGC
>DASRIZ010000118.1:0-4414 GCA_035649735.1 Blastocatellia bacterium | reverse complement strand
TGCCATGACCAATGAGGTTAAGAATCAATCCCAGAGGCTGTTGAATATCCCAACCGGCAGGTTGGGGATCGTTCACGCCAGCCTACTGCGGAACAGCCAGAGGCGCCGGACTGTTCGGTGGTAGGCTGGAATGAAATATCCCCAACCTTCCGGTTGGGGGATTACCAGAGAGTGTCGGGTTGTTCGGTGTAGCTGGAATGAAATATCCCCAACCTTCCGGTTGGCGGATTACCGGAGAGTGTCGCCGTGGGCATCGAGCTTCGGCAAGTGCCAGGTTGAGGACGTTTTTGAAAAAAGACCAGAACACGCTGAACCTGTTTGATGAATTGCCGGAGGAGCCGCCGCGCAGTGAGCCGCCGCGCAGTGAGCCGACGCGCAATGAGATGCCGCGTAAAAAGATGCCTAGCAATGAGACGCTGAACAGTGAGACGCCGCGCAATGAGACGTTGCGCAATGAGGAGCCTGCTCTCGCCAAAACTTCCGTCGTTGACAAACCTCCGTCAAAGCCTGTTCGCCGGAGGAAAGCATCTGCAGAAAAGCTTGCTGATGGTGTTGCGCGTGAGCGCATTCGCAATGACCTCGATACAACTCTTGTTGTCGAAGCCGCCGCCGGCACCGGCAAAACCAGCGAACTCGTGCGCAGAGTCATCGCGGTGCTCAAGTCCGGACGCGCTTCGCTTGACCAAATCGTGGCCGTGACCTTTACCGATGCCGCGGCCGGCGAGCTAAAGCTGCGATTGCGAGCCGAGATCGAACGCGAGCGGCAATCGCCCGATGCCTCACCTGAAGAAAAGCAATTTCTCAACGACGCGCTGCCTCAACTCGAAGAGGCTCGGATCGGCACCATTCATTCCTTTTGTGGAGACACGCTTCGCGAACGTCCGGTCGAAGCAGGCATAGATCCGCTGTTTGAAGTCGCGTCCGACGAAACATCCCGTCCACTGTTAGAGATGGCATTTGATCGGTGGTTTGAAGCTCAACTTGCTGAGCCTAGCGACGCCGTCCGCAGAGTCTTGAGGCGACGCCCCCGACGCGAGTACTCGAGGGGCAAACCTGCAACGTTGGCGAAACGGCGATCGGGCGACGGCCCGAGACGCAGGCTTCGATATGCTGCAAACGAGTTGATCGAACGTCGCGATTTTCCCGCTCCGTGGCGTCACGACCCGGAGTTCGACCGAGACTCCGCGATAGATACCCTGATCGCCGAAATGAAAGAGTTGTCCACCTGGGCTGACAAGGGCGACAAGTCTCAGTGGTTCATAAGGTCACTGCTCGACCTGAAACACTTCGTGATGGATATCACTCGCGCGGAAGAAGATATGGGTCGCGATTACGACGGGATCGAAGCCCGGCTGTTTGATTTCCTGCCCGGCTGGAAATCAAAGAACTACGTCGCCTACTACAAGCGAGACGATTTCCCGGCCGATGAGCTGAAACGACGGCGCGATGCGTTAAAAGAGATGATCCAGGATTTCGTTCAACGCGCCGGTGCGGATCTTGCGCCGCGGCTTCGCGACGATCTAATGCCGATCATCGGCGAGTACGAGCGTTTGAAGGATCGCGCCGGCTGTCTGGACTTTCTCGACCTGTTGCTTCGCGCGCGAGATCTTGTTCGAGACAATGCGCAAGTTCGGATTGAGCTTCAAAAACGATTTACTCATTTGTTCGTCGATGAATTCCAGGACACCGATCCGCTGCAGGCCGAGATACTTATGCTGCTGGCCGCCGATGATCCGCGAGAGACCAACTGGCGCAAGGTCAGACCCGTTCCCGGAAAGTTGTTTGTGGTGGGTGATCCGAAGCAATCCATCTATCGTTTCCGCCGCGCCGACGTCTCGCTCTATGAAGCTGTGAAACGCCAGGTGATCGAAAATGGCGGCGCGCTTGTCGAGTTGAATGTCAGCTTCCGTGCGGTGCCGCAGATTCAGGAAGCGGTCAACGCGGCCTTCAGCCGGGTCATGGGATCTTTAGACGCAGAAGGGCCTGCGACATCTCAAGCTCGCTATGTTCCGCTGGCGCCGCACAGACCGGCAATCGACAGTCAACCGGCGATCGTCGCATTGCCGGTACCCGAGCCATATCCCGCGGCAGATTATAGAAAGCCCACCCTCTGGAAGATCGAGGAGACCGAGCCCGACGGAATCGCCGCATTCGTAGACTGGATGGTACGCGACAGCGGCTGGACGGTAACCGAACGTCGCGACGCAGCGACGCGAGTGCCGATTCAACCTCGTCATATCTGTTTGTTGTTCCGCCGCTTTCGAAGCTTTGCGAAAGATGTCACGCGGCCATACGTCCGCGCACTGGAAGCTCGGCGTCTCCCGCACCTGCTGGTGGGTGGGAGCGGGTTTCACGCTCGCGAAGAGATCGAGTCGATTCGCAATGCGTTGTCGGCGATCGAGCGGCCGGATGACGAGCTTGCGCTATTCGCTACGCTTCGAGGCCCGCTTTTTGCGCTTACCGATGCGCAGTTGCTGGCTTATAGAAACAAGCATTCCGATTTGAATCCGTTCAGACGCCCATCCGATGAGCTGCCCGAGCAGAGCGCTGAAGTTGCGGCGGCGCTCGCTGTGTTGCGCGATTTGCACCGAGGCCGGAACCGTAGGCCGATAGCTGACACCATTGGACGGCTGCTGGCAGCGACCCGCGCGCACGCGGGATTTGCGAACTGGAGCACCGGGGAGCAGGCGCTCGCGAACGTCGCTCGATTGATGGATATGGCGCGACGCACCGAGCGCGGCGGGTTGATTTCGTTTCGGGCATTTGTGGACTGGCTGGTCGATCAGGCCGAAACCGGCGAAGCAAGCGATGCTCCGATCATTGAGGAAGGCCTCGACGGTGTTCGGATCATGACCGTGCATAAGGCGAAGGGGCTCGAGTTCCCGGTTGTAATTCTGGCGGATATGACCGCGAACGCTGCGCGCGACGCGTCGCGGTGGAGCGACCCCGAGCGCGGGCTTTGCGTCATGACGCTCGCAGGCTGCTCGCCTCCCGAGCTGCTGGAGCATGCCGATGAGGAAAAGCAGCGCGATGTGGAAGAAGCCGCGCGAGTGTTGTATGTTGCGGCGACTCGCGCCCGCGATTTGCTCGTGGTGTCCGCGGTCGGCGATGTGCGATATGACGATCGATGGCTCAGCGCGCTCAATCCGGCGATTTTTCCGGCGGTGGACCACAGTTTCGTTCCGGAGACAAATCATCCCGAAGGTTGTCCCGTGTTTGGCTCCGACAATTGTATCCGCCCAAGCGGTGTGTTGAGACCGAAGGGCTCGGTTACCCCGGGCCAACATCAGCCGCAATCGGGAGAACATCGGGTGGTGTGGTGGGACCCGTCACTCCTGGAATTGGGCAAGCAGGAGGATGTTGGATCGCGACTCAACAAGCTAATAGCTGCGGACGAAGGCGAGACTCGTTCGAGGGCCGGTATGGAATCACATCAGGAATGGCAGCAGGCTCGGATGCGAGTTCGCGAAGCCGGCGGAATGCCGAGCTTGAGAGTCGTCACTGCGACTGAACACGCCCTCGCACAAGTCGCGCTGGAAGCCGAACACTCAAAGCCTGCGATACCGGAGGTCACAATCGAATCGGTTGGGATAGACTTCTCGCGCCCGCATGGAACACGCTTCGGGATTCTTGTTCATGCGGTGCTTTCGATCGTCGAGTTAAACGCCGACGCGCATGCAGTTCAAGCCGTCGCAGAACTACAAGGCCGAATGCTTGGGGCGACATTGGAAGAAATCACAAGCGCTGCCCAAACCGTCAGCCGCGCGTTGGCGCACCCGTTGATGCGACGCGCCGCGGCAGCTTCGGTATCAGGAAGACTGCGTCGTGAGACGCCGATCGCGGTTCGCCTCGAAGACGGGACTCTCGTCGAGGGCAAGGTGGATCTGGCTTTTCGCGATGAAGCTGAGCCCGCAGCGTGGACCGTCATCGACTTCAAAACCGACTTCGAGATTGAAGGAAGGCTGGAGGAATATCGCGAACAAGTCGCATTGTATGTACTGGCTATCTCTCGCGCCACGAGACTTGGCGCCAAAGGCATCCTGCTGAGAATGTAGTCAGATAATCGAGAATAATTATGAAGGGCAATATCTCAATCGCCGAGCTGCAGCCCGGAGAAGACACTTGGCTTGCCGTCGCAGTGACCTCGTCTCGCGAGATCAGACCGCAACAGGGTAAGCCCTTTCTTCTGGCAGCCGCTCGAAACTCGAGCGGCGCGATCACACTCAAGATTCCCGCGGAGATCCTCCAATCGAACACGACGGTCCCCCCAGGGTTGTGGGGGATTGTTGGGCGGCTCGAGTCATTTCAAAACCAACCCCAGTTTGTAGTTTCAGAACTGAGACCAATAACCATCGAGAAGTATCGCGAGCTTCAAAACGGCGATCCGCTTTTTCCGCGGGCCTTCACCATCGAT
>DASRIZ010000117.1:0-26662 GCA_035649735.1 Blastocatellia bacterium | reverse complement strand
CAGAATAACAGAGCTCAAGGCAGGTGAGTTGACCACATACAGCGTTGCTCCAGAAGATCTCGGTCTCCGGCGGGCAACGCTCGGAGAGATCCAGGGCGGCGACGCGAATCAGAACAGCCGGATCATCCTCGAGGTGCTGCGGGGTGTACGCGGACCGCGACGGGACATCGTGTTAATGAACGCGGCTGCAGCTTTAGTGGCCAGCGGCCGTGCGTCTGATCTGAGAGGAGGGGTCATTGCTGCGGCTGCGTCGATAGACAGTGGAAAGGCGCTTCACAAGCTGGAGAAGTTGATAGAGTTTACCAATCAGGAAATAGAAAATAGCAAATAGAAAATAACAAATAGAAATCCGTCATCCTCTCCCAAAGAACAACCATTTACGCTTTTTTTGCGGGACCATAGCGGCTGGACGCGTTGGGATGGGTTTTCCCTCAACGACCGCTGCCGGGTTGTCGTCTGCTATCGCGTGAGCGTATTCCTCGCCGACGATCTCCGCCGTGGCGGCTACGGCCGCCGACATCCCAGGCAGTCTGTTGCGCGTGTTGTGACAATCACTCGCGATAAAATGGATTAATCCGTTCTCAAGCATCACTCGCGCTGCCTGCTGAACCTTCTTGCCAAACTGACCGGTGATCGACCCTGTGTCCATCTGGCCAAGCACCCCAATCGACACCAGCTCGTAGAATCGTTCGGGTTCATTGAGCAGCATCATGTTCCGCTCCGGGTGGGCGATGATCGGCGTGATTTGATTGCTCATCAGCTCGAACAGCGGGTGCTCGCTACCCGGTGGCACGACCGCGTGGGGAAACTCAACCAGAGCATAGGGTCCGCCGGCAATTGTGGGTGCGCTGTGAGTCTCACATATCTGTTGAACAAGCGCGTGGGTAAAGCGAAGCTCGCAACCGAGCACTATTTTAGGGCTACCACCAAGCTGGCTATTTAACTCGGCGACCTTTTGCCGCAGGAACTCAGGATCGTGAGTTTTGTGCATTCCATCGTGCGCGTGCGGTGTAGCGACCATAATCCGAACGCCATCCTCGGCAGACGCGCGGCACATCTCAACCGATTCTTCGAGACTGTGCGAGCCGTCATCTACCTGGGGCAAGATGTGACTGTGAATATCAACCATATTTTCAGCTCGCGTTCATACTACGACAATAACCAAACGATCCACAATTAGTGGAAACAGGATGGTCCTTGCGTTGGTGGAATTGGGGAAGAGCGATTGTCCGGCCCCGACGTAGGTTGAGTATGAAAGATCCACCAACTTTGGTGGGATTTGCCTACGAGATGTCCAAACTCAATGGCCCTCCTGACGAAGGGCGCAGACGTCTCGTCACGGCGTCTATGAACACGGTCCTCCTGATGGAGGGCATCAAATGGACTGCTCAGAAGATTGCTACGGGTTATCGGTAGGTTTCCCAGATCACTCCGCGACATATTATTCGACGTTTCATAATTACCTCCGTGTTCTTATCCTCTAGCCAGTGTGCTGCTGCCATTCGTACCTTTCATCAACGAGCTTCATCGATTCAATGGCCTCAACATACAAGCAGGGTGCCAACCGGAACCATTCGAGCCGAGTCGGCTAACGTGCTGGTGGGACTGTAGTTATCTAGGCGAGCGGGCGCTTGCTCCTTTAGCCGCTGGCTTTTGTTCGGTCAGCGTGAGTTGTGGATTCGGTCAAATTGATTCAAGACGCCTGGTTATCGACCCCGTCGGCGGAGCCGGTAATCATTGGGATGGTCACGCAGTTGAAACCTTTGGAGCCTCGATGTCACTGACTGATCAAGCAGGGACGGACACAGCTGCACGCCGTGCCAAACTGGGAATCAAATCGGTATTTCGACCTCGATAAGGAGACCATTCGAATGAAAAGAACATTGTTGTTAGCCACCAGCGCATTCATCGGGTTGATTTCAATTTCCGTAAGCGCCCAGGAGGTCTTCAAGGGCGAGTGGACGGGCCGGTTCGACACCAACAAGTTTTGGGTGAGTCTTAAGGTCGTCTCCGGAACCGATGATTGGATGTTTGGCACTTCGTTTGACCTGCAGAAGGAAAAGCTGAAGGGCCTCCCCGCGAACATCGGGAGCACCGATGTTACTCCCGTGCATTTTGAGCTGGTGAGGGACGCGGGAACGGTTGTGTTTGACGGGATGATGAGAAACGGAAGCGGGCTTGGTGATTATCAATTCACTCCTAGTCGGGACTATATCGCGTCAATGAAATCGATGGGCTACGACAACCTCACGAGCTATCAGCTTCTCAGGCTTGCTTTGCGTGACGTCAGTCGAGGCTTCGTCAAAGAAATGCACGCGTCGGGGTATCAGAATGCCACCGTAGACGAGATCGTACGTCTGCGAAACCACAACGTTACGCCGGAATTCATAGCCGAGATGAAAGCTTTGGGTCTCGACAGCCTGTCAGCTCACGATGTCGCTCGCCTTAGCAGCCATTCGATCAATGCGGCGTTCATCCGGGAGATGAAAACAGCAGGATATGAAGGCTTGTCGGCCGATAAACTGGTGAGGTTGCGCAATCACAACATCGATACTGCTTATATCAAATCGCTTGGCGACGTTGGATACAAAGCGCTCTCGGTGGATGACCTCATTCGAATGCGAAACCACTCGGTGACCCCGGCGTTTGTTGGCGAGCTAAGGGCCGCCGGCTACAGCAGTATCCCGGCGGCGACGCTTATTCGAATGAAAAGCCACTCGGTGACGCCCGCTTTTGTCGGAGAATTGAAGTCAATTGGGTACGACAACATCCCGCTTGAAACTTTAATTCGATTGCGGAGCCGGAACGTTACTGCCGCCTTCATAAAGCAGCTCGCTGATTCGGGGTACAAGGATCTGACCGCCGATGACTTGATTTACATCCGTGACCGCGGTGTCGAAGCTTACAAAACAAGACAGTTGAGGCGTGCGCGATAGGGGAAGCGCTCTAGTGACGCGCAGACAAATCAACATCAAACACGATGGGATCGTGATCCGATAGCGGCAAACCGTTGCGGGTTAAACGTTGAATCGTCCTTGCGGAAACGCTCGATAC
Source organism: Blastocatellia bacterium (assembly GCA_035649735.1). Lineage (GTDB taxonomy): Bacteria > Acidobacteriota > Blastocatellia > UBA7656 > UBA7656 > Onstottus_A. Next base: position 23,608 of record DASRIZ010000117.1, on the reverse strand, counting down.
CCCGGTCTGCTCGTCGTTGATTTCGTCGTCTCCAAGCGCTCGCAAACCGCGAGCGGCGAGCCAGTCCAAACGAAACTCGAGCAAGAGGCCTTCGGGCGGGATACGACGTTTAACCCACCACTTCATCACCCCCGGCAGTCGAGCCGAGTCATCGAGATTCGAAACGATCGTGCGGCTCGTGGAACGGCGATCGTTAAAACCCCGGGTATCATATCCGAACCTCACGAACTCGCGTACTGCGGGTTCTCTGGTCTCCGGGTGAATCAGCCTCTCGCTCAGGTTCTCACGGTTGCTGGTGAGAATTGCCGCGGTACTCTTCATTGCACGATACCTGGAGCCGCGCGCGAAAGTGTGCGTGTTCAGATCGCCGCCGACGATCGCCTGACGGCTTTGGAGTTCGCTGTTACGCGCGTCAACCGCTTGAAGCATCGCGCGCATCTGATTCCCGCGACAGCCCGGAGTGTTGGTTACGTCCAGATGAGTATTGCCGACCACTAAACTTCCGTCATTTATCTGGAGATCGAGCAGTATGCCGATCCGGCCACCGATTCGACGTTGTTCGCTTTCGAAGTTGTTTTCACATCTCGGCAGCCGAATCACCTGGGGGTTCGCAAAAGTATGCCGGGTCAGAATGGCGTTGCCGTGCAGCGCGCTCGTGTTTTCCCCGACGACCGTCAACTCATCGCCGGCCCCTTTTGTTAGCTCCAGATATTCGGCGCCGAAAACGGCATGAGCTTCCAGCGCGTGACTCAACTCAGATGCGACATTGCGGTTTCCGGAACGGATCATCCCGCAGTCCAGCTCATTTAGAAGCAGCAGGTCGGCGAACCGCAGCACAGGGTGAGCGTTAAGCGCATCAATGATTCCTTCAAGATGAACGCCGCGTTCAATGTTCCATTCGATTACCCGGAGGAAGGATCGAAGCCGCGGCCGGGCGCGGGGAAACTCATAGACTCGGGGTTCGTCCAGCAATCGGCGTAACTCGGTTTCGTGCTCTCGATAGAAATCGGAACTCCGAAGCTCTTCAAAGGTGACGAAACGTTTGAGATTATCTACCAGGTTCTGGTTGCCGGTGATTGTGGTTTGTCCTATCGTTGCTGTCATCGGAAATATAGGACCTATAGGACCTATAGCACTTATACTCTTTTTTAGGGAGCGTTACTAATGGAGGATGTGGCGACGACGGCGGGGACCAATTCGATATACAGACAAATAGAATTCTACGGCTTCTGCGTTATCAGCTTTTCGTTAAAATCACTGTTGTTGATCGGGCTTCCTTATCGCGAGTGGCCTATCAACACTTTCTACACTTGCGCGCTCTTACTACTTTTCTATTTCTTTTTCAGGTTTCGACAGGGCTTACGAGCGCCGATCTTCGTGGTCCTCTGTCTCGCGGCTGCTGTGGCTGTCGACATACTTGGGAACAAGTTGGGGCTGTACGGGCATCCGTTCGGGCCGTTGCGTGACTATGACGAGTTTGCGCACTTTGCGGGATCTGGATTCTCCGCGGTCGGAGCCTTTTGGTTGCTGAGAGCCGCGACGCGGCGGATGGGTTTCAAGCTCTCCAACACTCTGCTCGGATTTATAGCGACTTCCGTCGCGTTCACCTATTGTGGTTGGTACGAGATCCTGGAGTTGTGGGATGAATACTTTTGGAGCGGATTCGAACGCATACACTGGTGGTACGATACCCCTAACGATCTGTTTTACGATTTCATCGGTGTTATAGCGTTCATCGCAGTGGCGACGTTGCTGTTTTCCGTCCGCGAGCGCCTGGCAAAACGACCTGCCGGCGAGTTGGTTCGGGTTGGATTGCGCAACCTTGTCAAAAAGCTGCCGGCGGATATGTTGGTGTTTTTTGTCACGACCACCGCATTTGGTTTGTGCTGCTGGGTTGAAATATTCAAGATGTTCGACCAGCAATGGTTCGGCAGGATTCACTTCGAAGGAAACCGCGACTCGGCAATAAATCTTCAATGGGAGTTAGCCGCGTGCGTCGTGTTTGGGATAGCACTTGTGACTGTTTCTAAGCTCGCTCGGTCGCGGAAACCTTCGGCCGCCTGACCCATGGATCAAATTGAAGAAAGGGCGGAGCGATTGCTCCGCCCTCTTCAAACGGCTCACGCGTCAAAGTACATCGAGAATTCAATCGGGTGCGGCCGCATGCGCACCGGGTTGATCTCGTGACCGCGTTTGTACTCGATCCAGCGCTCGATCAAATCGCCGGTGAACACTTCATTCGCAAGCAGGAAATCGTAATCGCTCTCCAGTGCTTGCAAGCTTTCCTCCAAAGAACCCGGCATCGATGGAACGTTCTTAAGCTCTTCGGGCGACAGATCGTAGATGTCCTTGTCGAGCGGCGGACCCGGATCGATCTGATTCTGGATGCCGTCGAGCCCGGCCATTAGCATCGCCGAGAACGCCAGATAAGCATTACAAGATGGATCGGGCGGGCGGAATTCCAGTCGCTTGGCCTTGGGACTCTGGGAATACATCGGTATGCGCACCGCGGCCGACCGATTCCGACTCGAGTAAGCGAGATTGACCGGCGCTTCGAATCCGGGCACGAGTCGTTTGTAGCTGTTGGTCGTCGGCGCGGCGAACGCCGCGATCGCCCGTGCGTGCTTCAACAGACCGCCAATGTAGTAGAGCGCCATCTGGGATATTCCCGCGTATCTGTCGCCCGCAAACAGCGGCTTGCCGTCTTTCCAAATCGACTGATGGCAGTGCATACCGTTTCCGTTGTCTCCGTAGATCGGCTTCGGCATGAACGTTGCCGCCTTGCCGGCCGCCATCGCCGCGTTCTTGACCGTGTACTTGAAGACCATCAGATTATCGGCGGTTGTCAGCAAGGTGTTGTAACGGAAATCGATTTCGCACTGACCGCCGGTCGCAACCTCGTGATGATGGCATTCGACCGGGATCCCGGCTTGTCTGAGCAGCGTCGCGATTTCGGATCTCAGGTTGGAAATCGAATCGAGCGGCGGCAGCGGGACATATCCCTCCTTTGGTCTGATGTGATAGCCGTGACCGTTCGAGCCTCCGCGCTCTGCCGAAGTATTCCAGGGTCCTTCCATCGAGTCGACCGAGTAGCCCGATGTATGCCCTTCGTTGTGAAAAGAGACTTTGTCGAATATGAAGAATTCGGCTTCAGGTCCAAAGTAGACGATATCGCCGAGGCCTGTGAATTTCAGATAGTTTTGCGCCCGCTGCGCAACAGCGCGCGGATCAAGCCAGTAGCCGTCTTTTGTAATTGGGTCAAAGACGCTCGAAATTAGACAAAGGGTGGCAGGCTTCATGAACGGGTCGATCCAGTAACGCGAGGCGTCCGGGATCAACAGCATGTCTGATTCGTTGATCGCCGCCCATCCGCGAAGGCTCGATGCATCGAATCCAACTCCGTTCTCAAAAGCGTCCACGCCGAACTCTTCGATTGGAATTGTGAGGTGGTGCCACTGGCCGAGCAGGTCCGTGAATCTGACATCCACGAATTCCACTCCATGCTCGGCCGCGAACTTTAGTGCAGCTTCTGCGCTCATAGATCCTCCTTAGGTGGCGCAGACTGTCCAGTCTGCGCGTTGGGATCGCCCACAACTTGAGAGGCGCAGACTAGACAGTCTACGCTGCTGTTGCGGCGATCTGTTGGGTTGGTGTTTTCAAAAAGTATGCGGCGGTCAGCTTACCAATTTCGGATCTCCGGTTTCGGGTTTGAAATTGCGGGGGCTATCCAACCCAAAAACCTAAAACCAAAATTGGTAGGCTGACCGCCGTGACACTTACACCTTTTACTCCAACGGTTCGGATTTGTAAAATCTATTCTTTTTATGCTAGCTATAAAATCTGTTTATCGCAGAAAGGGGCTCAGCGAATGGAGTTATGGCAGCTGGAGGTCTTCACGGCGGTAGCTGAAGAGAAGAGTTTTTCACGCGCCGGCCATCGGATCGGGCGGACTCAGCCGGCGATAAGCTCGACGATCAAGCTTCTCGAAAGCGAGCTGGGCGAACCGTTGTTTGATCGAATGGGCAAGAGCATCCGGTTAACGGCTGCGGGCGAGTTGCTCTCCGAGTACTCGAAACGCCTGCTCGGTCTTCGCGAGGAAGCCGTGCTGGCGATCGGGGAGCTGCGCGGGCTTAGCCGCGGCACGCTGCGGCTGGGCGCAAACGAAACCACTTGCCTGTACCTGCTGCCGGAGGTCTTATCCACCTTCACCAGGGCTTACCCGAAGGTGCAGGTCGATATTCATCGCGCGATAACCCGCTCTATCACTGAGCGAGTCATCGAAGGTAACCTGGACTTCGGAATTGTGACGCTGCCGGTAAAGAATTCGCGACTCGAGACTCTCACGATTCACCGGGACGAGATGGCGTTGATCGTTGGGCCCGCGCACGCACTTGCCTCGCGGCGTTCGGTAAGGATGAACGATCTTGAAGCTGAGCCGTTTATTCTTCACAAGGTCGGCACGACGACTCGCGAACGGCTGGTAAAGCATTTCAACGACGGCGGCGTAAAGATGAGAGTAACAATGGAGCTGGCGTCGATTGAGACCATCAAGCGTTTTGTTTCAATCGGCATGGGAATCTCAATCGTACCCCGATTGTGCATTTCGAAAGAGATCGAAGAAGGAAGCCTGCGAGCGCTCGCCATTCGCGATGCGCGGTTTCAGCGAAAACTGGGATTGATCTATAACAAGGATCGCTATCAATCGCAGGCGGCGCGAGCGTTTCTCGAACTGATATCGGCCAGCAAAGCAGCGTCAAAGTTGAAATCGAGAGTTTTGAAAGAACCCGTCGAGGTCCTGTCCGCTCGATAGGACGCAGCATCATCGAAACACCCGCGGGCGTACGATAGCTTCGATCGGGTCACGCTTTCTGGCGTTTGTAACGCGGGCGGACTTATGCTCGATGCGCTTCTCGACCGGTCCCTGAGCTGTGGTAGGCGCGACCTGCAGCGAAGCAATCACTATGCGGGTCTTAGTCTGCGCCAGATCAAAAGCAGAATTATCGCACCAACCAGCGAGAGAAGGATGCCGGCGGGTTGGAGATGACTTCCGTTAGCCGGTGGCCAGATCAGGCTGCTGATAAAGCCGCCAAGAAAAGAACCGGCGATCCCCAACACTATCGTGGCCAGCCAGCCCATTGGGTCCCTTCCCGGAACCAGCAACCGCGCCAGCGCACCTACCACCAACCCAACGATTATCCACCATATGATCTGTGACACTTTGGAATCCTCCTGTCAGACCTTATGCAAGACTATGCGATGTTAACGCCAGGTTCGGTGACACAGCAACCGATTTGACACCTTCAAGCGGCAAGCGTTAGTTTGAGACTTAAGTAAGAGCGAGCCTCTCGTATCTGAAGTGGTGTCTTTTCAAATCCGATGGAGTCCGATGGGCCTCAATCATAAAGTCATTTTCGGCATGAAACTCAGGCAGTTCCGCGAGCAGGCGGGGCTTTCTCTGACCGATCTGGGTGTGCGGACCAGCCTGTCGACGTCCTATCTCACCGAGATCGAGCACGGCAAGAAGTATCCTAAGGCGGAAAAAATCGCGCGCATGGCCGAGGCTCTCGGACGCAACTATGATGACCTGGTATCGATAAGGCTCGACGAACAGCTCAGTCCGTTATCCGATTTTCTCGGATCCCCGGTTCTGCATAATTTCCCGTTTCATTTGTTTGGCATCTCGCCTGCTCAGGTGGTCGAGTTAATGACTCGCCAGCCGCTCGAAGCCAGCGCGTTGGTCAGCGCGTTGATCGGAATAGCCGAGAGCTACAACATTGGCGTCGAGCATTTGTACCGCGCCGCTCTAAGGTCCTATCAGGAGCTGCACGAGAACTATTTTCCGGATATCGAGCGTGCGGTAGATGAATTCGCTCACAACGCGAAAATCAAATCCGAACCGACGCCGAGTTTTACCGATCTCCGTTCGTTGATCGAGAAGCGCTTTGACTTTGGGCTCGACGAGAAGGAGTTGAGCAAGCATCCCAAGCTTCGGCAGTTCCGGTCGGTGCTGGTGACCCGGCGCGGCGTGGCGCCGACTCTGTTGATCAATCCGGCGCTCAGCGAGCGACAGAAGAAGTTCATCCTGGCGCGTGAGATTGGCTACCAGGTGCTTGGCCTCAAGGATCGCGCGATGACCTCGGCTCCGGAACGCGTCGATTCATTCGAACAGGTGCTCAATGATTTCAAAGCCTCCTACTTCGCAGGCGCACTTTTGATAAATCGTGAGCGATTGCTCGCGGACACAAAGGAGTTCTTTGCGCTGGAGCGCTGGCAGCCGCGCCGGTTCCGCGAATTTCTCGCGAGGTATGAAGTCACTCCCGAAATCTTCATGTACAGGCTCACTGAAGTCTTGCCTCAATACCTCGGAATAAAGCTCCACTTTCTTCGCTTTAATCACGAAGCCGGTCAATACAGGTTGGTTAAGCATCTGAATATGTCGCAGGTGCTGATCCCGGGCGGCACCGGATTGGACGAGCACTACTGCAGGCGCTGGCTGGCGATCAGGATTCTCCACGATCTGGAGGGCGAAACCGCCGGCCGAAGAAAACCCGCCGAGCCAATCGTCGGCGCGCAGCTTTCACGATTCGTTGATACAAATGAGCGTTACCTGTGCATTGCGATGGCCAGACGGCTGGCGTTGAACCCTGCGGCGACATCATCGGTGTCGCTCGGCTTCCGTTGTGATGAGGAATTTGAGCGTATAGTCGGATTTGCGAAGGACCCTTCAATCACCCGGCTTGATATCGACGGCACTTGTGAGCGCTGCCGGCTCACGCGGGAAGAATGCGGGGAAAGAGCCGCGCCGCCCTACCTTCTCGACCTTCAGCGAGCCCGAACCGAGATCGAGCAGGAGCTTGCCTCCCTGACCTGAATGCGGGCGCCGGCAGACGTTGAACGGTCAGCAGCTGCTTATACTCACCACTTTTCGGTGCGCGGAACACCTTATCAAGTGATGATTTACATTGAAAATGACGCGCCATTAGGTTATAAGCAAGGACTCCCGATTCTTAAGACTTGCTGGTTCTAAAGCACTATGCTAAAAGCCCGTTTCCTCATCTGCGCATTAATATCGGCCCTGGTATTAGCCGTGCCGGCGTTGCGTGTCTCGGCAACAAAAAATCACAGTCCATCAACCTATGCGCCCGACGAGGTCATAGTAAAGCTCAGACCGGATGCGCCGCAGCTCCAGGTTGCCGGTCAAGCTGAGAAGCTGATGAGCATCGCCCGGCTGACACGAGAGGACGCTGTTTTGCCGGCCGAGCAGCTTGTAGGAGCCACTTCAAATCAGGAGATCAGTCAACTCTTCAGCGCGCGAGGATTGGACCGAGTATTTGTGCTCAAGCTCGAGCCGGGTTCGGATGTTCGAGCAAAGGTTAGTGAGCTTCGAGCGCGCGAGGACGTTGAATACGCCGAGCCCAACTATCTTGTAAAACCGGGCACGATCATCCCAAACGATCCTCAGTTCTCACAGCAGTGGGCGTTGCTCAACAGCGGGATCATCATAGGGGACTATGCGACCACGCAAAACGCCGATATCAAGGCCTACAAAGCCTGGGACATCACGGTGGGAAGTCCTGACGTAATAGTCGCGCTGTCGGACACCGGGGTCGACCTTACTCATCCTGATCTCGCTCGAAACATCTACACGAATCCCGGCGAAGTTCCCGGCAACGGGGTCGACGACGATAAGAACGGATTTGTCGACGATGTTCATGGGTTCAACGTGGCGGATCAGAACGGGGACACTAGCGATGCAGTGGGTCACGGTACACAGATGGCCGGAATCATCGCGGCCGAGATGAACAACAACGTCGGCATCTCCGGTGTGTGTCAATCGAAAATCCTGCCCGCGCGTTTCTATAAACGGTACGGTGCTGACCCCTCTCAATTCAGCGCGACGGTAGCCGATGCCGCGCGCTCGCTGCTCTATTCCATTGTTGCCGGGGCATCGATCATCAACGCCAGCTGGGTAACGTTATTGGATGCAGATCTGGTCTCGCCGCAGTCGGCCCAGGCGCTCGCGGATGCCGTTCAAGCAACCAACGATGCCGGGGTCTTGCTGGTTTGCATTGCCGGCAACGAGGGGTACAACCTGGATTACAGCAAGATCTATCCGGCATCGTATTTTTTGCCGAACCAGATCGTCGTGGCGGCATCGGATTTCAATGACGACATATGGCGCCCAGCCAACAATCCTTACGTGATCCAAACCGGGTTCGGCCCGAATTCGGTGCATCTTGCGGCGCCTGGTGTCTCGGTTCTGACAACCCAAGCGAGGGGGAACTGCTTTCTCTGTACTGAAGATACCGATCCCGCGAATTGGTACACCAGCGCGAGCGGAACCTCAGTGTCGGCGGCATGTGTTTCCGGAGTCGCGGCGCTCGCGAAATCGATGCATCCGAGTGACAGCGCGATCCTGCTGAAACGGAGAATCATCGAGGGTGTGGAGGTGGAGCCGAACCTCCTCGAACACGTCAAAGGAGGCGGGCGACTCAGCGCCATCGGCGCCCTGACGAGTCAGGTGAACATCACTCCGCCCGCGTTGCAGGAAGTCTCCTTCAAAGCCAAAAAACAAAAACTAAGCATTTACGGGTCCGGCATGCAGCGCGGCGTGTCAGTGGTGATTGGAACAGTCGCATATACCACGAAGCCGCAAAGTGAGGACGGGACGGCCTTCGTGGCGAAGGACGTACCTGCTTCAGCGTTGCCGTCGGGTGTGCCAACCCGAATCAAACTGCGCAATCCAGACGGCGGCGAAAGCCTTTCCATAACTTTCACACGGTAAGAAAATGAGGGATTCACTTTCGCTCGAGCGCAAGCTCAAGATGCACGAAGCGCGCGAGGCGATCCTCAACCGCATCGGCTCAGAGACTTTTTCGGTCATAAACCTCGACCACTTTCTTCAGGCAACAGTCACCGAGGTTGGTAAGATGATGGGCGTCGATCGTTGCGATGTGATGACCCTGACCCCGGAAAACCATCTGCGCATCAACCACGAATACCGCGCGAATGTTGCGGATGAACTGCCTTCGTTGCTCGGCGTTCAACTCAGAGTCGATCTGGAACGGCTTCAGGAGGGGGTTGATCTCTACAGCCCGCAGGCAATAGAGGACACCTCATCCCCCGAAGTCGCACCAATCCTTCAGAAGCTGATCGAGGGGCTTGGAAGCAAATCAGTCCTTATCGTTCCTATCACATTCAACCTGCAACTGCTCGGAATGTTGGGCCTCCATCACTGCCGCGAGCACTATCACTGGAACGATGACGAGATAAATTTTATCCGCAACCTCGCGCAGCACATCGCAATCGGCTACCGCTACACCCATATCTACACAGAGAAGGAACGGGAAGCGCGAATCAATAAGGTCCTGCTGGAGATCGCAAACGACATCAACACCGGTTCCGATTTCACCGAGGTAATCGAGCGCATACTCGATCGCTCGGTCGACCTGCTTCGAATCCAGGCCGCGTGCCTTGCGATAATCGACGCCAACAACAGCGAGATACATTTTACGAATCTGCGCACCGCCGGAAGCAAGAGTGAAGAAATCCTCAAGCGGCCGTCGTTGAAGTTCCCGATTCTCGATTTGATGCCGAAGACCGTCGGACGCGGTCAGATGCTCAAGATCCTCAGCCCGGACCAGCACGAGTACGCTCGCTCCTTTCTGACCGAAGTCTTCAACGCGGGAGCGGCGATCGTCGCCCCGATCCTGATAGAGGACAAGATATTCGGCGCGCTGATTCTCCTGTGGTCCGAAGCGCAACAATCGTTCGCCAAAGAGGTAACCGCGCTGGCGCTGGGAATCGCCGACCAACTTGCGATTGCGCTCTCGAAGGCGCGGCTGTCGGCCGAGGTGTTGAGACTGCGGCGCGAGCTGGAACACGCTCACAGCCAGCACAGCGGAAGTGGTCTGGTGGGCAAGAGCGAAAACTTCATGCGCTCTATGCAGATGGCGCTGTATGTTGCCGACAATTACACCACCGTTATGATCCAGGGTGAGTCGGGAACCGGCAAGGAGTTGATGGCCGACTTGATTCAATCTCGGTCCTCGCGAGTGGAAAAGCCTTACATAAAAATCAACTGCGGCGCGATCCCCGAAACTCTGCTCGAATCTGAGTTGTTCGGACACGAGAAAGGGGCGTTTACCGACGCCCGCAGCCGGCGGATCGGTAAGTTCGAAGAAGCGAACGGCGGCACCCTGTTTCTGGATGAGATAGCCGAGATGTCGCTGTCGGCGCAGGTGCGGTTGCTGCGAGTGCTTCAAAACGGCGAATTCGCGCGGGTCGGCGGTAACGAGATTGTCAAAACGGACGTGCGGGTAATCGCGGCCTCAAACGTCGATCTCGAACAAGCTGTCAGCGATGGGCGGTTCCGGCGCGACCTCTTTTATCGGTTGAATGTCTACCCGATAAAACTTCCACCGCTAAGAGAGCGCCGCGAGGACATCCCGCTGCTCGCAACCCATTTCCTTGAGATCTACAAAAAGCGATCAAACAAAAACATAACCGGGATTACCAAGAAAGCGCTCGAGTGGCTACGGAGGTATGACTGGCCCGGTAACGTGCGAGAGCTTGAAAACGCGATGGAACGCGCGGTGATCATCGCTCAGGGCCGTATGATCGCGATTGACGATTTGCCTCACGCTGTGCGCGGCGCGGAGGCAAGCAAGACGATCGAGGTTGAGGTGGGCACGACCATCGACGAAGCCGAAAAACGAATGATCATGCAGACGCTGGCTTACACCCGAGGCGACCGGACCCGTGCCGCGCAGATATTGGGCATCGGCCGCAAGACGCTTTATCGAAAGCTGCAAAGCTACAATTACGCCGATACAAAAGAGGAGTCTGATGAGGCGACCCACACGTCGTAACCGAGCTTTGAATGACAACGGCTTGGCCTTCTTGTAAAAAGATCGCAGCCCGCTACAACGTTATCTGGTTCAATCAAGGAGAGAATCAAATGAAGAGAGCCCTCTCAGTAACACTCATCCCGACACTTGTGTTGTTAATCGCCGTGACCTCGCAGGCCACCCAGAGCCCGACCGTTGTCGGCAGCTGGGACATCACCGTAGAGTCGCCGCAAGGTAAGAGCACCTCCGTGCTGACGATAAAGAAAGACGGAGATAAGTTGGCCGCTGTGATTAAAGGCGCGCGTGGCGAGCGTCCGCTCGATAGCGTCTCGCTAAGCGGCAACGACATTACCTTTGTGATGAAGGTCTCGTTCCAGGGACAGGATCTGGTAATCACTTACAAGGGCAAAGTTGAAAAAGACTCGATGAAAGGCGAAGCGGACTTCGGCGGCATGGCGAGCGGACCGTGGTCGGCCGTCCCGCATAAGGAGGGGGCCGCTGCTCCGGCTTCAGCGCCTTCAGCGGCGCCACAAGCGGGTGCTACCAATATCAGCGGCGAATGGAGCGTGACCGTTGAAACGTCCGGAGGCTCCGGAACCCCAACGTTCACGTTCAAACAGGATGGCGAGACGCTGACCGGAACTTACAAAGGTCAGTTCGGCGAGAGTCCTCTGACCGGGACCGTCAAAGGCGCCGACATCAAATTCACAATCAAGATCAATGCACAGGGCCAGGACCTTACGATCGAATACGCCGGCAAGATTGAGAGCAAGGACAGTATGAAAGGTACCGTGAAGCTCGGAGAGATAGGCGAAGGTACCTGGACCGGCAAACGAAAGTAATTCGTATTGCCAGGAAGCTAACCGTCACGTAGTAACGAATAAATTCGTTACTACGTGGCTTAATCTCTCTTGCGAGACGTAACCTCACTAACTCACCGGATGGACAACAAAAACACGACGGTCTAACATCCAAACGACGCTTGTGCAGACGTAATACGATCGGGGCGCCTCACTAAAGTCCCAAATCTCGTATCTCTCCCAAGAATGAATCAACGCAGCAAATGACGGGGCCCCCGTGTAGCCTCGCGGAGAGAGGTATTTATGAAACGCTGTTTAGCTCTCCTATCTGGCGTCGTTTTGATAACCCTGATCTATTGTTTTTCAACCCACACCGGCGCGAATACGCAGGATGAGCCTCCATCAATCCAGGTTGAACTCGAATCATTCATCTCAGGATTGGCTAGCCCGCTATTTATCACCGGGGCGCGAGATGGCAGCAACCGGCTTTTCGTCGTCGAACAGGGCGGTCGCATAAAGGTTCTTCAGCCGGGCTCAACAACCCCGACTGTGTTTCTGGATATTGTTTCCCGGGTTCAGTCCGGCGGTGAGCGCGGTCTCCTGGGACTCGCGTTCCACCCTGACTTTGAGAACAATCGGCGTTTCTTCGTGAACTACACTCGAAATCCCGACGGCGCGACGGTAATCGCCGAGTATCGAGCCTCCGAAAGCGACCCGAATCTCGCCGATACCAGCGAAACTCCGCTCCTGGTGATCGCCCAACCTTTTTCAAATCACAATGGAGGTATGATCAGCTTTGGACCCGACGGGTTTTTGTACATCGGAATGGGCGATGGAGGATCCGCGAATGACCCGGGCAATCGAGCTCAGGATTTGAACAACTTGCTTGGAAAAATACTCCGAATCGACGTCGATCATCGCGACGGCGTGACCGCATACTCGTCCCCGGTCGACAATCCGTTTTTTGGAGGAGTCGCGGGGCGCGATGAGATCTATGCGCTTGGCGTTCGAAACCCCTGGCGTTTCTCGTTTGATAGATTGACCGGTGATCTGTATGTCGGCGATGTTGGCCAGAACGCGTGGGAGGAAATCGACATCATTACCCGCGGCGGCAACTACGGATGGCGAGTGACCGAAGGCGCTCATTGCAATCCAACCATTGGCGGCGGCCAATGTTCGATGACCGGTCTGATTTCTCCAATAGCCGAGTACCTTCACACTGCCGGTCGTTGCTCGATCACCGGCGGGTATGTCTATCGCGGCGAAAAGCAAACCCTTCCGTTCGGCACATATGTCTACGCCGATTACTGCACGGGCGAGATCTTCACCCTGTTCGGTGGCGCCCAGAGCCTGTTGCTCGACACGACGATGAATATCTCTTCGTTTGGAGAAGACGATGCGGGCGAGATTTACGTGGTTGGGCTCGGCGGCACGATTCAACGGCTGATCAATCCGAATCCTCCACCCCCGGTGACGCTGAGCTTGCAAACCGCGGAAGTTCGTCGGCGTTCCAACCAGGAGCTGGTGCAGCCGCTCACGGTGAAAAGCAACGGCAAAAGGTTTGATGTTGTCATAACCGGAGCGGGCTACACCGCCGATTCGAAGATTTTTGTAAACGGGCGCGCGCTGAAAACCGAATTGCAGCAAGCCGAAAACGGGGCGCAGGTTCTGGTTGGGCGGTTCAGGCGATTCATGCTTGCCGAGCCGGTCGCTCTTTCGATCGAATTTGTTAATCCAGACGGTGCCCGTTCCAACCAGCTCGTTCTTCAAGTCTTGCCGGAGCCAAACTAACGGATTTGCCGACCGGGAGCGCCACACGTTAGTATTTCTGTTCTAATTCAAGGGTGAACGACGGTTGTATAACGATTTGTCGTTTAGAAATGGATAGGAATTTTGACGAAGTTGAAATATGCCTGCACGGCCAGCCTGGTTCTGGTTTTGCTGTTTCTCGGGTCGATCGCCATCCCGCCTCGTATCGGCGCTCAGACTAATCCGGTTACCATAGCTCCCGGTTTTGAGTTCAATCTCTTCGCGGATCCGACGCGAGTGCCGGAGTTCGCAGCTTCCGCATACAACGGGCCGGTGTCGTTGGCGTTCGACTCGCGCGGCCGTCTTTTTGTCGGGACCTATAACGGCAGGATCCTGATAATGCTCGACAACGATGAAGACGGAAGACTCGATCAGATTAAGACTTTCGCGACCGGTCTGATTCAACCGCTAGGTCTCGAGTTCCGGGCAAACGGCGATTTGTTTCTGACAAACAATGAATTGTTCGGCGCCGGACGAATAATTCGGCTGCGCGATCTCAACGGGGATGACGTTGCAGATGAGAGCACGATTATCATCGACGGCTTGCCCAGCGAGGGTGATCATCAGACTGACCGGCTCAAGTTTGGTCCGGACGGATTGTTGTATTTTGGTCAGGGTTCCTCCACTGATGCCGGTACCCCGGATCCCGGGCGGCCGGGTGAGCGGCCACTTAATGCGAGCATATTGCGGATCGACGTCGACAACCCAACGATCTCCGTAGTTGCAACCGGGCTTCGTAATCCGTTTGGGATGGCGTTTCATCCGGAGAACGGGCAGTTGTTTACGACCGACGGGGGTTCGGGAGAGTTGGGACAGGCGCAGGATACTTCTCCGTTGGAGGAAATCAACTGGATCGTCATGGGCAGTCACTACGGCTTTCCCGGATGCGAAGGTCCACCCAACGCCGGCAACCCGGCTTGCGCCGGCGTGCGCGGTCCAATCGCCACGTTCGCCCCGCATCTTACACCGACTTCGATTGCTTTCTACACCGGACCTCAAGCGGGCGATTCGGCAAATCAAATGCTCGTCACTTTGTTTAAGCACTTGCCCGGACAGGGCGGCGACCTCCAGAGGTTCATCCTCACCGGAAGCGCAGCGACAGGGTTTCAAACGACCAGAGTCGAGCCCTCGATTATAGAATTCGGTTTGATCGATCCCAACGACGGCCCGGTGGATACGGCGATCGATCCGATTAGCGGCGACATCTACGTCGCCCGCTTTGATCCGGTGACTCATCGCGATCTGAACGAGCACCATCACTTTATTTACCGAATTCACCGCGCAGGAAGCGACGCGTTGTCGTTTATCGGCGCGCCAAGACCCTCCGCGGTGAAAGCTGGTTCAACCGGCGTGTCGATTGTCCTGGGCACCCGGCGCGTCAAGCCCGGCGCGGTGGTGTTCAATGTGACCGATAACGTTCCGCTGGTCACTCGACAGGGTTCTTTCAGCTTTGAACTAATTGCGGATCTGCCGGCCGGCGCGCTCGCAAACGAACGAACCATCACCCTCGAGGTGCGAAATCCTGATAACACGTCTTCTAATCAGAGAACTTTTGCGGTAACCAGGAATGATCCTAACCCGCCTCCACCTCCGCCGGATAAGACGCCACAAATCGCGTCGATGTTCGTTTACAAGAAAAAGCGGTCCAAAGTGAGGGATCAGCTTTTTGTCGGCGAGAACTTGAAGAAATTTAGACTTGTGGTGAGCGGTACGGACTTCGATGGAGCGGAACTGTTAGTGAACAACACGCCGCTTGCGATTGAGAGTTCGAGCGCCACCGAGCTTGTCGGCCGGCTCGTCAATTCGTTTGTACAGACGCCGGGCGAACTCACGGTGCAGGTTCGTAATTCAAATGGGAAGACATCGAATACGCTAAGGCTAACGGTGAGTCCGTAGTAGCCGCAGCGCTTCTCGTGGCCGAGCTGCGATTTTGCGAGATCGCGACACCTTGCGACGGCTTAGCTGTTACAGCGCTTTTTCGCGAGCCCAATGGCGATGCGCTGCGATCGCGTCGATAAAGGCTTCGGCGATCTCGTCGATCGGTGCATCTCGATTTATAACTACCCCTTCCTCGCCTTCAGGTACGCCCAAGGCTGTTCCCAGGGCGCCGTTAACGAAGTCAGCACCCGCTCCGTTTGCCGCGATCGATTTGCAATGTTTGTAAGCCTCGCTCACAAATTCGCTGGCTTCCGGCAGCATGCTTAGCGCATCGACGCTCGCTTCACCACCGGGAACGAAGACAGCGTCAAACAGAACGGATGAGGCCGTGAGGAAACTGAAGTCGGCCTTAAGCTTGCTCGCATTACTTCCCGTAAGGGTACCTAAACGCGGTGCGACTGTTTTTGGCGCGGCACCGGCGTTAAGCAGAGCCGTGTTCATCTCCTCCACAGTCTGATCGTCAAAGCCGTCCGCGAGAAGTACCGCTACCTTGCGTGTTTTGATCGTATCCTTTGCGAAGTTGGGGCTATTGATTTGGCTCAATGCTGGTGAAGTCTCAACTTCCTGGGGGACACGTTTTGGCTGCAGCTTCCTCGGATCGGTGTCGGCCGGAATGCTCATGTTAATCGGCTTATCCAGCTTCTTGGGTACCGCCAGGCCAAGTCCGTCAGCAACGGCTTGAGCTAATCCTTTGTCTACCTGCGCCAGGAGACCCAGCATTCGTTCTCTGATCGCAGGCGTTTCGACTTTTCCCAATTCAAAACGCAACGCCCGAATAATGTGACTCTGTTCCGGATCGGATTGACTGTTATAAAACAGCGTCGCTTGACTGAAGTGATCAAGAAAACTCGCGCTGCGGGCACGCACTTTCTTCGCGTCAATGCGTTCAGCGTAACTTGCAAAGCCACTCATATCCACTCCAGCCTGGAAGGGACAGCCGCCTCTCAGAGTATTCGGCTCGTAACTTGTTTGGCCTCGATTTACTGTTTGCCGCATAAAGCCGTCACGCTGGTTATTATGTAGTGGCGCGACAGGCCGATTAATTGGGATCTCATGAAAGTTCGGGCCACCCAGACGTATCAACTGAGTATCCAGGTAGGAAAACAGCCGACCTTGCATCAGCGGATCGTTGGTAAAGTCAACGCCTGGCACAATGTTTCCAACATGGAAAGCCACCTGCTCGGTCTCGGCAAAGAAATTGTCGGGATTGCGGTTGAGCGTTAGCTTACCGATTCGCTGCACCGGGACAAGTTCTTCGGGAATTATCTTTGTCGGATCGAGAAGGTCGAAGGCGAATTTGTGTTCATCTTTCTCTTCGACAATCTGAATTCCAAACTCCCATTCCGGGAAATCGCCGTTTTCGATTGCTTCCCAAAGGTCGCGCCGATGAAAGTCAGGATCTTTCCCTGAGATCTTCTGAGCTTCGTCCCATAAAACGGAGTGCAATCCGAGCAACGGCTTCCAGTGAAACTTCACGAACCGGGCCTTGCCCTTCTCGTTAATCAAACGAAAGGTGTGTACGCCGAAGCCTTCCATCATCCGAAAACTGCGCGGAATCGCTCGATCCGACATTACCCACATGATCATATGCATCGATTCCGGCATGAGAGAAATGAAATCCCAGAACGTGTCGTGAGCGGATGCCGCCTGCGGTATCTCATTATGCGGTTCCGGCTTTACTGCGTGAACCAGATCGGGAAATTTGATTGCGTCCTGAATGAAAAATACCGGAATGTTGTTACCCACGATATCGAAGTTCCCTTCGCGGGTATAGAACTTGACCGCAAACCCGCGCACGTCCCGGGCAAGGTCTGTTGAGCCGCGCGAACCGGCAACCGTAGAAAACCGAACGAACACCGGCGTCTGTACTGTTGGGTCCTGAAGAAAGTCTGCGCGGGTGTATTCGGCCATTGATTCGTATACCTGAAAATAGCCGTGGGCCGCCGATCCGCGCGCATGAACTACACGCTCTGGTATTCGCTCGTGATCGAAGTGAGTAATCTTCTCGCGAAGAATGAAGTCCTCCAGCAGCGTCGGACCGCGATCACCCGCCTTCAACGAGTTCTGATTATCGCTGATTCGTACTCCCTGATTGGTTGTCAAGAACTCTCCGCCCGCATCCTCGGCATTTTTTTGGAGATCGGCCGTTTTAGCATCATTACCGGGCGGCTGTGGCTTGAGGGCTGTTTTTTTGCTCTTCGAGGCCGTAGCTCTCTTGGTTGTTTTCTTTGTGGGCATTGTGTCTCCGGGTTGAATGTAATTCCAGGCCGGCTCTCGCGAGCTTAAGCATTCTTGGCTTGTGCCTTTCTAGATCGTCGCTGCTTCGCTTGGGCGGCATCGATCGCTGTTTTTACGTCCTCTTCCTCTTCTGGTGGTGGCAGCACTGCAGGCATGCCAAGAGCCTCGATCCAGAGCTCACGCGTCCAGCCGGTCGTGTGATAAAGATGTTCGTCCTCCTCGGGCTCGACCTGATCGTGAGCGACTTTCAATATCGAGTTCGCGTCGCCGCTGGAATTCTTCGCCAGCTCGCCGATCAATCCCCAGTTCAAATGGTCTTTGGTTTCCGCAAGCGTCACGCATTCAGCAGCGACGATCTGAGCCGCCGCCAGATCGGGACCACGGAGCGCCATCTCCATCGCTTTTACCAGGGAGGCCCCGATGTGACGGACTATCTTGCGTCCGGGTGTTTCTGCTTCAAGATTCAAATCCATTTGCCGCAGAATGTCGGAAACAATCTGGACGTGTAGGTTCGTTTGCTCGAGATATTCAGTCCATTCCTGCCTCAAATCATCATTCAACGCGCATCTCAATGCGGTGGTGTAAATTTGGACGCCGCCCTTCTCTGTTTCCAGAGCCTGGTATAACAAATCCACCGCATGCGCGGTCTTCAATAGGTTGTTCATGGTTCTCTTCCTTGTAATCGGTTTTGCGCATAGTGCGCAGTAAACGGGAGGATCACTGCAAACAGAATGCCTCTCAAGAATGAATCAATCGACCAGAGTGGGAGTCACCGAGTAACGAACTGGGTTTGAAGGGAAATGTGCCGAGGGAACCGCGATCACTGTACCGATTTTGCAGAGATGCCAACGCGTCTGCTCGAATGCTAGTAGCGTTCATATACAGTCAATCCGTTCAAGAATCGGACATACTGAATTAGCCCGCACAAACTTGACAATTATCGTTCGATACCTCGATCGCGGGTGGGAACGTAATTTGCCCTGATCTGTGCTGGAGTTCAACGTGTCCGTGATGTATGATGACCACCCAAAGCATAAGCTAACCGCCAGGCCGCTGCTTCGGGAATTCGAGATAGACGCTCATCCGAACAAAGCAACGCCTCCAACATCAACCGCCACCAAGGGCAATCGCTCGCCCAAGTCAGACGCGATAGCAAAAGCTAAGAAAGGGAGCAAGGTACAGACGACGAAATCTGGTCGCCCGGCCAGTAGACCTTCCTCGTCTCACAAGAACCGCGCAAGCCAGGAGAATGGAAATAGGGCTTTTCCGGTGGTCGGCATCGGCGCTTCCGCGGGCGGTCTTGAAGCCTTCGGTAAGTTGCTTGAGCACCTTCCGGTTGATACCGGCATGGCGTTCGTGTTGGTACAGCATCTGGATCCGACGCACGAAAGTCTCCTCACCCAGCTACTTTCCCGAAACACTGGGATGGTCGTGAGTGAGGTCATTGACGGTATGGCGGTCGCGCCGAATCACGTCTATGTCATCCCGCGCAATACCAACATGGCGATCGTCGAGGGCGTCTTGCGCCTTCTGCCGCGCGAAGAGGCGCGCGGGCGCCATCGTCCAATAGATTACTTTTTACGCACGCTGGCCGAAGACCAGGGCGACCGAGCCATCGGCGTGATTCTTTCCGGCACGGCTTCCGACGGCACGTTGGGTTTGGAAGCGATCAAGGCCGACGGCGGAATCGCCTTCGCCGAGGATCCAGAATCGGCTAAGTACGACAGCATGCCGCGCAGCGCAATTGCGTCCGGACACGTAGATTTCGTACTCACACCCGAGGGCATCGCCAAGGAGTTGGCCCGGATTAGCCGCCACCCATATGTCACTCCTGAAGCCGGCACCGCCACACCCGTTGAAGAAGAAACCAAACACACATCTAAGAACGGCTTCCGAAAGATTATGTGGTTGCTGCGCACAGCGAAGGGCGTTGACTTTACCAACTACAAGGCGAACACGCTGTATCGGCGCGTTGAGCGGCGGACGGTCTTGAACAGGATGGAAAGCATGGAGGACTACTCCGAGATCCTGGGCAAGAATGCGGCGGAGTTGGAAGCGTTATATCAGGACATACTGATCAACGTGACTAGCTTTTTCCGCAACCCGGAAGCGTTTTCGGTATTGAAAGAGACAATTTTCCCAAAGATCGTCAAGCATCGTGCGTCTGACGAGCCAATCAGGATTTGGACGCTTGGATGCTCGACCGGCGAGGAGGCCTACTCCATCGCAATCACGTTTGCCGAGTTTGCCGGCGATAACCGAGATCACATACCGGCCCAAATTTTCGCCACCGATCTGAGCGACCGAGGGATCGAGAAGGCGCGCGCCGGGTTCTACTCGAGAGACATCGCGGAAAGCGTGTCGCCTGAGCGGCTTCGGCGCTTTTTTACAGAAGCTGACGGCGGTTACCGCATAAGCAAAACGATCCGCGACATGGTTGTCTTCTCACGGCAGAACGTGATTGCCGACCCGCCGTTCTCACGGCTGGACTTGATCAGTTGCCGCAACCTGCTGATCTATCTTGAGCCTGTGTTGCAGAAGCAAGTGCTTCCCAGCCTGCATTATGCCCTCAAGCCGACTGGGTTGCTTTGGCTCGGGGCGTCGGAGACGGTCGGCGCAGCTTCGGATTTGTTTACGCCGGAGGATAAGAAGCACCGCTTTTACTCTAAAAAGCAAGGATCGTCCAGGGTGCATCCACGACCCGGCGGCGTCCCGCGAGCACGTAAACGGGGCGGGGCCTACCGGCAGTCCGCCGCCGAGCAGGTGAGTGAACAATTTCGGATCGAACACGACGCGCACAAAGAGGCCGACAGGATCCTACTGGCCCACTACACACCGGCGAGCGTTCTCATCAACTCGGAGTATGAAATCCTGCAGTTTCGGGGCTTGACAAGGCCTTATCTTGAACACCCTCCAGGCAAGGCGACCCACAATCTCTTTAAGATGGCCCGCGAAGGTTTGATGCTGCCGTTGCGCGCGGCCATACAGAAGGCCAAGAAGGAAGATGCGATCATAAGAAAGAGAGGTGTTCGCCTAAACTTTGAAGGCGAGTATTGGCAGATCACCTTAGAGGTTGTTCCGATAAAAGGACTTGAAGGGAATGAGCGCTGCTATCTGATCCTGTTCGAGCCCGACTCCGTCCAAAACCGGGGCTCAGAGCCCACGCCGCTTCCCACTCGGGTATCTCGGACTGATCGAAAGACCAAAAATAGCCAGGTAGCGCGGCTCGAGGAAGAGTTGCTCGCCGCGCGGGAGTACACGCAGTCGCTTGTCGAGCAGCAGGAAGCCGCCAACGAGGAACTCCAATCCTCGAGCGAGGAGCTCCAATCATCCAACGAGGAGTTGCAGAGTATCAATGAAGAACTGGAGACCGCCAAAGAAGAACTTGAATCGAGCAACGAAGAATTGGCGACGCTCAACGATGAACTGCAAAACCGAAATCTGGAACTGACCAAGCTGAACGATGACCTGAACAATCTGCACATAAGCACCAATATTCCCATCCTGTTCCTGGGCCGCGATTTGCGAATTCGTCGCTTCACGCCCCAGGCGGAAAGAGCGCTGAACCTTGTGGCGACCGATGTCGGCCGGCCAATCAGCAACATCAAACTAAAGCTCAACATCCCCGATCTGGAGTCCCTGATTGTCGAAGTGATTGAGACGATTACTGTCAATGAGCGCGAGGTGCGGGACGATGAAGGGCGCTGGTACTTGATGCGAATGCGGCCGTATAAAACGGCGGACAACAAGATCGACGGCGCGGTTATCGCGCTGGTGGACATTGACGCGCTCAAACGCTTCGAGGTGGAGCTCCTCGAAGCCCGTGATTACGCCGAAGCCATCATCCGCACCGCGCGCGACCCACTACTGGTTCTGAACGCGGAACTGCGTGTCATAACTGGTAACCCTGCTTTTTACAGAGACTTCAAAGTTGAGTCGGCGGACTGGGAAGGCGGGTTGATTTATGAAGTGGGGAATCGGCAATGGGACATTCCAGAACTGCGCGAGCTGCTCGAAGACATTGTTCCCAACAACAGTTTTTTTAATGACTTCGTGGTCACCCACGACTTCGAGCACCTGGGCCGGCGCACGATGCTGCTCAACGCTCGCAGGCTCGATGACTTGAGCGGTCAGCCATCGAGAATACTCCTTGGCATTCAAGATGTAACCGACCGGCTGGAATTTCAAGCAGCGGTTCAACGCTCGGAAACCCGATACAGACGCCTTTTCGAAGCTTCCAAAGACGGCGTTTTAATTGTCGACCCGGAAAGCCGAAAGATTCTCGATGCCAATCCCTTCATGTCTGAACTCCTCAACTACACTCGCGAGGAGTTGCTGGGCCGGGAGCTCTTCGAGATCGGGCTCCTGAGAGACGAAGAGATGAACCGTGAGGCATTTCGAGAATTGCTTCACCAGGGATTCATTCGATACGAGGATTTGCCGCTGGTAACCAGAGAGGGTCGGCGACGCGACGTAGAATTTGTCAGCAATCTTTACAGCGAGGCCGGCGAAGCAATAATCCAATGCAACATCCGCGACATCACCCAGCGGAAGCGAATCGAGAACGTTTTGCGCGAAAGCGAAGACCGCTATCGCACTTTGTTCGATCTCGGCTCGGTTGCCGTATATTCCTGCGATATCACCGGTGTGATAAAGGAGTTCAATCGCCGCGCCGTGGAATTGTGGGGCCGCGAGCCGGTACCAGGGGATACCGACGAGCGGTTCTGTGGCTCATTCAAGTTGTTCCGTACGGACGGCAGTTTCATGCCTCACGCACAGTGTCCGATGGCCGACGTATTGACCGGCAAGATACCGGAGGCGCGTGACGCGGAAGTCTTGATAGAACGGCCGGATGGTTCGCGGATTACCGTCATCGTAAACATCCGGCCGCTGAAGAATGAGCAAGGCGAAGTCACCGGAGTCATCAATTGCTTTTTCGACATCACCGAGCGTAAGCGCGCCGAAGAAGCTTTGCGAGAGAGCGAAACCCGATTTCGCGAGCTTGCCGACGCGATGCCTCAAATTGTGTGGTCGGCGCGACCGGATGGCTACGTTGATTATTACAACAAGCGCTGGTATGACTACAGCGGCCTTAACGAAGGGGACGAGCAGGAAAGCTGGAACCCGATTCTCCATCCCGATGACCTCCAGCGCAGCGTTGACACTTACTTCGATTGCATTCGCGAGAGCAAGCCTTTTCAAATCGAATACCGCTTTAAGGACCGCTTCCACGGCGGTTACCGCTGGTTCATGGGCCGTGCTTTGCCGATCAAGAATGAACAAGGTCACGTCCTGCGCTGGTTCGGCACTTGCACGGACATTGATGACGTGAAGCGCGCTGAAGTAGAGCGGGAGAAACTTCTGGCCAACGAGAGTGCCGCCCTTGCCCAGGCAGAAGCGGCGAACCGGGTCAAAGATGAGTTTCTAGCAACCATCTCTCACGAGTTGCGCACGCCGCTCAACGCTATGATGGGATGGGCGGACATGCTCCGCCGCGGTGAGCTTGACGGATCGGCCGCCATTCACGCCGCGGAGACGATAGCGCGAAATGCAAGGCTCCAAAACCAACTCATCTCCGACCTGTTGGATGTCTCTCGTATAGTGTCTGGCAAGGTCCGTCTACAGAGGCGCGCGGTTGAGTTGTACCAGATCATCGAAGCTGCGATCGATACCGTGCGTCCGGTGGCCGACGAACGGCGCGTGGTGCTCAAGCTCCATTCGTCGGACGGGGTTGGGCTGGTTTTGGGAGATTCGGGCCGTTTGCAGCAAGTGGTTTGGAATCTCCTCTCCAACGCCATCAAGTACTCAGCCAGGGGCGCGAGCGTTGACGTATCACTGGAACGCGAAGGGACTGATGTCGCGATCATTGTGCGTGACACCGGCGAGGGGATCGGGCCGGAAATTCTACCCTACATATTCGACCGCTTTCGTCAGGCTGATGGCGCGACTACACGACGGCATGGAGGTCTCGGG
>DASRIZ010000116.1:0-16056 GCA_035649735.1 Blastocatellia bacterium | reverse complement strand
GACTACGAGTTTGTTGTTGATGACGACGATGTTGATCCGATCCACACCGGGCGGCGCGTGCCCGTCTATCGCAAACTCGGCGAGTTGAGAACCAAGCAGCTTCGTTCGATTATGCATCACGTGCTTGCCCGCATTGATGTGTCTGAGATCGAGGAGATTATTCCTGAAGAAGTGCTCACCCGGAACAAGCTCATCTCAAGACTGGCAGCTTTTCGGCAGGTCCACTTTCCGGCTGACGATGTGCCCCTAGAGGTCTACAACAGATTTGCTTCACCCGCTCACCAACGGTTGATCTTCGAGGAGTTTTTTTGGCTGTCGCTCGCGGTTGGGTTGCGCCGCCAGGGTCGCGAACAATCACCGAAAGGAACAGTCATCGAGGTCAACGATCACATTCGCACCGCGGTGCGGACGATCTTGCCGTTCAAACCAACAAACGCGCAGAAGCGAGTGCTCCGCGAAATCGTCGGCGATATGACCGGTTCAAAGCCGATGAACCGGCTGCTGCAGGGCGACGTCGGCTCCGGTAAGACTATCGTAGCCGTTCAGGCAGCAATCGTAGCGATCGAGAACGGCTATCAAGCGGCGATCATGGCGCCGACGGAAATTCTGGCGGAACAGCATGCGAAAAACGTCAAGCGGATGGTTGCGGCGACATCTTATCGAGTCGAGTTGCTGACCGGTTCGCTGACTGCGGCGCGCAAGCGGCAATTGCATTCCGACATTGAGGCCGGCGAAATTGATCTGGCAATCGGCACTCACGCGTTGATCCAGGAAGCGGTCAAGTTTCACAAACTCGGATTTGTCGTGGTCGACGAGCAACATCGCTTTGGTGTTTTGCAGCGGGCGGAGTTGATCAATCGTGGCTACCATCCCGACGTACTGGTCATGACCGCCACGCCGATTCCTCGCTCGCTGGTGATGAGCGTTTACGGCGATCTCGATCTGTCGGTCATCGACGAGATGCCGCCCGGTAGAAAAGAAGTGATAACCAGAGTTCGCGGCGAGGAAGCGCGGCGAAAGATCTATCAGTTCGTCGACAAGAAGATACGCTCGGGTGGCCAGGCGTACATCGTCTACCCGTTGGTTGAGGAGTCCGAGAAGCTGGACCTTCTCAACGCGAGTCAGATGGCTGAGCATCTGCAGACAACCGTGTTTCCCAACTTCCGGGTCGGGCTGATTCACGGCCGGATGAAACAGGAAGAGAAAGACGCGGTGATGGATGAGTTTCGCGACGGCTCGATTCATATACTGGTTTCGACGACAGTCATCGAAGTAGGCGTGGACGTACCCAACGCCAGCATTATGATCGTCGAGCACGCTGAGAGGTTCGGGTTATCACAGCTTCACCAGCTACGGGGCCGCGTCGGCCGCGGTGACGAACAGAGTTTCTGCATTCTGCTGGCTGGCGACAAGCGGTCGGTGGAAGCTCGTGAGCGGCTGGCGATAATGGAACAGACCAGTGACGGCTTCAAGATAGCGGAGAAGGATCTGGAGATTCGGGGTCCCGGGGAAGTTATGGGCACTCGTCAGTCGGGGCTGCCGGCGTTTCGAATTGGAAACATCGTGCGGGACTATGCTGTTTTGGAGGCGGCCAAACGCGAGGCCGATCATATGCTGACCACTCGGCGCAATTCGCGGGAAACGGCGCGGCTTGTTGAGATGGTTCGAGGTCAGAGGAAATATGGGTTGGGGGCCGTGGGGTAAGAAAGAATAGGACGGACAGGAACCCATAAGGACCAATAAAAGAATAGGACAGATAGGTCCGATTGGTCCTATCTGTCCTATAAATGTTGTCCTATTCACTACGCGGCGATGCGCGGCTGTTCAGTCAACCTCATGGTACGCGCGGCTTCCATCGCAGCTGCAGCCTGTGCTGACTCGGAGTCGTCGCGGTAGAACGCCAGCTTCTGCGTCTCTTCGTTAATATCCACTACGACTACATCACCCATTCGCACCTGGCCCGTTGCGGACAAGTTAGCGATCGGGTTAACCAGAAACCGTTCGATCGCGCGCTTCAAGTGACGCGCGCCGTAGCGATACTCGATGCCCTCGCTCAACAGAAACTCTCTGGCGCCCTCGGTCAAAGAGATCGTAAACCGCTCACCGGCGCCTTCATCAACCCGTCGCTGCACCAACCCCAGCTCGAGATCGAGTATCCGGCAGAGCTCCTGATGCTTGAGGCTTCGGAACACCACGACCTTGTCTATTCGGTTCATGAACTCGGGCGAGAATTTCCTCTTCGCCGCTTCCGAGGCCGTCCGATAGATCTTCTGATCCAGATCGTCAGAGGCGAGCTTCTCGGCCCTGGCCGGAGCAAACCCGATAGCGCCGGTGATCAGCTCGCTCATTTCCTTGGCGCCCAGGTTCGAGGTCATAAAAATCATCGTCTGTGAAAAATCGACGCGGCGATTATCACCCAGGGTAAGCGTTCCCTTGTCGAGTACGCCGAGCAGCAGCTGCCACAGCGAGTCCGACGCCTTTTCGATTTCGTCGAAAAGGACCAGGGTGAATGGATCGCGTTCGGTGCGATATTTTTCGAGATTCTCCTGCGTCAGAAGCGGAGCGGTCTCGCGGTGGCCCAGATAGCCCGGTGGAGAGCCGATCAGCTTGGCTATTTCATGCGAGTGT
Source organism: Blastocatellia bacterium (assembly GCA_035649735.1). Classification (GTDB taxonomy): domain Bacteria; phylum Acidobacteriota; class Blastocatellia; order UBA7656; family UBA7656; genus Onstottus_A. The sequence continues at coordinate 13,428 of DASRIZ010000116.1, read as the reverse complement.
TGAAACTCGGCGCAGTCGATCTTTATTACGGCGTTGCGGTCGCCGAACAGAATCTCTGCGGCCGCCTCGACCACGTGTGTCTTTCCCGATCCTGTGGGTCCAAGAAAGAGCATCGACCCCAGCGGTCTTGTCGGATTGGTCATCCCAGCTTGAAATACCTGATAAAGCGATGTGATCGCGCGAACAGCGCGATCCTGACCAATCACGCGAGCACGAAGTCCCGCGTCGAACTGCTGAGCGACGGCGCTCTTGGTTGTCGGATCGAGGGCAATCATTTTTCTTTTTTGTCCGTTGCTAACCATTTTTGTTCTCTCTTTCAGCGCCCCGCGTTCCTCTCTCCTGTCCTGTTCCCGTCTCCCCAGGTTGGCTTGAAATAGCCAACTCATCTTATTTCGTTTTTCAACCACCACCGCCTATCCCTAATCGGGGTGCGGCTACAAGCCTTTTCAGCAAGTTTGATGCCTTTGTCGGTTTCCCAGTTGCAGAACCGAAAATACGCCTCTTTAGAATGGAAGGCTGCTGGAGAGTCCCTACGCAAATGTCCACGCCGTTTATGTATTTGCGAGGATGTTGCGCGAGTGCATTGACTTCCTGTTCTTGCCGCTTTACATAAACTGCCAGTCGCTAAAAGACAAACTTTGTCACCGGGTAGTTATGCGAAAACGTGTCTTCGTTCGTTTGGAATACACGTTTCGGCGCGTTTCCGATGGCGCTAAACATGAAATGCCATCCCATCCGTCTATGCTTCTTAATGTTCAAATCCCGGAAATGCGTTGAATGTTCAACTTGGCCGTTTTACTTGCTCTCCCCATTTCCGATGCAGAACAGACCCAAACTCGGCGAAAAAGTCCCGCGTGCGTTTTCCACAGGAGCTGTCCCGACACTGCGTCATAGGCTATGATAAGCGGCGATCAAAAACTAGAAATCACGACAAACTAAAGTCTGTCGGACATTTGCAAAGGAGCGCCGAATGAAACTCGAGGGTAAGGTCGCAATAATAACCGGAGGCGGTGGCGGGATAGGCAAAGCCATTGCACTTCGGTACACGCGCGAGGGCGCGTCGGTTGTTGTCGCGGGTCCAACCGAAGAGAAAATCAAAGCAGTTGAGAAAGAGATCCTGGATACTGGAGGGCGTGCTCTCGCGGTGCATACCGACGTTGCCGAAGAGGCGGATGTGGAGCGCATGGTTGGCGCGACGCTTAGCAGCTTTGGCCAGATCGATGTTCTGGTTAACAATGCCGGGATTGCCGGGCCGACGGCGCTTGTTCCCAACGTGAGCCGGGAGGATTGGGATCGCACGTTTGCGATCAATCTGACCGGAGCTTTTCTTTGCGCTAAGCACGTCTTTCCACACCTCATTGAACGGCGGAGTGGCTGCATAATCAACATAACATCGATCGCCGGGCTTCAGGCATATGCCTATCGCAGCCCGTATTGCGCGTCGAAGTGGGGCATGATCGGCCTAACTCAAACGTTTGCCGAAGAGGGAGGGCGCTACGGGATCACTGCAAATGCAATCGCCCCCGGGCCAGTGCGTGGTCCACGGATCGAGCGAGTGATTCGTAATCGCGCCGAAGAGATGAAGCTTCCGTATGAGGAAGTGGTCCGTCAATACGTTGAGCCGACTGCGCTTAAGCGGATGGTTGAAGAAGAAGATATCGCCGCAATGGCTGTATTTCTCGCGTCCGACGAGGGTTCTAATATCACTGGCGAGACTCTCAACATCTCGGCGGGTTATCGCCTGTCTTGAGCCGGGACCACGGCACCTCTAATAGACCCTTCGAGATTTCCTCAGCGAACAGGTTTCGCGCATACCAACCTCGTTCAGACGTGGGTCCTTGATGATACAGCCTACAGGTGCTACCGAGAGGACACCGCTACGCGGTTACTCTCTGTTGTGCTGGGCCGGGCCTTGAACAACGACGCTATCCTGTAGGCCGTAGCATCAAGGACCCACCTCTCACGAGGTGCGTATGCGCTAAAACATGACGCACAGTGTCGCGGCGCGACATCTTGACACTTCGCCGTCGCAAGTGGTTTCTTATTGTACTAGCATAGAGATTTACTCATCACCTGCTGCACTGCCAGATGAAGAAACTGATAATCCAGATCCCTTGCTACAACGAAGAAGAGTCGATTGGGATCACGCTGTCGGCACTGCCGCGCGAGATTCCGGGGGTTGACCTTGTCGAATGGCTGGTTATCGACGATGGCAGCGATGACGGCACGGTAGAGGCAGCTCGAAGGCTTGGAGTGGATCACATCGTAAGCCTTCCCCGAAACCAGGGGCTTGCAAAGGCTTTTATGGCCGGGCTTGAAGCGAGCCTTCGCGCGGGCGCCGATATCATCGTCAATACCGATGCTGACAACCAGTATTGCGCTGACGACATGCCGGCATTGGTGGAACCAATCCTCCTGGGCAAGGCTGACATAGTGATCGGCGCGCGTCCGATCAGTGAGATCAGGCATTTCTCTCCAATGAAGAAGTTCTTGCAACGATTGGGCAGTCGCGTTGTGCGGATGGCCAGCAATACTGACGTCGATGACGCACCCAGCGGATTCCGGGCAATGAGTCGCGACGCCGCGATTCGGCTCAACGTGTTTAACGAATATACCTACACGCTTGAGACGATCATTCAGGCGGGCCAAAACGGGCTGGCAATCGCGTCGGTACCGGTTAGGACGAATCCGTATTTGAGACCGTCACGTCTAATCAAGGGCATACCGTCCTACCTGAAGACGTCCCTTTTCACCATTCTCAGAATCTTCATGATTTACAAGCCGCTCAGGTTTTTCATGATTCTGGGAAGCTTCCCGTTCAGCGTAGGGTTTTTATTGGGCCTGCGCTGGCTTGTGTTGTATCTGGGCGGCACTCCGCGCACGCACGTTCCCAGCCTGATTCTTGCTTCGCTGTTGATGTTGATCGGGGTTCAGTTGTGGATATTCGGTCTTGTAGCCGACTTGCTCTCAGTTAATCGCAAGGTGCTCGAAGACGTACAACTGCGAATTCGACGCGTGGAATTCGACCCGCACAGGGACAAACAGTACTCGGTTAGCTACTACGGTGCAGGTCTTTCTGGCAAAGAAAAGGCATGAAAGGCTCACTAATCGGCCGAGAGCTATTCGCTCAAGCGGCGCTCGCCCAGATTCCTCACATCCTCACATTGCTCGACCGAAATCCCCACAGTCCCAGCTACGGTTGTTTCGACAGAAACTATTGGCACTATCGAACGATAGATTTCCCGAGCGGAATGGCTCAGGAGTTTGTCCTGCCTCTCGCGCTTGCATACGAGCTGGAGCTTCCGGACAACCCTTATTACCATCAGCTTTCATTACGACAGTGGATCGAAGCCGGGATGCTTTATGCGGCTCGAAGCGCTCACCGTGATGGCTCGTGCGATGACTACTATCCATATGAACGGGCTGCCGGCGCCGCCGCTTTTTCGCTGCTGGCGTGCGTTCAGAGTTGCGCTCTTCTCCAATTGAACAACCAGGACATATTCAGTTTTCTACGCCGGCGCGCAAATTGGCTGGCGGGTCATCACGAAAGCGGCCGGTTGAGCAATCATCAAGCCTTGATAGCGCTCAGTCTCGAATTGTTGTCGCACTTGTTGCGAACCGATGAGTGGGACAAAGCACGTGACCTCCGGCTGGATCGGGTGTTGTCCTGGCAAAGCGCTGAAGGTTGGTTTCAGGAATACGAAGGATGCGATCCGGGTTACCATACCCTGACGCTTTCCTGTCTTGCGTGGTTATACATACTTAGGCCTTCGCCAAAGCTGAAGGAAGCTGTGATCCGGGCCGTTCGAGTAGCCGACGAGTTTATCCATCCTGATGGTTCTTACGGCGGAGAATACGGCAGCCGGAACACCTACAACTTTTTTCCACACGGATTCGAACTCGCGGGCAAGTGGTTACCTGAAGCGCTGTCGGTCAATGACAAATTCCTGGCGGGTCTGAACGACGGCATCGGCCCCTGTTACGACGACGATCACATTATCGGTCATCACACGTGGAACTATCTGCTCGCATGGCGAGACTATGTCCGCGAGCGCCCGAGGCTCGAAAAGCGGCCATCGGGACGGGTTGTTCTGAAGGATGCTGGAATTCTGATAGATCGGCGTCATGACACCGAACTCTACGTGGCACTCAAGAAGGGCGGGGTATTCAAGCTTTTTCGTGATCAAGCGCTGATTGCGTCGGATACTCATCTCTCTCTCAAGGTGCGAAGCGGTGGTAAGATCAAGAACGCCGTCGGACATCTGGTTGGCGATTATCAAACAGACGTAAGCGATGATGAGATCACCATCAGCGGCACGCTTGGCTGGGCAAAACAACAATTCATGACAACGGCCAGGCTGGTGGCGTTGCGTTTCGCGATGGCCGCATTCGGGCGCTTCTTTCCAGACTTGATTCGCAAGCTGCTTCAAAGGAAGTTGATCACCGGAAAGAGCGACGCCCCGTTTCAATTTACTCGCACACTAAAGTGGGAAGGTGGCTGGAGAGTCGTCGACCAATTGCGAGCAAGATCGTGGCAGAACGTCGTGGCGGCTGGGATCGGCGGTGATCAAACTTCCATATACGTCGTCATGAGCCGCACTTTTCAGGCTGGTCAGCTCAGCGCGTGGCTCGATCTGACGGAAGAAATCAAAAAGCTCACCGCTGGAGAACCGCTCGAGTTGGTGCGTAAGTTCTGAGAAATGTTTCGACACATCAGCTTTACTCGGTAGCTCGCAGGCATTCGCGATTAAGCTGACTTCAGGCTCGTCAAACAAGGAGAGCACGATTGGGCGTTTCATCTGCTATTGGCGCGCAGGGCCTCAAACGAGTCTGGGATAGAACGCTGCCGCTTGTCAGTTCAAACCAGGTCGGATGGCTGATCCTCGGGTTCGGAGCGACATTGCGCGCGGTTGAATACTTTTCAAACTCAGCGCTGTACGTCGACGAAGGCGCGATTGCTCTTAACATAATCAATCGGACTTTCGGAGGATTTTTTCAGACGCTCGATTTCAATCAAGCCGCGCCTCCCGGTTTCCTGGTGCTCGAAAAGTTAGCGGTTCTGACTCTTGGAGACGGCGAATACGCGCTGCGTTTGATCCCATTTCTTTTCTCGATTGCCGCATTGCTGTTGTTCAGGGCGGCTGCACGGCGAGTCCTTGCGGCCTGGTTAGTTCCTATCGCGATTCTTTTTTTTGCGGTCTCCGAGCAGGTGATTTACTACTCGGCGCAAGTCAAGCAGTACTCGAGCGATGTTGCATTAACTCTGCTTGTGTTGCTGGTTGGGCTGGAAGTCGAATCGAAAGGACTCAACGCCGCGCGGACCGCGCTTCTGGCGATGATAGGCGTGGTCGCTGTCTGGCTTTCTCATCCGTCCGTGTTTGTGCTGGCGGGTGTGGGTTCGAGTCTGGCTTTAATCGCGTTGAAAAGAAGGCGCGCGCCGCTGTTTTGGCAGCTCGCCGGTTGTTACGCACTGTGGGTTTTGAGCTTTGCCGCGTTCTATTTAATCTCGCTAAGCCGGCTAAGCGCGAATGAAAGGCTGGAAACATCGTGGATGAACAAGGGCACTTTCATGCCGCTGCCTCCAACCTCGTGGTCGGAGTTGGAGTGGTTTCCGTCAACATTCTTCAAAATATTCTCTAATCCCCTGGACTCACCGTTTCCGCTGATTGCCGGTCTGGTTTTTATCGCAGGATGTTTCGCGCTGATGTTTAAGCGAAGGGCTCATCTGATGTTGTTGGTCTCACCCGTGCTGCTGACGTTGCTGGCTTCTGGCGTGCACAAGTATCCGTTTGGCAGGAGGCTGCTGCTATTTAGCGTTCCTTTGATATTGATTGTGATTGCCGAGGGTTTCGATTTTTTCCTCAAGCGCGGATGGCTCGCCGGACTTCTCATCTTTGAAATTGCGATGTTTCAACTTATATTCGGAGGCGATCTAATACCGTCGTGGAAGAGACTGATTTTCTTCGTGGCGCTTTCAGGGTTGGTTATTTTCGCCGGCAGGACCGCCACTTCCTTAGATAAGCGCAAGCTGTACGCCGGCGCACTCTGCTCAGTGATCCTGGTTGTCTTGCTGCTCCAGCCTGTTGGAGGTGCTGTCAATCGAGTGCGCTATCCGAGTTCGCGACAGGATATTCGCCCGGTTATGAGCTACGTGCGTGACAATCGGCAACCGGGTGATTTGACTTATGTATACCATCACCAATTGGAGTCGTTTTTATATTACGCGCCAAGGTACGGCTTTAGTTCGACGGAATACGTTATCGGCAAAGACAAGCGTGAGCAGTGGAAAGACGGCGAGAACGAAGCGTACAAGCAAGAACTCGAGCAGCTTCATGGTAAACCCCGAGTATGGGTAGTGTTCTCTCACGTCCGTAGCGTGAACGGCATAAGCGAAGAGTCTTACCTGGTACAACATCTCGACCGAATCGCGAAGCGTTTGGACCAATTCAAAACAGGAAATGCATCTGTCTATCTATTCGACCTCAGCGGCAACTCAATGCGACCCACCGAATGAGAGGTGGGCAGCCGATTAAGGCTTGAGATGCACCGTCACGTCACCCCGCCATTTCTTATGCTTGACCTTACGAATATCTCCAGGCAAAGAAAGAAAGTATTCCGCCCTTGGTTGGTCATCGGTAAGAATCGGTCCCGGGCCTACGTACTCGCTTAGTTCCTCAGGGCCCGCCGAGTAACGTGACAACAGCGATTCAAAGCTGGCGAGATCGATGGATTCAAGCGCCTTTCGGAACGCGGGCTCCTGCAGTTTCCGTTCAAAGTTGGCGCGATCGAGTTGAAGTGGCTGCTTGGAGCCGATCATTATTTTTCCTTTAGCCCACAGGGTCGTGTATGGAAATACACTGATAAAAGTACGCATAACCAACTTATAGTGCTTTTCGGATTGGACTGTGTTCCATTGAAGCATCAATCCATCTTCCTTGAGCGCCTGGCGCGCGTGTCTGAAGTAATCAACCGAGTAGAGGTTTCCCGCACCGGCGCGGTCAGGCCGTCCCGTGTCGGCAGTTATGACGTCATACCGCCTCGACGTGAGCATCATATGGTTGCGAGCGTCATCGATTTGCGCATGAACATTCGGCCGGCGAAGCACATCGCTGTTGACGCCGTTGAACCAGTCAACTGCGTTCAAAACAGTCTTCGATAGCTCGACTACTTCGACATTGACTCCAGGATGCTCGCTTACCGCGCTCGCGGTTACGCCGCCGCCAAGACCAACCACCAGGACTTCCTTTGGATTCGGATGCAGAAGCATAGGCAAGTAGCCAAGCAGCCGGTGACTACGCACCATCGTGTTTGAGTCGTTTGCCTGATGGATACCGTTTAGATAAAGCAGTCGTCGGCCACTTTGATCCTGATAAACGCTCGCCGTCGTCTCCACGCCCTCTTTGCGCCACAAGAGCTGATCGCCCGGATAACGATAATCCAGCACAATTGCAAAAGGGTCAGGCATCACCCCAATGGTCGCCAATAACAGCACGGCGCCGCCGGTGGAGACGCAAATCGCGAATAAGCGCTGAGTCCGCGGCAGCGATGTTAGTAACGCCAGGCCAGACAGAAACGCGGCCGCAGCCAGGAGCTTCAAGCTGCCCCGGCTGCCGAGCAACGGCAACAGCACAAAGCCAGCTATCGCCGGCCCAAAGATCGCACCGAGAACGTTAAGCGCATAGAAGATCCCGATGTTCCTTCCCGTGCGCGATGAACCCTGTTGGCCGTCGCTTGCCCAAAGTTGCAGGCCTATTGGGAAGGCAACACCCATCAGCAGCGAGCAGGGAAACATTGCTAAGAAGCTGGCAGGCAGGCTTATCCAGAACTCTGTTTCCTCAGAGAGCGAGCCTGACTCAGGTCTGCCCCCATATGCATAGCCCAACGCCACCAGCGAGAATCCAATTGTTACGGCGATCGCAATCTCGATTACCGCAAGGATCTTGAGCCAATTTAGTCTGCGGGCCATGAACGGCGTAACCACGTAACTGCCAACGGCGATTCCACTCAAAAACGTCGCAAGCATGATTGTAAATGCGTATGTCGTGACCTCGAGAAACAGCACCAGGATCCGAAACCAAACCACCTCGAGCGCCAGCGAGATCAACCCCGATAATGCGAATACCATCAGGACAACTCTTCGAGTTCGATGAGGAATTATCTGTTTGGCTTCGGGGTCCGCGGCGTCTTGCGAACTTGCTGGCGTCAAATCTTTGACTTCGACTACTCTGCGGCCCAGGACTAGTGTCTGGCCTATCGCGATGATACCGATAAGGACATTAAGCGCCGCTGCAAGCTTGAACGATTGCGCCATGCCGACGCCGCCGATCAAATAAAAGCCAGCGAGGAGTGTCCCCGCTATCGCGCCGGCGGTGTTGGTGGCATACAGGAAACTAACGCGCCCGCCCAGTCCTCCAACACTCAACAACGAGGACTTAATGATGATAGGAAGCGTAGCTCCCATCAGCGTTGTAGGCACAATCAAAACTGCAAAGGAGAGCAACAAGCGAAATGCTGTTAATCCCACAATCGAATTCAGCGACGAGTTATAGAATCCGGCATAGAGTGGTCCAATGGCATTGAGTGCAACAGGTGTTAAGAGCGCCGACAATCCTATCATCACCTCTACCACGCCATACCACATCAGAGGATTGCGCGCGCGGTCGATGAGCCGCCCTGCGAAGTAGCTTCCGATTGCCAGCCCGGCCATAAAAACCGCCAGCACGGTGCTCGCGGCATAGATCGTGACGCCAAAGATCAGCGACAGTTGTCTGAGCCATAGCACTTGATAAACCAGGCCGCAAACGCCTGACAGAAAAAACAGAACCGCCAGTGTCAGGAAGAACCATTGGCCACGCTCGCCCTTAACCTTGTTCATCACCGTTTGACTCGGCCAAACTCTCTTAGTTGCCCGACCATTGACCAGCCGGAGCGACTTCGCGAATGCTCATCCTTGCTATTCGCAAAGGCCCGCCTTGATCACTGCCGGCACGTCGCACCGACATCGCGATGCGAGTAATGCGATTCGTACCCACCAATTTGAATGGCCCATCCCGCGGTCGATCGACTGCCGGTCCAATTGTCTCTTCGTGAATCCTGTCGCCGGTCTCTTGGCTTGTAATAACCAATTCCCAGTTGCCAGGATTACTGTCCGTGTCGACGTCTACCCAATAGATCTTGCCCGAGGCGAGATCGACCGAGCCCAGTTGAATCAAGTCGCGGTGAGCGTCATCAGGATGAGCTCTGAAGGCTGAATCGAATACGCGCGTCCAGCTGGCCAACTCGGCGGCCCCCGCTGACCACACTTCGGGTCCTTGATCGGCGTCTTCGAGGCTTACGTGACCGCGCCACTGACCGAAGAAGTACTGGGTTACCGGTACGCGAGCTTCGTCATACGCCTTCGTGCCGGTGTAATAAACGTGAATTGTTCCGAACCGCGTGTTCACCAGTCGAGCAATCAGCGGGTACTTCGCATCGAGTTCTTTCGTACCTTCCAGTCGTGCGTTGTCATAGGCATAGGGTGCTATCACGACATATTCGTTTCCATCCAAATCGAGCGCCTCGGTCATTCTGTTTTCGATCGTCGCGAAGCAGCGGTCGTGCTCCGGAAAGCTCAACCACATTACCGGCGATTTTATCGCAACGGGACACACTCCTTCTGGTACGACAGCTCGTAGGACACTTTTGATCTCATCGAACTGCACTAGCTCCGGGTTATGGACCTCCCTGAGATAGCGGCGATTCTGCCGCGCCAGTTGAAGGCCAAACGCGATTATCGCCAGCGCGCAAACAACCACGGTGGCGCGCTGCAACAGCTTTGCTCGCGGCACGCTCAAGTCGCCGAGGCGCCCGATGAAGTTGAAAGCGTCGTTCAGCATTACGCCAACACAAAGCGCAAACCACGGCGTCAGATGCGCCATGTAATAAATGCCTTTCTGACTGAGGAGCAGGGCGTGAAACAACACTGCAACGATTGTAATGATTAACAGCCGCACGCGAGGCTTGTTTATCCAGTTGCCACGTTTGATTTGCCTCGCCGCATAAACCAACAAGTAGATGAATGCGCCAAGCGCCAGCAACTGAAAGAGCCACAAGGTTGTGCGCGGCACGTTCAAGAACAACTCGCCGCCGCTCAGCCATCTACCGTAGCGCCTGGTTTCTCCGACGAGGTTGTGCCAGATCCCCCACTCCTCGAAAAGACCGAAGTGCAGCTTGTCGCCGCGGTTCTGAAGCAGGAAGTTTTTGTAGTCAATGATGTCGTAGACGATCACATAGGACATGACCGCTAGCGCACTGAGGGTGAATTGATAGAGCTTCTTTTGTTTGATAACGGGCCAGCCGTGTCTGAACAACATCAGCAAACCGAGCCCACCAAGCATGTAAAGAATGTTTGGATGGCACATAACTCCGGCGCCCACTGCGAGACCGGAAGCAATGTAGTACCCGCTGCGCTCGCTTTTGTCCGCCTTGTCGAACAGGTAGAAGCCGAGCAGCGCGAAAAAAGCTGCAGCAAAGTCGTAGCGAAGCAGCCGGCTACGTTCAAAAAAAGTCTGATCTGCTAAGAGCATCCCCACTGCCAGCAGTCCGACTCGCCAGTTGACCAGCCGGCGGCCAATCAGGTGGACCATCAAAAGAACAAGACAAGCTGAAACGAGCATGAAGACGCGACCTTGAAGTATTCCCCAACCAAAAAGCTTGAAGAAGCCGCTCAGTAACAGAAAGAAGAGAGGTGAGAATGTGTGCCAGACATTTTCGATGTTGCCGCCGAGATAGCGGTACATGGGCCACGAAAGCTGACCTCGATTGAGCATCTCGTACGGAACCTGGAGTATGTAAGCCTCATCGGTTTCCGGAACTGGAACCGTCCCTAGTCGCTGGGAAGCAACAATCACAAACGCGCCGATCATCAGCGCGACGATTAAGAAATCAAAGTTGGCGCTAAACCGTCTTCGAAGGCCGAGAGCTTTCATCAGATTTCGGTGTAACTGGTGTGGAATGAACCGGTATTGTACCATGTGGCGCTGACCAGGAAGTCCTCAGCCTTTGACGAGCTTTGTCACGCCCTTTTTATGGTCTGCGGCATGAGCAGCCGGGCTTCTGAGAGGTTGGGTTTAAGCGCCCAGGCGCTCGCGGTCGGGAAGAGTCCGGCACTTCTCAACTAGACATGAAATACCTACTACTACTTTTGACATTGATATTACTGTTTCTGCCTTTGGGCTGTTCCGCCTCAAAGGGTGTTACGCCATCTGAAGCTGCAATGGCGAAGTGCCAGCAAGAGCTCGAGCGAATTCCGGAAGTCGGACCCTGGCTCAAGTCTCGGGGTAAGCAGCACGAAGCAAGTGAGAGCCAACCGCTGAAGGGCATGGAAATAGCCCTGACGATCAATCGGATGGTGCGAAACACGGTCGATCCCGATGCCGATGAAGACGATTGGTGCTACACCGAGAACACCAATGAGAATTTTGACAAGCTGGTTGCCGCGCTGCGGCAAAACCAGATGCCATCAACCGTAGATTTCATCGTGGGACATGCTTTGGATGCTGATATTCAAGAAGCCTGGTTGAGTAGCGGGAACGCGCTGGGGAACATGACATATTCCCGAATCAAACCGAAGAACAAAACCGCGCAGGAATTCATCGAGGATGTAGACCGCAACGAACAGGCGCTCGCTCCACTGTTGAAGAAGTTTCCGACACGCCAAAAGTACTTTCGATTTCCAGGGCTCACCCTGGACTCCGACCAACAGAAGCTGGCACAGATCACTGCGTACCTAAAACAAAGAGGCTATGTTGAAGTGCCGGCGACCATCGATGCGGGAGATGACGTCTTCAGTCAGGTTTACTGCTCGGCCCTTGCTCGAGGCGAACATGCCTGCGCTGGTTTCGTTAAGGGCACCTTCAGGTCATTGTTACTTGACCGGACACTAACGGCGCGGGATACCGCACGAAATATCGCGGGACGAGACGTCAAACACATCCTGATGATAAAGGCCAACCAGCTCACGTGCGATATGCTGAGCGAAGTACTGACCTGGTATAAGGCGTTGGGTGTGAGCTTCATTTCGCTCGACGAGGCGTTGCGGGACCCATTCTATGCCGCTGGTAACAGCACTGCATTGGGCAACCGAATAATTGCGGAAACAGACCGCGCCCTCTCAAGTCCGAAATCAAAGAGCGATGAGTGATCTTGTTTCGTAGTCCCGCCTTCAGGCGGAATCTTGTTCGCCATTCACTACTGTTCCGCCTGAAGGCGGGACTACGAAACAAGGATTCCGCTGCAGTCTTAGTTCTAACGGTTCAAGATCGCGGACATGAAAAGTATCAGGCATCTAAAAAAATACTCTGACTTCGCGACATTGGCGTTGGTTCTTGCCGGGTTCCTGTATGTGGCGACTCCGCGGCTTGCGACCGTTCCAGTGCCTCATACCGATGAATCCTACATGCTTCTTACCTCTTATGAGATGTTGTATCGAGGGAAGCTGGCACTACCGTTTCGGCGTCTTCTCGGCGGCAACATCGAAAACAACTGGCATTCGCTTACTCCCGTTCATTATGTAATTCAATCCGGCTTTTTGAAGTTATTCGGTTGGGGGCTCGCCCAGGGACGCGCTTTCAATTTGACGATGGCGATCCTGGTGCTCGTAATGGTTTACCTGATTGGCAGAAAGCTCTTCGATTGGCGGGCCGGGCTGATTGCGATTGCCTTGCTTGTTTGCGACGTAACTTTTCTTGAGCGCAGCCGGTACCTCAGAAACGACTTCAGCGCCGCCCTGTTCGCGTTGCTGGCCTTTATGCTTTACGAATCCGCCGAGCGGCGGAACAACACGAAATTGTTCATCGGCTCCGGACTCGCGGCAGGGGCGGCGCTGATGTGTCATACGTCGGCTGCCTACATCGTGCTGACGATCCCTGTGCTAATGCTGTTAAGACGCGGATGGCGAATCATAAAGACGAGCAGCCTGTACCAGTTTGCTTTGAGTGTGTTGGTTGTGTCGGCTTACGAGATCATAACCGCCGCCCTGGATTGGAATAACGTTCTTCTTCAGAACCGAGGTGACAGGCGTCACTTCAAGATTCTCGATCCGGGAGGCTGGTGGAAGAATATTCAAGACGAACCTAAACGATACGAGATCTGGCAAAGCGGAGACTTCATGTATGCCGACGTTCCGCGGCTGCTGACTCACCTGTTTTATTATCTTACGGTCATAGCGCTGGCTTACCTGGCTATCAGGTGGATTGTTCGAATAAAGCAGGGTGGCGTCACCAATGACGCGCGCTTTCGGATCCTGGTCGTTACGCTGATGGCGGTGACATTCTTCGCAGTCGTCACGAGCCAGAAAGCGGTGTATTACATGGCGCATTTGACTCCCTGGTTTGCGCTGGCCGTCGGCGCAATGCTCATTGATGGAATCGATTTTGTTGCGCGGATGCG
>DASRIZ010000115.1:0-18680 GCA_035649735.1 Blastocatellia bacterium | reverse complement strand
AAACTTTCTCACCTCAAACGCGAACACCGAAAACGACTCAGCAACGAAGTAATTCGGTGTGCCGGCGGGAGGCAAAGAGGTAACCGATCCTTTGGCGCCGCTAATGTTACTCGGTATTGGCCCAAAGAAAGTAGCCGTGCTGGTCGGGAGAAACCCCATCGCAGAATTAGTTGCGTTTAGCGCGGCTCCGCTCGTCATGGCACTCTTGCTGTAAGAGGCAAAGAACGCTCCGTTAAAAGAGAAGGCGGGTCCAAGAAAACCATTGCCTGCCATATACAGACAGCCGTCGTTCCAGTTTCCAAAATGTGGGTAGTCGCCAAGCGTATTTGTGGGAGGTTGTCCAGCGGCGTTGGTATCGATTCGCAGCGCATAGAGCCACCAACCACCAACCACTGGACTGCTGGTCTTCGAGACTGCGATACATTCGTAGAACGGCCCGACCGGGTTGCCACCGGACGTGGCAAAAGCAAAGTTTGTGAGGAACCAACGATCCGAAAACTGATCGTACACTACCACCGGGTCGCCTTGATTGTTGGAGTCGCATGGAGTCCCGGTTCCGGCCCCGGCCCACAACGAATTCTCCGTAAAGGAAGCGAGCAGAGTCCCGGTCTTGTTGTAAATCCCCCACGACGAATTGACTGCCTGGACATAGTGATTCGGCCCAACATCTCCGTTTATGTCCGGCGGCCACCCGGAACCCGAGGTGCTAAAACTCAACCCGCTAAAGTTTTGAATCGGGCTGGGCATCGGGGCCAGCGGCGAACTGTTAGGTAAGTCAGGAGTCCCGCTGGCTGTGGGAATCTCCCTGGTGCTGACAGGCCTTTGTTTCTTGAACTGCGGTTTTGGTGTATTCGGAACCTGCGGCAAGTCGCGCACATCGCCATTAAACTCAGCCGGAAGGACCGTTTCGATGCCGTAAGTCATTGCCGCGACGCCGGGCGGCAGTGCGGATGGTTTCTCTTGAGATTGATTTTGCGACTCTTGTTGAGGCGACGGCTTTCCCGCAACCGCCGGAACCTCGACTGAGCCCGCTATGAGCATTCTCGTCTCTCCCGGTGACTTTGACTTTGCTTGTCCTGGTGTCGCTGCTTCAACGTTGGGCTCGGTTGACATCGGCGGATTGTTCGCTGCCATCGACACTCCACTGTACTTTGGCAAAGGTCCCTGCGGAATTTCAGTCGGCGCATCAGAGGGGCTCGGCGCGGCCGAAGCTGACTTTGATGCCGGCACTTGGGATGTACCCTCTTTCGAATCGCGGAGCATCGAGAATACCGGGATCTTCTGCATTGGCGGCAGAGTCGGGGGTGATGCCTTGAAGACGCCGTCGGATGCGGCGAGTGCGTTCGACGGGTTATGACGTCGTGCGCGTCTCAGATCGAGACGTTTGCGTTCAATCAGTTTTCGCGCAGCGGTTCTTGCCAACTCGCGCATTCGTGATGCGATCAGACTACTGCTCTCGGTACTTTCGGATTTTTTGGCGACATTGCCCGACTGACCTGGCACGGCAGGACGAGTTGTGGTTGACACCTGCGAGTTAAGCGGCGCGGCAACCTCAGCGGCAGTTGACTCTCGCCCAGGCGCTTTGCTGTTGGCTGCAACTGAAGCCGCAAGGTCTTGCTCAACAACGGGCAGTTGAGGAGGGTTTTCCAAGAATAGCAGGCTGGCACCGGTTGCAACGACCAACAGGCATATCGCCACAAGCACCGCTCGCCAGAAGTTTTTCTTTCTACTGCTACACTCAATCGGCACGCCGGTGAGATTCGAAGTGTTCTTGGTATTCATGGAAGCTCTCCTTCACGACAGATGCAAGTCACGTAATCCAGACCTGGACGGGTCTTAAATGACGGATATCAATTCGCACCTTGGGACGGTAATTACCTCAGTTTACTTTGGGGACCGTTTGTAGACTGTTCGCCTTCAGTATGCCGTCCGCAATACTATCCAGCTTTTAGTTTGATATCAAGACCTGGGAGTGGAATTCAGGGTCTCCACGAAACTTAGGTAGCAGCGCACCGTGCACCACCAAACGGTAGTTTATTGGTTCGCAAAAAGGGTAGGAAAATCTTCGTACGACTACGTCAGGGAGTGAAGACCACTCGATCGGCGAGAGCGAAATTAATGAGTGAGCAGATCACGATCGTGATCAGGTTTGCAGCGTGAGGGTTGAGCTTGAGACCGCCGACTAACATGAGCATCAGGCCCAGATTTCCAATCAGCGACACCGCTCCATTGGTCGCATTGAACCGCAGCAGAACAAGCGCCGCACTGGATCTGGGCCGATCCGCCCAGGTCCATCGTCTATGCCAAACGAAATTGTTTAGAACTGATGCCTCAACCGCTACCGCGGTCGCCATCAAGTAATGCATTCCGCCGGCCCGCAGCAGAATGCCAAGCGTCAGCGTTTGAACTAGCACCCCTCCGGCGCCAACCGCGCTAAACCTTAAAAACCGCTGCAGGATTGGCCGAAGACGCTCGTGTCTTGCCTGCCCGGCAATCTCGATCCGCGATATGTTCCCAATATCGTCTGGATATTCGTCGGCGCTATCGCCCATCACACTCTCTCCGCACGATAGAGCGTTATCGTGTTTCTGGTGACTGAGACAACGAGCACCACGGCCATCAACGTAATCGCAACAACAGCTCCGATATCGAAAAAGAGATATCGGTCGCCGAATATGTTCGCTGTAGGATGTGATAGTGCCCTGATATTGCCAAAGGCGAGAAGGATTCTTAGTTCAGTTGGGCTGAACTTATAGAATGAAAGCTTGAACGTCCCAATCGTGTAGGTCGCTAGATAAACATCAATCGAAATCAGGAAATAGACCACCAGAACCGCCAGCGCGATCGTCCACGTCATATAACCGGAGACTGCGAGGCCGCAAAGAATTGACAGAATCCCGAAAGCATCGATGATGTGATCCACATAAAAACCGTATCGCGGTCGCTGCTGGTTACGCGTCCGTGCGAGCGTTCCATCGAGGCTATCACCAAACCAGTTTACCGCCAGACACAGATTGACAAGCAGAAGCGCCGGCGCCCACCACTTCGCGAGAGCGTAACAGACGGCGGCGATCAGCATTGCGGCAAAGCCTAGCAGTGTCAGGTGGTCGGGTTTGACCCACGACGGCATGTTTCGCGCGAGCCAGCTCAGGCAGATTCGCTCGAGCGGAGCGAGCATGCTGGTTTGCTGTCGCACGGCGGTCTTGAATTCCGGAGTCAACGTTGGCGCCTTCCCGTTGATGACAGATTCTTGGTTCATACTTGCCTCGCAAGGTTCTTGACCGCTGCGTAGGCGTCGAGGGGCGACAGCAAAACGATAATCAACCAGATGGGAATCGAGATCAGCGCCAGGATCATTTGCTTGATAAACGCGCTTTGATTATCCGAGGCAGGCGCCGATAGCGCGCCGGTAACCACGGCATTCACCAGTGGACCCGAGACCCTTCGGTAGACATCGGTCCGGGCATCGGCTGTGATGGCTACCGTCGCACCCACCGCAGAGAAACTCGCGTCGTATCCCATCGGGAGGACTTGCGCAGCATTAATAGTCGAGCCGTCGAGGGCCGGTTGCCGCGCACCACACCAGCGACAAAACTTGTCGTGGTCCAGAAGACCGGAGCTGCAACTAGTGCACGCCTTCACCGCTACGGTTCTTGCTTCAACTTCTAACATCTCATTCATAGCTGCCTCCCACCGATGGTCTCAATGCGGTCCCCGATGGCCGAAGTCCACTGTCAGCTAGGGCAACGTTGATGCCACGAGTCGATCTGCCCGTATTTGATAGATTCATATGATGTTATCGTTATTCTTGAGGTGAGAGTAAGTGCAGTAAAAATCTGGCACTTGGTGGCCGTCCTGATGTCCTTGGCGTCTCTGCGGTCCTTGGCGCTTTTGCGCGAAACCAACAATTCGAAGCGACCTGTTCGCTCAAAGACGCCAAGGACCGCCAGAGACGCGAAGGTCATCAGGACCCGGCGTGTGTGGGGTGCGCGAAAACCCTGACGCGCTCAAAACCAGGACTTAAAACCAGAACTGTTGCCAATCGAAACAGCCGTTTGTTACTATCCTTAGAGCTGATTTTCCAAGCTACAGCTCCTGTTATCCGTGCCGGAGGAACAATCAATGAAATCCGCGCCCCGCGCGTTACTGATCACCGGGCTGGTAGTCTCTCTCGCAGGCGTTGCGGTCTTTGCCCGGGAACTCGGCGCGCGCGAGGCTCGCGAGAAGATCGCGCAAACACTTGGCTTCGATAACCCCAACAACGTGCACATCAAAAACATCAGCCGCGGTATGGGAGGCGATGCAATCGTCGAAGCTCAGTTTGAAGCAGCGTTCAGGTTTACGACCGACAAGGAAGGCAAGTGGCAAGCGATAGAAGTACGCGCCGGCGATCGAAAATGGGAGTCAATAGAGTTAATTCAGACCGCGCTTCGCAAAGAGAAGGCGTTGCGGACGAGCGCCGATCTCCGGACAATTGCAACCGCCCTTGAGTCCTATCGGCGCGAAAGCGGGTCGTACGTAAAGGCTGATAACGGCTCCGCGCTTATAGATCACCTGGCGCCCCGATATTTGAATTCGATCATCCGGCTCGACGCCTGGTCAAACGAGTTGAGCTACAAAGGCTCAGCCACCGCCTATCGGCTTATCAGCCTCGGAGCCGACGGGAAGGCGGACACCGATGACGACATCGTCTTTGAGAATGGGCGTCTGGTAAAGGGTGCGATTGAGTGACGTCAAACTCGGAACAGACTCAAAACCGCGTTGCCGCCGCTCATCGAACCGCCCTTACCCTGGTCATTGCTCTAGCGATGAGCATCGTGATCTACACCGGCGTTGGGCTGTTGATCCTCAACCTTCGCGACACTGGCGCGCAAGTGGAGCCTCCGTATGCGTTCTATGCGGCAGCAGCCGTGCTCGCAATCGGATCAATCCTGGTTCGCCGCGCGCAGTTGCACCGGATGAAACTGGAAGTGGTAGCCGCAACGCGCGGAGTTGAGGGTCTAATTAAGCATTTACTAAACGCGACGATTCTCGCCGCGGCCATCGCCGAAGTTATCGGTGCGCTGGCGCTCGTAGTTGTGTTCTTTGGGGGCGATCAGAACGACGTTATCAGGCTCGGGGTTGTCGCGTTGGCGGTCTCGTTGTACAACTACCCGAGACGATGGGCGTGGCAACGAGCCGCGGATTACTTTTCCGCAACGAACGTGGGCGCGGGGGCAGGCAAGCTGGGGCTGTGACCGGGCGGCATAAACTTTAGTCGGCGAAGCATAGACTTTCGTCTGGGTCCGGTTAATCATGACTGAATCGGCGGTCCCAGACTAAAGTCCAGGTACTTAGGTGCAGAGAAAGGGAGCAATTTTGAGAAACAACAAATTCACAGCCAGCGCAATTCTTGTGTTGGCGATGGCGTTAGCAGGCGCGAACGTGGAATCGGTTCTTGGAGCCGGCTTCAGCGCTCAAGACAAGGAGTCGCAGAGCGCCGACAAACGCGCCGATGCTCTCAAGAAATATCTCGAAGCCAAGCGGCTCGACGAGGCCGGCAACTATCCCGGCGCTGTAGCCGCTTATAAAGAAGCTCTCGCGTTGGACCCGCAATCGGTCGAGTTGAGAACGGCTCTCGGTTCGCTACTCCTGAAGAACCGCAACGTCATTGATGCCGAGACACAGGTTAAAGAGGCGATGAAGCTGGCGCCCGAAAACATCGATGTGCGCAAGCTGCTGGCTCGCATCTACCTTTCTCAAACCTTCGTAGGCAACACGCTGGTAAAGGAGAAAGCCCGCGCCGCGATAAAAGAACTCGAGGAGATTTCGCGTCTCAGCCCAAACTCGAAGATCGAGGTAGGCGATCAGGAACAGCCGGTTCTCACTGTGATCGGTGAGCTCTACTGGACGCTCGACGAGCAGGACAAAGCGCTCGACGCATTGAAGCGGGTTTCCGAGGGCAGCTCAACAGCCGACCGCGCTCACTATCAACTCGCGCAGCTTTACGCTCAGAAAAACAAGTTCCGTGAAGCCGTAACCGCGGCACGCAAGGCTTATGATATCGACCCCAAATCACCGCAGTACGCCGGGCTGCTCGCCAGATCGTTGCTGCGCATCGGCCGCACCCAGGAAGCATTGGATATTTACAAGAAGGCGATCGGAATCAAGGACGCTCTGGCCAAGGATGAAAAGAAACCGGCCGACGCAAAGCCGGTCGACGACAAAGATGAAGAAGGCACCAACGTACTCATAACCTCGCCGCTTCTATTCGACTACGCCGAGGCGCTCGTGTATTCGGGACGTTACGACGAAGCAAACAAGCTGCTCGATCCGTTGATCAAGGCCGTTCGCAAAGATACGCCCGCCTATTTGACGTTGATCCGCGAGAAGGGCGACGTGCTTAGGAGAACCGGGAAACGCGATGAGGCGGTGCAGCTCTTCGAATCCGCGCTCAAGGGACAGGACGTCTCCGATAGTTTGCAGGTAGTCTACGCGCTCGGAGAGACGTACGAAGAAATGCTGCAGTTTGATAAGGCGGTGGCGACTTACGAGGAGGCGTTCACATCAATTGCCAATCCGGATGGTTCAGTGGGCGCTCGCGAAGGAGAGAAGCAGGCGGCCGAAGTAGTGCTTCAGAGGATTGCGCTTGCTTACCGAGTCGCGGGTAAGCGCGATAAGGCGATGGAGACTTTCGAGCGGATGAAGAAAGTTGTAGGTAAAGACAGGCCCCGCGCGGACCAGCTCATTGTGGACACCTTGATAAGTGAGGGCAAATACAAAGAAGCACTAGCTGCGGCGACCGATGCGGCGGCGCGCTTCCCGGATGAGCGCTCGTTCAAGCTTTATCGCGCGCAGTCAGCGGGGAAACTGGGTGATGTGGCCACCGCTGACTCGACGTTGAAGTCGTTGCTGAAGAACGGCCCCGAGGATGCCGATGTCTACCTGTTCTGGTCAAGCGTTCAACTCGATGCCAATCAGGTGAAGGAAGCTGAAGAGAGCGCACGCAAAGCGGTCGCACTCGAACCGAACGACGTCGGTCCGCTGGTTACTCTGGCGAGCGTGCAGGATCGGGAGAGAAAGTTCAAAGACTCGGAAGCCACTTTGAGAAAGGCGCTGGAGATCGACCCGGACAACGCAACAGTTTTGAACAACCTGGGGTACTTTTTAGCCGACCGCAACGAGCGTCTGAATGAAGCAGAAGCGTTGATCCGCCGGGCGGTGAACATTGAGCCTACCAACGGATCGTTTCTGGATTCGCTTGGGTGGCTGCTGTATAGACAGAATAAACTCGGCGAAGCGCAAAAGTATTTGGAGCAAGCCGTAATCTATCAACAGCGCTCGGCTACTATCCATGACCATCTTGGCGATCTGTACAAGAAACAAGGCGAGTCCGACAAGGCGCGAGCGAAGTGGGAAGACGCGTTGAGGCTGGCCACCGAGCCCGATGAAATAAAGAAGATCAAGGAAAAGCTGGGAAAGAAGTAGGAAGTCAGGCCTCAGAAGTCAGAGGTCAGAAATCAGAGGTCAGACGTCAAAAGTCAGACGTCAGAAGTCAGAAGTCGGAAATTAAAAGTTAGGGCGGAAGTCAGAGATCGGAAGAGGTCAAAAGTCATAGTTGAGGCGGGAGCGCGCGCTTTATCGCCGAGCAACTAAAAAGTGGGTATCCGAAATCTGATTGTTGACTCCAATTAACTCTCATGAGTGCTCGAAGGTTGTTAATTATGCATAGTTCTGTTTGTCGACTTGTTATCATCGCTGCGTTGTTGTTTCAGTTCGCGCCTTGGACTAACGCGGGTTCCGGCGCGCAGGAAAAGGGGGCGCGTGTAGGCGGGAGCCGCGTGGCTCGCGGGAAAAACGACACCGCCGGCGACGCGAAGCCGAGATACTCGCGACCCAGCCCTGCGATCACGGACGAAGGCGAGGCCCGCGCGCCTGTCGCAAGCCGCCGCTTTCGCGAGATAGAATCGCTCGAACAACAGTGCCTGGAAGAAGTAAACCGGTTGCGGCGGCGTAATGGTCTTCCGCGGCTGGACTTCTACGAAGAGCTTCTCCCAGTGGCTCGTGAGTATAGCCGAAGAATGGCCGAACAGAATTTCTTCGCGCACAACGATCCCGAGGGTCGCAGCGTACGCGAGCGAGTTGACGAGGCCGACATCAGATGGCGAATGGTCGGGGAGAACCTGGCGTACTCCAACGGCTACGTGAACCCGGTTGCCGCGAGCATTCACGGATGGATGGACAGTCCCGGCCACCGCGCCAACATTCTCGAACCGGATTTCAGACTGACTGCTATCGGCGCCTGGATTCGTGAAGACGGAACGGTTTACTTCACCGAGATATTTCTTAAACAATAGTTAATTCCTTATCCCGCCCTAAGAATCGCACCAACGCGATTTGGAGTGCGCCGCCTTTTGCGCATTGAGCAGCTTTCGCATGCGTGGCGGCGCTTTGTCTTTCGGCGTTGTGTTTGTCAAAGCGCCCCTCAAGAAGTCTTTTAAGCATTAGCACCACACTACAAAAGCGCCGCCACGCATGCGAAAGCTGGTAAATGCGCGAAGAGCGGCGCACTCCCAAATTGGGGCCGCTCTCCCGTTCACCAGGCCGGTTGCAAGGTGCTAATATCCTTAGCGTAGATCTGGAACGGTTTGTCGCGACGAACGAGCGGCTGGCTAACAGCGTATCTATTCTCGCGGCATCCAAGTGAACGTATGGATCTCAAAGTCGGCTACGTCTGTGACCGCGGATTAAGCCCGAAACGTCCTGTCAATCAGGATCGCTTCCTGGTGATTCCCAAGCGTGGGTTGTTCGCGGTGTTCGACGGGGTTGGCGGCCAACGCGCCGGCGAAGTGGCCAGCCAGACCGCCGCCGAGACAATCGAAGAAGCCATTGCCCACAGTTCAGCGGGTGGCGCTTCGGTCGAGCTCATCCGACGGGCGATCGACTTTGCAAACCGCGATGTGTTCGAGCTGGCCGAGAGCGATCCGGCGTACAAAACGATGGCAACAACCATTGCGCTGATTCACGTCGATGGCAACCGGGTAACTGTGGCTCACGTTGGAGACAGCCGGGTTTATCGCCTGGAAGACGGGCGCTTCTATAGAGAAACCGTCGATCACACCGACCTGAATGATGACCTCCGGGCAGGAAGAACCGGCGTTGATCGCGGCCAGATGGCCAGCAATATCATAAACCGGGCTCTGGGTGTCGAGATCGGCGTCGAGGTTGAGATCAAATCAATCAACGCCGCTGACGGCGCGCGATTTCTGTTGTGCAGCGACGGAATCTACCGGCATATGTCGGACGAAGAAATCGCCCGAGTGCTTGCGGAGCACAAGGACCCGCAACGCGCGGCGGACGAACTCAAACGAATAGTTCATCAACGCGGCGCCGACGACAACCTCACAGCGGTGGTGGTTCAGCTCGGCCGCGCGCGACAGACGCCGATAATCGCAATTGATGACGGATTGCCCAAGGGCGGGGATTTGCGCAGCATCGGGGCGCAGAGCGGCGCCGCTTCCGCCGTCTCAAGAGTGCCTCAAGGCGGCGGACGCATCCGGGTCGACTTCAACCGGGATTCTGTCGAGCCGGAGCGAAGGCTCGAACGGCGATCTCCTCTGGAAACTCGAGAGACGGATTCGAACCCGGCTCGCAGATCGATATCGCGGCCCCTGATGTACACGTTGCTGGTGCTCGTTCTGGTCGCGGGAGCTTTTTATGCGGGATTGCGGACAGCCGACTTAATCAAGAACGGTTCGTCAGCTTCAAATGCAAATAGAGACTTCGACCCCTTGCAACCCGGGCGCGAAGCGTTCGAAAAGGGCGATTATAAACTTGCCGCGTCGGAATTTGAATTGCTATCAAAACAGGAGCCTTCAAACGCACGAGCGCATTACTGGCTGGGACGCATACACCTGGAACGCCGCGAATATGAGCTGGCGGTGAAGAGTTTTGAGGAAGCAACGGCAAAACAGCCTTCGCTGCACGACGCGTACATTCAGCAGGCCGCTGCGTATGAAGCGATGGGTGAGAAGACCAAGGCGGCTGCAGCGCTTTTGCGCTATGCCGAGGAGCGCAGTAAGCAACCGGTGGAACGATAGGGAAAGAGGAATCGAAGAGATTTGAGGAGGATCAAGCGCGATCCTCCTCGAAATCAATCTTCGACACGATCAGTGCCTGAGCTTAGACTGGAAAACAGCGTTGTCGACGATCGCTACCTGGTAGAGCGGTGCCTGGGACGCGGAAGCTATGCCGAGATCTTTCTTGCCTTTGATCAGCATCGCGCCGACCAGTTGGTGATCATCAAATCGCTCAATACCTCGCTTCAAGGGACGCCGGACCCCGATCTGGAAGAGACGCTGGTAGTAAACTTTCAGAACGAGGCGATCGCGCTGGATCGCGTTCGGCATCCGCACATAATTCAACGTCTGGGCCATGGGACCGCGGCAGACCTCGAGGGTGTGCCGTTTCACTACCTGGTGCTCGAGTATATGCCGGGCGGCGATTTGTGGTCGCTCTGCCGCAAGCGACCGGTCTCTCTGGACGACGCGTTATTTTATTTTCAACAGGTGGCCGAGGCGCTTGCTTTTGCGCACAGCCAGCGTGTCATACATCGAGATATCAAGCCGAACAATCTTCTGCTGTCCGAGGACCATAGTGAGCTGAAAGTTGCGGACTTTGGAGTAGCCAAGATGGCTCACGACGACTCGAGCGAAATCACTCGCGTCGGCACCAACGTTTACGCGCCGCCTGAACATCATCCGGACATCAGAATTGACGATCTGGTTGAGAAGCTCACTCCTTCGGCTGATGTTTATTCGCTGGCCAAAACGATCTACACCGCTATGACCGGGCGCGCGCCTCGTCAGTTTTCGCGCGAGCCGATCAGCACGCTGCCCGCAGAGCTTGCGGGTGAACCATGGTCGGGGGCGCTGCTCGAAGTACTCTGTAAAGCGACGTCCTCTCGCGTTGCCGACAGATATCAATCGGTCGAAGCATTCTGGGAACAACTAGTAAAGGTACGAACAAGCGGGGAATCCAGCAGTGAAGGCGACGACGAAGCGACGATAGTGCGTTCCCGGTTGAGCGCGATAAGCAACGTTGAACAAGTAGCCTCGCTTCCAAACTTTCAAACCCTCGCCAATGCACCTCGGGAGGTCATCCGCACCCAGAAGGCCAGAATAGTTGTCGAGTTGCCAAGCCACGCGGACCGACAAACCGCTGAGATCCATCACGCGCCGCCCGGCAACACTGCTTCGGTCGAGCAACCCGAGGTTGCGGGGCGGGTCCACGGTTCGGTTGGCGCGGAAGGCGGGGCGCGAGTTCTCCCCGTTGACCGCAACAAAGACGTGATGATTGCTACCAACGAAGGTCAAGCAGCCTCGATGGAGGCCGGGCCGACCAACATGCGGGTCATTCGCGCCGAGCGCGGGTTGTGGGACAGGACCCGCGCGGCCGTCAGTTCGGAGTGGTTGCGGCGGGTTTTTATCATCTTTCTGGCGGCGGCTCTGATCGGACTCGCGGCGTCGACTTATTATCACTTTGCGGATAAACGCACGGTCTTACCCTTTTTGGGATCGGCGTCAAAAGACGGGCGAATCGCAAACGCGCCGAAGGTCAACATGAGAAGCGATCCCTCGGGCAGCGTACTGGTGGAGTTGGCCGAAGGAACCAGGGTTCGGGTCATCGAAGAACGCGGTGCCTGGGTCAGGGTACGAGTTTTGGAATGGCCGGGCGGCGCTCCCGATAACCAACCCGATAGCGGATGGGTAGGCGGACGGTACGTGAAGTTGGATTAAAGAGGATTCTATTTTCTATTTACTATTTGCAATTTGGGTAATTTGGAGTTGTTAATGAAGGCCGCTTAACCGGGAACCCCCGGAACGGTGAACCCGGAACGCGGCAAGGGAGGCTATCCATGCGAGCGTGGATCGAGAATCTTAGGAAGTGGATCGACGGCGAGGAGGATCTGGATGAGCAGGGTGAGCCTCGTCCGCGATCCAAGTGGGACGACTTTCTGGTGGCTGTAGCTCGCGAGATAGAGGCTTCCATGCAGCGGGAGATGTTTACTCCGCCGGGCGGTCCTACTTATGTGCCCCGCGAGTACATCGTTTTCATGAGCCCTGCCGATGACAGCGAATGGCAGGGCGAAAAGCGCGAGGGTCTCGAACGCGGACTTCACCACGTGCTCTCCGAACGCGCTCGAGAGATTGCCGGCGACAACGACTTTCAAACACGAACGCTCACGGTCGAGCTTCGCGTTGATCCTGGATTGGAGACCGGGCGGTTTAGAGTGCAGCACGTATGGGACACCGATGCTCAGAAGACAATGGTGAAACCGCGTCAGAGACCGGCCGAACCGGCTCCGGCGGAATTCGTCACTGTGACTGGGAAGGTCGAAGATGAATCCACCATCGTCCGGCCACGCAAACCCGCCGAACCTGTCGTTCCAGCCTTTTCGGTTGGGGTTCATCGCAATGTTGAAGGCGCTGAGACAGCGCCTCCCGATGTTCGATCGTTCTTCAAAGACGAGATCTCTATCGGAAGAGGCTCCCGTCACGTCGATGTCGACCTGAGACTCGAAGGCGATCTCGAGGTGAGCCGCCAGCACGCGTCACTGTCAAAGCAAGGCGACGAGTATACAGTCACCTGCAAAGGCGCTAATCCGATCGTCATAAACGATAACCAGGAATTGCTGCCCGGCGATAGAGCCCCGGTAAAGCCTGGAGATAAGATTACGATTTGCAGCTACGAGCTAACTCTCCAGATTTGATTCTGAAAGCTTGACGCTCAAAATAGTCGAGGTGCCCTATGCTTCTTTCAGCAACACGGTTCTTGGTAATAGCGATCACGGTAACGGTGGCAAGCGCGGCTCAAACCCAAAACGAGCCCGAAGTTGTTTCACCCCTCGGCGTCAAATTCTATTCGCTGCCAGACGAGAAAAGTGTAGTCGCCGAAGCCGAGAAGAAACTCGCCGCTGATCCCAAGAACATTGACCTGATAATCGCTCTGGGCCGCGCGCAAGCCACCGTGTGGCGCTATCGGGACGCGATCGCTACCTACACCAGAGGTATTGGGATGGACCCGAGCAACGCAATGCTCTATCGCCATCGCGGCCATCGCTACATAACCACTCGTCAATTCGATAAGGCAGTAGCGGACATGGAAACAGCAGCGAAGCTCAACGATAAAGACTTTGATATCTGGTATCACCTGGGGCTCGCGTACAATTTAAAAGGCCGGTTTGAAGACGCCGCCGCCGCTTATGAAAAGGCCTACGCCGTATCGGAAAAGGATGATTCGCGCATAGCGGCATCGGATTGGCTTTACATGAGCTATAGGCGCGCCGGGGATAAGGCGAAGGCTGCGCGTGCTCTTGAACGAATTAAACCCGACATGAAGGTTGAGGAAAACAAGTCGTACTTCGATCGGCTGATGCTTTACAAGGGGCTGAAGAAGGAGACCGATATCCTGAACGACAAGCTGACTGATCTGGAGCTAGCGACAGTCGGGTACGGGATCGCCAACTGGTATCTTTACAACGGCGACAAGGCGAAAGCGAAAGAGTTATTTCAAAAGATTACTTCCGGCAAGTACTGGCCGGCTTTTGGCTTTATTGCTGCCGAGACGGAACTGACACGGATAAAGTAGTGAAATCACGCATCGGATTACCCGTGCGCGCCGGAACCTTGCTGCCCGTTCGAAAACGCCTCCGCACAACACTCCAAATGCCGGCGACTAGCAACACCCAGGTTGCCGCGGCGAACACGAACACAAAGTATTGCATGGGGAGCGTATAGCGAAACTCTATGTGCATCGTCCCCTGCATCACCAGGTAATAGAGAGGAACAAGCAGGATAAAGAAAGCGCGACGGCGGCTGACCAGAAAGACAACGGGTAATCCGATCATTACGAAAAGCAGCATTGTTTCCTTTGCTACTCGTTGAAGCGCTCGAAACAGTGGACGAATCCAGACCAGGCTGTTTCCGAATGCGAGGCTGTGCCCCGGAGAGATGCCGGGATGTTCTGAGGATCTTAACGGCCGTCCCCGTTCAACCCTTGTCTCCATTTCGCGTCTTGCCTCTTCTCCCGCCTCACGCAGTTTGTTGTCGGTGTTCCGGAAAACAAGTGGTGCCTGCGCGGTGTAATCGAACATATCGCCCATCCGCTTTATTACGGTCCCCGAATACCAGAAAGGATGTGCGAAGATGACAGCGACGCTCCTTTTCAGTCTGTCCCGGTCGCGTTTGATGCCATCAGGAGTCTGCCAGGTATTGGCGTATGCAGGCTCGTTGTACCAGACAGCCTCCTGCCTTGCCACTTCGTCATCGTTCACGACAGCGCCGAATTCCTTTCCGCCGTATTCAGCCAGGCCTTCCCACATCACAATCCCCGCGCCAATCCGAACAAGAACCAGATCGTCGTATAGAAGGTAGTTCCTGATCGTAATAGGGAGAATTGTCAGAATGGCGGCTAGTATCATTACTCCCGCACGCGTTCCTGTTTGTTTTAGTCGGGGTGAGAACAGGATTAGAGTCAGCCCAAGAAACGGCGCCAATGCGAGCGCGTTTGGTCTCAGCCAGATTGAAACGCCGATCAGGAACCCAGCGAGCGCATAGAGCCAGATCGGCCTTTGACGGCTCCGCTCGGCGAGGACCAGCGAATAAACCGCGCCAAGTATCGGGAGAGCGCAGAGCGAATCGGGCAAAATAAAATTCGAGTAATAAGAAAAGTGGTGAGATACGGCTGCAAGGAAACCGGCGACTGTGCCAACACGCCACCCAAACAAAATTCCCGCGATGGCAAAAATCATCAAAGGAGCGATCGAGTTGAGCGCATTTTGAATTATCTGAACAGTGAAGTAGCTTCTCGCCAGCGTCGCATAAATCGCGCCCAGCATAATTGGATAACCCGGCGAGTGGGCAAGGATACTGGTGTCAGTCGGGTCGTGATTATCGGGCAACAGAATCCCGTGCCCTTCTGCAATCGACACGGCGCGGGCATCAAGCTCGCTCGCCATAGCACCGGCAGGCTGAGCGATCGTGTGCATCACGGGCGAGAGGTCTACAGCTACCAGGGATCTGATGGAGAAAGAGACGAGAAAGATCAGCAGGGCAATCAGAAGAGTGTTTCTAAAGCTGAGGCGCTGACCAGTCCCAAGAGCATCAACAAGCCAGCGCCGAACCCTGTTCAAGAGAAGCCGCCATTTGATAACGCTCACCCCTTGAACTCTGCGGACTTGATGAACTCCTGAAAAGATTGATCCCAGCGGTTGACCGTTTTCTCTGGTCCGACCAGCTTAATGAAATACGCGCCCCTGGGAGTTTCTATTACACCGGCGCGCATCCGGTAATTCGGTTTGGTCTGAGCGGGCGCGCCTCCACCCATATCGCTTCCCGAATAAGTCCCGCTAACATCCAGCAGCGTAACCTTCAACCCGTTGACGGTCGTCGTTTCCGTTTTTGCATTTCCCTTCGCCGGCCGGCCATCCGAGGTTTGCATCTGCCCGATCCAGCGTTCGAGATTTGCGTCCACCGAGCCACCCTGTCCCGCGCCAAAAAAGTACACGACAAGCGAAGCCGGTTCGGCGTCGCCCGGGGCAGCGGGGAGCTGGTACTGCGAAACCCGCATACTCGATGACGGGCGTTCGCTCACCCAACCGTCGGGCGCCTTTAATTGCAGATCTCCCTGTGATCCTCGCGATGTCTGCGACGTTGGTTGTGCCGGCGCCTGAGCGGAATTATTGGACACGATGGTTGGCGGAGTGGAACAGGCCCAGCAAGCGCCGGCCAGAAGGACTAAAGCTGTTCTAATTGTGAAGCGAGTCACTGAACCCTCACTTGTTAGCTGTTAGCGCGATCGCCCTTTGCGGGCTTGCGAATACACGATCGATCATAGGTTCGAAGTGCGAGAGCGGAAGCGCGTCATACTCGGGGTCAAACGACACCTGATCCCACCCGTCGGTAAACACGCAAGCCGCTTCGTACCACGGCTCGCTCGCGTATTGGCTGCGTGCCTCCGGGTCTCTGCCGATCAAAGCATAATAATGACGTCCTTGAAAATCCTGGTGGGTGCGGATGATCTCATAGGTGTCGGCCGAGACATAGGGTTTTAGGATTTCGGCTGCTATGGCCGGATGGTTTTCAACGGAGATGACTTTGCCGATATCGTGACACAGCGCAGCGATGATCATCTCTTCCGAAGCCCCGTCACGAAATGCGCGAGTCGCGGTCTGCAGACCGTGCTGGAGTTGATCCACAGCGAAGCCGTCGACTTGCGACTCCAGCTGCAACAACAGAGCTTTGATGACGCCGGGCATCGATGATTGGCGCGTCGCGACAGCCTGACCGATCGTCATCCACTCTTCGATCTTGCCTTGATCCATGCGCGTAAAACTCATTTCAAGCGCCCTCCACTAGTTGGGTATGTCGCCAGAAATATAAACGCAAGAGCGCGGAATCACAAACTCGAAATCTTTTTTGGAGTGCGCCGCCCTCTACCGCATTGAATGCCGTTCGCAGGCGCGGCGGCGCTTTTGCAGTGTGGTCCTAAGAACTAATGTAGAAGGCAGCCTCTGGACCGTCGGCGTTTTGCGGCTCTTAGGTCCAAACTACAAAAGCGCCGCCGCGGCTGCGAACGCCACTCAATGCGGTAGAGGGCGGCGCACTCCAAATCAGGAGCGCAATGTGAAAGGGCTATGTATCTATAATTTGTTTTGACGAATCAAACTATCTGAACTAGAATCTTCGCCGATGCGGAACAAGGACATAGTGGCGCAGGTGCTGGAGTTGTACCCGCGAATCTTTCACGCGTGTCACTCGAGACACGTGCGGGACCCGAAAACACGAGAGACCATCAGCGCCCATCAAGCGCGCGTTCTCGATCACCTCGATGACGCCGAACCAACCAGTTTGATGGGCCTCGCCAGACACATGGGCGTGAGCGCTTCAACAATGTCTCTGACGGTTGAGCGGTTGGTGCGCCGCGGTTACGTCACCCGCTCGCGAGACGCCGGCGACCGGAGGGTCGTGAACCTGACTCTCACCGTCGCCGGCGCCCGTCTCAGAGATGCCCAGTCGGTTCTGGATCCTACGAGAGTCAATTCAATGATCCTGAAGCTATCACCTGAAGATCGTCAGGACGCGGTCCGCGGTCTCGCGCTGCTCGCGCGGGCGGCAAGCGAAGAAATGCACAACAGGAGCTCGAAAACCGCGCGCTCGCGCAAGCAGGAGACCCGCGGCTCCGCCGGCTCTCCCCCAAGGAGGAAAAAGCAATGAAGTGGATCTTGATTGTTGTTGGAGTCATCGCCGGACTTATTGCGCTGATGGCTGTCATTGGCTACCTCTTGCCAAAGGGCCACACCGCGTCGCGGTCAACGGTCATAAACAAACCGCCAGAGGTCCTGTGGGAGACAATGACCGATTGCGCCGCATTTCCCCAGTGGCGCGCCGACATAAAAACCGTCGAAGTTCTCCCCGATCGCGACGGACACAAAGTATGGCGCGAAGATGGAAAGAACGGAAAGATGACTCTGGAAACGATTGAATCGAGCCCGCCTTCGCGACTGGTTCTGAAGATCGCCGATCCCGATCTTCCGTTCGGCGGTACCTGGACTTATGAGTTGCAAGCCAATGGCGCCGGATGTCGCGTGACTATTACCGAGGATGGCGAGGTCTACAACCCGATCTTTCGCTTTATGGGCCGTGTGTTCTTTAGTCCAACTGCGTCGATCGAGACTTATCTGAAGTCGCTCGGCAAGAAGTACGGCGAGGACGTGCGAATCTCTTAGCGGACGGTGTGGCCACAGCACGGTCTACTGCGCTACCTTAATCGGCGATGCCTGAACTACTAATCGAGCATGCTTCTCAGCTTGTTACGCTTGCGGGATCTGCCCGTCCTCGCGTGGGACCCGAGATGCGCGACCTTGGCATTATGAACGACGGCGCTTTGCTCGCCCGCGATGGCGTGATTGTGGCTGTCGGACTCTCTTCGGACGTCATTGCTCAAGCTAGCCCGGAGGCTACGCGCGTAGACGCAAGCGGCTCGGTCGTAATGCCGGGATTCGTTGACGCACATACACACCCGGTCTTCGCTGGAACTCGTGAGGACGAATACGAGATGCGCGCGGCGGGTCTCACCTACCAACAGATCGCCGCGCAAGGCGGCGGCATTCGCTCAACCGTGCGCAAGACCCGCGCCGCCTCTGAACATGATCTATTCGAGATGGCGCTGCCGCGCGTGAATTGGCTGCTAGAACACGGGACGACGACGATCGAAGCAAAAAGCGGTTACGGTTTGACCATCGAGGACGAGATAAAAATATTGCGCGTGATTCGGAAGCTCAACGATGAGACTCCTCTTGAGCTGATTCCGACCTTCCTTGGAGCGCACGAAGTTCCGGACGAATATCGCGCCGATCGCGAGGGTTACGTGCGGCTGTTGATCGAAGAGATGCTCCCGCTGGTGGCCGCCGAAGGACTAGCTCGGTACTGCGATGTCTTTTGCGAATCACATGTGTTTTCGGCGGATGAGTCTCGGGCCGTGCTCTCCCGGGCAAAGGAGCTTGGACTGGGAAGTCGGCTTCACGCGGAGCAATTGAGCTTGAGCGGCGGCGCCACGCTTGCCGCGGAGCTTGGCGCCGCGAGCGCGGACCACCTCGAGTGGATCGACGCCGACGGAATCATCGCGCTCCGGCAAACGGG
>DASRIZ010000114.1:0-8012 GCA_035649735.1 Blastocatellia bacterium | reverse complement strand
TATAGCTACTCAGTCCCTCCTCCACCGACGCGGGGTCGGTGGAGGGCCGGCAGTAGGTGGCGCGCCTATAGCTACTCAGTCGCGCCTCCACCGACGCGGGGTCGGTGGAGGGCCGGCCCACTCGTTTTTCACACAGTCTCTGCGTTGCTGGGATTGTTGGGAAGCGCGATCGTCCAGACGCGAGCACGGACAAGACGATACTCAAGCTCAACGGCACTACTTAAGGTCAGCAGAAAAGTGGCCATCGAAGTTCAGCATTTTACCCTTTTGCAGAGCGATGCGCTAAGATGAGAAGTCGGCGCTTGCGGGATTTCAATCGAGTTTTGGGGAGCTGCAAGTCGGTGTCACCTAAAATAGACCTGAATCGCCTGACCGATGAACAGCTGCTGGATCTCCGGCTTTGCGACTTACCGCTGAGCATCGACGGGACCGCATTAGCGGAGCTATCGACTGTGCTATATGAAGAGCTTGGATTACGCGGTCTGAACTTCAAGCCTCACATCTGGTTGTCTGAAGAATGGTTCACGCCCGATGATGTTCCGGGTTTCGCAATACCCTTCTATCTCGCGCACCCGAGATTGTCGAAGCTTGAACGCCGCCAGATGCTGGAGGTCGAAGGCGGTACAAGAAGGGATTGCCTTCGAATAATGCGGCACGAAGCTGGCCACGCGATCGACAATGCGTTCCGGCTTCACCGCAGGGGTCGATACCGCGAGCTCTTCGGTTCGTTTTCTAGCCCGTATCCCGATTGGTATAAGCCGGAACCGAATAGCCGCGATTACGTCCTGCACCTGCCGGCCTGGTATGCCCAGGCACATCCCGCCGAGGATTTTGCTGAGACTTTTGCGGTCTGGGTGCGGTCGACGTCATGGTGGAAAAAGCGCTACGCCGGCTGGCCCGCGCTTCGAAAGCTGAACTATGTGGATCACGTCATGCGGGAGCTCGAGGGAAAGCCTCCGGTCAACAAATCCCGCGACCGAGTCGAGGATTTACACGAACTCCGTTTGACGCTGCGAGAGCATTACGTCAAGAAGCGTGAACACTATGCATTCCACTGGCCGCCAGACTATGATCGGGCGATCCTTCGCATCTTCTCGGCCGCGCGCGGCAACAACTCCAATTCTGGTGCGGCTTCTTTCATTCTTCGTCATCGTAGAACGCTGTGCAGCGTAGTCTCAGAGGCGACCGGCGCGCATCAGTATGCAATCAACCAGATGTTGTCGCATATGATCAACCGTTGCAGGGAGCTAAAGCTGCACGTAGACCTGACCGAGAATATCGCGATGCAAAAAGTGCTTGTAGCGTTGACGGTTCAGACGATGAACGGTATTCATTCCGGCTATCACAGGATTGCGCTGTGAAACACGAACCAAAAAAGAAGCTTCGCATCCTTGCCCTTGTGCGTGAGGATCTCGTGCCGCCCGAAACTCTCGACGGGGTGGAATCAAAGGAGAAGGAAGAGTGGCGCACGGAATACGACGTCGTTTCAACGCTGCGAGGGATGGGCCATGAAGTCCGTCCGGTCCCGGTTCGGAGCGAGCTGACTCCGATTCGCCAGGCCATTGAAGAACATAAGCCGCACGTGTCATTCAATCTCCTCGAAGAATTTGACGGGTATCCGCTTTTCGATCAGCACGTGGTCAGCTATCTGGAACTGAAAAAGCAAAAGTATACGGGCTGTAACCCGCGAGGATTGACTCTGACGCACGACAAGGCTCTGGCTAATAAGATTCTCGCTTATCACCGCATCCACACACCCCGTTTTGCGGTTTTCCCGGTCAACCGCGCCGTTAAGCGGCCGGCCCGACTCAAATTTCCCCTGTTCGTGAAGTCATTGAGCGATGAAGGTTCTGTGGGAATAGCCCAGGCGTCAATGGTCCGTGATGAACAAAAGCTCAAAGAGCGCGTCAATTTTATCCACCGTCAAAACGAGACGCCGGCTATTGCAGAAGAATATATCGAAGGCCGCGAAATATATGTCGGAGTCATTGGAAACAAGAACCTACAGACATACACGCCCTGGGAAATGGTTATGTCCAACCTGCCGGACGGCGCACCGAACATCGCGACAGGCAAAGTAAAATGGGACATTGATTATCAAAAGAAGATCGGTCTTGTAACGAAACCAGCCGCAATAAATGAACAAACCAGCAAGGAGTTTGAACGGCTTTCGAAGCGTGTTTACCGGATTCTCGGTCTGAGTGGATATGCCAGGATCGATTACCGGTTGACCGAGGAAGGCCGAATCTACCTGCTTGAAGTAAACTCAAACCCTCAGATCGCTCATAACGAAGACTTCGCCGATTCGGCAGAGCACTGCGGCGTTTCGTATGAAGCCCTGCTGCAGAAGATAGTTACTCTGGGAATGAGTTACGATCCAATGTCTTGAAATAAACTGGCTCGCATTCGCAAACTGATCTACATTTCTTGAGTTCTCGGCGTTTTCTTATGGATATCCATTTAATTGACGGGACGTATGAGCTCTTTCGGCATTTCTTCGCCGTACCCGCGGCGTCCGATGTGAGCGGCCAGGAAGTAGGGGCCGTGCGCGGCGTGTTGCACTCAGTTCTATCAATGATTGAACGCGGCGCGACCCACATCGGTGTTGCAACCGATCACGTGATCGAATCTTTTCGGAATGAGTTGTATCCGGGCTACAAGACCGGCGAGGGCGTTCCGCGGGAGCTGCTCTCGCAGTTTCCGATTCTGGAGGAAGCTCTGGAAGCTATGGGAGTAGTCGTATGGCCGATGGTCTACTATGAAGCTGATGATGCTCTTGCCGCCGCCGCGGCCAGGGCGGCGCTCGACGAAGGGGTCAGGCAGGTAATCATTTGCACACCGGACAAGGATCTCAGTCAATGCGTTGTCGGCAACCGGATCGTTCAACTGGACCGAAGACGCGACGCGATACGAGACGAAGCCGGGGTGATCGAAAAGTTCGGCGTGAAGCCGCAGTCTATTCCGGACTATCTTGCGCTGGTTGGCGACAGTGCCGATGGGTTTCCCGGCGTGCCCGGATGGGGTCCAAAGACTGCATCGACGCTGTTGTCTACATATGTTCAGCTAGAGGCAATCCCGAGGGATTGGAGAACCTGGAATCGATCGATACGAAGCGCCGAGCGGCTAGCGGGATCGCTGTTCGGTGCGTGGAGCGATGCTCTCTTGTTTCGTACTCTGGCAACCCTGCGTTTGGATGTTCCGGTCTTTGACACGGTCGACGATCTTTGTTGGAAAGGACCCCGCTCGAACTTTGCTGAATACTGCGAGCGAATGAAGGCACCCGATCTACTCAGCCGCGCCCGTACGGCTGGCGCGAAGAAGCCGGAGGAGTCGGGGAAGATTCTCAATTTCCCCCGGCCACCGGACCGTGTTTAGAGCGGCTTGAAAACGGCAGTCACGCCATCTTCTTTCGCGGATTGGTCAGCACTCCTGAATCTACGGTCTTGCCTGAGCGCGAAATAACCTGAAAGTGCATCTGGTCGTCGACGATCTCGATCAACATAAAACTCAGATCCTGATCGAAGGCTTTTGCGGTGATTTGCGTTGTTTGGACATCCCCGGATCTCAATTTTCCGCCGGCGCCCGAGATGAAATAGTAGATGCCCTTTTGTGGTTTTAGCCTCTCATAGAAGTGCTCGTGACCGGCAAAGACAACATTTACACCGTTCTTTATGAATATCGGCTCGACCACCTCTCGAAGCTGGGTGTCGGACCCGTGAGCTTTACCCGACGAGTACGGGGGATGATGAAAGAAACAGATCTTCCATTCTGTGTTGTTCTTTGCGAGTTCTTTTTCCAACCAATCGACCTGTTTCTTGTCCATGTAATTACTGTTCAGCGAGTAAAACGTGACGTTCCCCTTTTTAAAACTGTAGTACTCATCGCCATTCATGTTGAAGTGCTCATAGAGACGCTGGTTGGCTTCGTCGTGGTTTCCCAGCGTCGCATAGAACTTCAGCTTGGCATCCAACAGCGGTTTGTACACGCTTTCGAACTTTTTCTGATAGTCCTTTGCGCTGTCTCCGCCGTAGAGGTTGTCGCCCATCATCAATACAAACTCGAAAGGAAACGTCTCTTTGTACCGCACCATCATATCGGCGATCTGTTGCTGTTTATCGGTGCCGGACCCGGTATCGCCGATAATCGCAAATTTCACAGAGTCTTTCTTTATCGGAAGATTGACCTTCAGAGGCTCATTTTTCGAAACCGCTACAGCTTTTTGACTGCGAACGTCTTGCACTAACCCGCACGTCAACAGCAAAGCAATTGTCATCACCAAAGCGCTAAGGCGTTTCATAAAAACCTCCTTGTACAATCAAGGCAGCGCGTTCTTCATGTAGTCGACAATCAGACCGTTCTCGCGATCGACCAATAACAGGTGTTTGCCTACGAAACGAAACCTGACCTGCTTTGGCAATTGGGGAAGCTTCAGCAAAAGCGTAGGCGGGATCTGAGTCAACTCCTTGGTCTCCGGATAGGGATAATTGACCCGCAGCGGGACTCCTTTTGTATCCGCCTCCAGAACCGTTTCGCGCAGTTCCTTTCTGTCCGTTCCTTTGAACTCCTTTTTGATCGTGTTTCGTATGTAAACCGCGATATCCGCGGCGAACAAATCGCCGGGCTTTGCGCCTGCCCGAGCGCTCCTCACCATTTCTTCAAACGCTTTCTTGTGTGTTTCGATTTCCTCAGGCTTGACATCTTTGGACATGGGAAGATATTTGGCCTCCAACCGTTCTCGCAGACTGACATATTGCTTTACTCGTTTCTCAAACCCCTTAACCGTTTGCTTTTCGGCAGGCGTCAGCGTTGGTGCAGCGTTCTGGGCCTTGACCTGCGGGACCTGAGAACTGGGTTCAGCTACTGAGGAAATCGGCGCCGACATCAGGCAAATGAGTAGCTGCGTGCTGGCGACAGCCGCCACTGTTTTAGCTATTTTTGGTTGCACCCGGATTCAAAACGCAAGGAGGATGCCACCCAGGGCGGTTGGTGCGCACTTGAGTGCGGTTTGGCTGCAGACGTTGCAAAACCGAGAGATACGACAGAATCGGGTGAATTAGGCCCGTCCGGTTCAGCCGTACGATATCGAACGTTTGTAGGCTCCGGAGACACCGGTGTATAGGGACTAAAGTCTATTTGGACTGCGCCGCCCCGTTCCGCATTTGGTGACTTTTGCATGCGTGGCGGCGCTTTTGTAGTGTGGCAGGAACCCACGGAACACGAGGTCAAAGGGAAAGCGCCGCCACGCATGCGAGAGTCTCAAATGCGGATGAGGGCGGCGCAGTCCAAATAAGTCGCGCGCAGTCCAAGTAGCCCTCCAGGATCGAGGGGAGCAGTCCGCCAACTACTTCTTATCGCGGCGCTCGATTTTGGACCACGTATCGCGCAGGCCGATCGTTCGATTGAACGCCAGCCTTCCGGAAGCCGAATCGGGATCCACCGAGAAGTAACCCAAGCGTTCGAACTGATACCGGGTGCCGGCCGCTGCCTCTTTCACGCTGGGCTCGACCTTACAGCCCGTCAGCACTTCTAATGAGTGTGGATTCAGATTAGCTGTGAAGTCCTGACCTTCATCGACGTCGTTAGGATTTTCCTTGTTGAACAGGGTCTCGTAGAGGCGGGCCTCGCAATCTGCGGCGTGAGCTGCCGAGACCCAGTGGATCGTTGATTTGACTTTGCGCCCGTCGGGGGTTGTGCCCCCCTTTGTCTGCGGGTCGTACGTGCAGTGCAATTCGACTATGTTGCCGTTGGCGTCCTTTACAACGCTGTTGCAAGTTATCAGGTATCCGTAGCGGAGCCGGACCTCGCGTCCCGGCGAAAGCCGGAAGTATCCCTTTGGCGGATCCTCACGAAAGTCGTCCTGTTCGATATACAGAACTTTCGAAAACGGAACGAGGCGCGTCCCCATGCTCTCATCCTCGGGGTTGTTGACGGCGTCCATCTCCTCGACAAGATCGTCCGGGTAGTTGTCGATGACAACGCGCAACGGCCGCAAAACTGCCATAACCCGCGCCGCCCGTTTGTTCAGGTCCTCGCGGACGTAGTGCTCGAGAGCTGCCAGTTGCACTATGTTGTTGGTCTTGGAGACGCTCAGGCTCGCGCAAAAGTTACGGAGTGCTTCCGGCGTGTAGCCTCGCCGCCGCATCCCGGAAATCGTTGGCATCCGAGGATCATCCCAGCCGGACACGTGGCCTTCCTGTACCAGAGTGAGCAGCCTCCGCTTGCTCAACAGCGTATAGGTGAGATTGAGCCGGTCGAACTCAAACTGTTGCGAAGGAAAGATGCCCAGCTGTTCGATAAACCAGTTGTACAGCGGCCGATTGTTTTCAAATTCCAGAGTACAGATCGAGTGGGTAACCTTCTCGATCGAGTCCGACTCCCCGTGTGCGTAATCATACATAGGGTAGATACACCATTCGTCGCCGGTCCGGTGGTGCTCCATGTGCAGAATCCGATACATAACCGGATCGCGGAAATTCAAGTTTGGCGAGCCCATATCGATCTTAGCGCGCAGCGTTCGCGAGCCGTCGGGAAACTCGCCATTCTTCATCCGCTCGAACAAGTCCAGGTTTTCTTCGATTGAGCGATTCCTGTAAGGGCTCTCCTTGCCGGGTTCAGTCAGCGTGCCTCGATACTCGCGAACCTGATCGGCGGTAAGATCGCAGACATAGGCTTTTCCTGTCTTGATCAACTGGATTGCCCATTCATAAAGCTGTCCGAAGTAGTCCGAGGCGTAAAACAGACCATCCCAATTGTAGCCAAGCCATCGGACATCACCCATGATCGAATCGACGTATTCAGTTTCCTCCTTGGACGGATTGGTATCGTCGAACCGAAGGTTGCACTTGCCGTTGAACTCCGCTGCCAGTCCGAAATCCAGATAGATGGCTTTAGCGTGGCCGATGTGTAGATAGCCGTTTGGCTCGGGCGGAAAGCGGGTTTGCACATGCCCGCCGTGTTTGCCGGCCTTTATGTCCTCGATGATGATATCGCGGATGAAATTGGATCGACTGGACGATTCAACGGGCATCACGCTCGGGTCAGATACCGAGTTCATCAGTTTACCTTCTCTCCTGGGCGGCGCGCTGAGGCGCCAGATTATCAGATTCGGATTATATATCGACTGTGGGGAACGCTGCGAGTTATGCGGGGATGCGAACCTCACCAGAGGTTCATAACATAAATTTCGTAATTACCGTCACGGTTACTCTGAAACGCAAGCTTTAAACCGTCGGGTGACCATGACGGGTGTTGGTCACCACGGGGTCCGGCGGTCAGGCGCTTGATGTTTCGCCCATCCAAATCCACCTGGAAGATATTTGCCCGGCCTCCTATCCTGTCGACGGCCCTGATATAAGCTACCGTTGCGCCGCCTGGTCCCCAGCAGGGCGCGCCCGTCGGCGTTGGACTCTGGGTCAGCATCCTGAGACCGCTCGAATCGAGATCGAGGAGGAATATCTGAGGTGGGAAGCTTCCGGCTATTCTCTCAAGACTCGTGCCGATGAAAGCGACATATCTTCCGTCCGCGGACCAGGCGGGGTGACCCGCCACTTTTTTTGTCAATCTGGTTACATTCGCTCCATCAGCATCCATCGAATATATCCCTCCGTCTCCGCTTCGGGTGCTGTTGAACACTATTCTCCCGTCGGGCGACCATGCAGGCGCCCTGTCGGCCGCCGGGTCGTCAGTCAATCTTGTCTGATTGCTGCCGTCAGGATTCATCGAGTAGATCTCCTCGTTTCCGTCTCTCCGCGTTGTGAATACGATTCGTTTGCCGTCGGGAGACCATGACGGATCGGTATCGTCCGCAGGGGTGTTGGTAATCTTGGTCAACGAGCTTCCATCGGCATTGATCACGTAAATATTGTGCATCCCGGCGCGATTACTCGAGAACGCGATCCTGCCGCCATCCGGAGACCAGGCCGGTGCGAGGTCGTCGGCGGGATCGTCGGTCAGCTGGGTTAGCTCGCCGTCCACGCTCATTACATATATTTCCAAGTTGCCGTCCCTGTCTG
>DASRIZ010000113.1:0-2414 GCA_035649735.1 Blastocatellia bacterium | reverse complement strand
TGAAGGCCCTTCTCTTCATCGCTCTCTTTAGCAAGCGGGTTAGGGAGATTGCTTCGAAGCACAGCCAGATAGATCGACTCCGTTGCGCGCATATCGGCGTTGGACATCGCGAACCAGTCTTTGACCGGGCCGGCATCGGTGGACCCGAAGAAGTAAAGATATTTGCCGCTTTCATCAAACACCGGTTCGCTGACTTCGCTCAATCCGTCGGTGATCTGAGACGATTTGTCCTTCTCAATTGAATAAGCGTGAACCGCTTGAATGTAGGATCTTGAGTTAAGCGTATACGCGATCCACTTCGAGTCCGGCGACCACACGTGATGGATAGTTTTGGCTCGAGACGGACCGTATTGATACTCCGACGCGATCTTCTTTGACGCGCCGGTTTTTAGATCCAGCCAGAACAGGGTCCATGAATTGTCCGCGTAGGAAATCTTCTGACTGTCCGGCGACCAGACCGGCGTATCATAAAACCCCGCTCCGCTGACTTTGATCTTGCGTACGTCGCCTTTTCCGTCCTGGTTTCGAATGTGAAGCTCGTACTCGCCTGACTCATCCGAAAAGTAGGCTATGGACTTGCCGTCGGGCGACCACACCGGAGATCGCTCGTGTACGCTGGTCGTATTAGTGAGGTTGCGGGCATCGCCCTTCTCGGCGGGCACGGTTACTATCTCACCTCGAAACTCGAACACCGCGCGGGCGCCAGTCGGCGAGAAAGAAGCGCTGCGGATGTACCGCCCACCTTTTACGAATCGTGCTCGCGTTTCAACCAGATCGGCGGCGACGCCGATCGTCAGCTTTGTGGATCGCGATGACTTTGGATCGAAGACGTGAAGAAAGCCCGCTTGCTCGTAAACTATCTGGCCCGCACCGGCCGATGCTCCCATCACCGGGAAGTCCTTGTGATCGGTGAGCTGTTTGATTGCCTTTGTTTTTGGGTTGAAAGAGAAAAGGTTGAACTCACCATTGCGATCCGAGCGGAAATAGATCATGTCGCCCAGCCACATCGGGTCTACGTCGTTTGAACGTCCTTCGGGCTGCGGGAGTTTATCAGCGGAATGATCGCTGAATTTGTACATCCAGATGGTCGAGTTAAGGCCGCCGCGATAATTCTTCCACTGCGTAAACGCCTCGGAGAGCGGGTTGTAAGCCAACCTCGAACCGTCCGGCGAATAGGTTGCTCTTGACGCGTTTGGCAGCTTTAGGGGTTCTTCGATACCGCCCTTTATTGAAACGGTAAACAGCTGAGTGTATCGGCCGGTGAATACCGCGCGCGGCGATGTGAACAACACCGCCGTTCCGTCTGGCGTGAATCCCTGAACGATGTCCGGGCCAGGATGCCAGGTCAGACGTGTGGGCACGCCTCCGGTGACCGGAACGACGTACACATCAGGATTGCCTTCATACTGCGCGGTAAAGGCGATCAGCGAACCATCCGGTGAGAACGCGGGGAAGGCTTGCTGCCCATCGTCGGCCGTCAATCGCTTTACGTTTTTCCCGTCCAGGCCCGCCACCCACAGATCCCCGGCGTAGGTGAATGCGACGTTCTCCTTGCTTATTGCGGGCTGAGAGAGCAGCCGGGTGTTGTTGATATCCGGGCCGTTCGCGCTTGCCGATTGAGGCAGGCCGATAAGCATGACCGATAAGAGCGCCGCTCCAAGAAGCCATTTCCTGGTCGCAAATGTGTGGATGTTCATATCTCCTCCTGGTTATGGGAAGTAACGCCGGCGAGCCATGGCCGGTTCGCTTCGGAACTTAGTTTCGTCAGATGGCGCGGAGAATATCAGAAGCCCTATTGGGGCGACAAGGATCGTCAGAGGTCAGAGGTCGATGATGTGAGGCGGGTTTACCGGATGATACAGCTCATTGCAAAGACAGGCATTCACAAAGAGCGTCTCGCCTAGGTGTTGTTTTCCGTAAGAGCCGTGTATGTGACCGAAGACGTGAACGCGCGGGTTGATTTCCTTCACGCGCTTCAACAACAGCTCGCAACCGGCCGGTTCACCCTTGCCGAACGGTAAATCGAGAATGCCATACGGTGGTCCGTGGGTTATCAGCACATCGGTGTCGTCAGGAATCAGACTCCAGTAATGCGCCAGCCTCTTCCCGTTCCGCGGATGGTTGAACGCCCAATCGTAAAACCACGGCTGATGAGGCGAGCCCCAAAACTTCACGCCGTCGATTTCTGTCCCGCTGTCCTCAAGATAGGTGATGTGTTTCAGGACGTTGCGCGCGCCGTCGTATCGCTCAAACACCCAATCGTGGTTTCCGGCGATCAACAACACGTGCTTGAAGCCCAGACTCCCGCAGAAATCATCCAGCTCGCGAACGGCGTTAAGTTGCAGGGCTGCGTCTGTGTCAGGATCGCCGGATCGATTGGCCAGAATGTCGCCGGCTAGAATCAACACGTCGCC
>DASRIZ010000112.1:0-16757 GCA_035649735.1 Blastocatellia bacterium | reverse complement strand
AAGTTTCTTGAGGGAACGCCCGATACGTGGAAAGACATTACCGTGCGGCATCTATTGACTCATACATCCGGAATCGTCCGCGAGGGTCCCGCCTTCGATCCTTTGAAGATCCAAAATGACATTGACGTGATAAAGAGCGCCTATGATCAACCACTGCGCTTCGCGCCGGGCGAGAAATGGGAGTATTGCAATGTCGGGTACTTCTCGCTGGCTGAGATAATTCGCAAAGTCTCGGGCAAATCGTGGGCCGATTATCTGAGCGAGCGTCTGTTCCTGCCGCTCGAAATGAACGCCACGCGAACCACTACTATGACCGACCTGGTTCCAAACAGGGCCAGCGGATATGTGTGGAGAAACGGCAAGCTGTATAACGCGGAAACCTACTTCGCTTTGCGCCCAAGCGGGGCCTTTCTATCGACCGTACTTGACCTGGCAAAATGGGATGCCGCGCTCTACACAGACCGAGTGCTTAAACAAGCTGTTCGCGAGCAGATGTGGACGCCCGTCAAACTTAACGACGGCAAATCACATCCGTATGGCTTTGGCTGGGAGCTTGAAACAGTCGCCGGCCACAAGGTGGTGCGGCACGGCGGTTCGCTCCCAGGGTTTCGCGCGGTGATAAGTCGCTTTGTGGATGATAAGCTCACTGTCGTTGTGCTGACGAACGGCGACAACGCGAATCCGGGCAGGTTTGCGCTCGGCGTCGCGGCGCTTTATCTGCCGGGGCTGATACCGGAGCGCACCGTAGCAAAGATTGACCCCAAAATCCTTGATGCTTATGTGGGGCAATATCAACCGAATCCAACATCTGCCGTATTGACGGTCACTCGCGTGGGCGACAAGTTGATGGCGCAACAGGGTTCGAGCAGTGAAAGACGTGAGTTGCTGCCCGAGAATGAAACCAACTTTTTTATGAAGGAAGATCTGCGTCAAACCTTCAGCTTCGTCAAAGAGAATGGGCAGATCACATTTATGGTGGTTAAGGTAGAGGGCCAGGAAATCGGGAGAGCAAAGAAGATTAAATAGGCTCGGTCAAGTAGGCGTCTTCACCGTGGACCGTGACTCTCTCTCTCCTCGGCATCGAGAGGCTTGCGGGCCGCGGCAGATTCGAGGACTATTCCATTGGCTCGTCTCTGAACTTGCGCCTTCCCAGTATGAACTACGATGCGACCGAGATACCTGCTGCTTATGACCGCGGCCGAGAACACGGTCCCGAGATTCACAACCTTTGGATGGACGTCGTTTCATCTCACGTAAGCGATCGGACGATCAAAAGTATTCTCGATCTTGGCTGCGGCACTGGACGTTTCACCGAAGATCTCGCGGTTTGCTTCGATGCGGAAGTAGTCGGCATTGACCCGTCAAAAAAGATGCTGGCCCAGGCCCGACCGAAGCAGCGTGATCCACGCATTCGATACGCGCTGGGCCGCGCCGAGGCACTCCCCCTTCCTGACAATTCCATTGATCTGATTTTTATGTCTATGGTCTTTCATCATTTCGACGATCCTAAGCTTGCGGCTCGCGAGTGCCGTCGCGTGCTTCGTGATGAAGG
Source organism: Blastocatellia bacterium (assembly GCA_035649735.1). Taxonomy (GTDB): domain Bacteria; phylum Acidobacteriota; class Blastocatellia; order UBA7656; family UBA7656; genus Onstottus_A. The sequence continues at coordinate 15,205 of DASRIZ010000112.1, read as the reverse complement.
AACAGTGTTCCTGCGCGCCGGAACCCGTGACCAAATCTCGGCATATCCTTACGTCGATTTTTTTCCTGAAACCCGTCCCATTCTTGAAGAATGCCTTGTTGCCGGCTCCTCAATTCGCGAGGTTTTCGAATCGGCCGGGTTTCGCGCGGTTGCCGTTGATATCGTCAGCCAGGAGATTGCGCCGGACTTCGAGGCGTATGCCCATAAGCTGGCAGCAGGAGCCGACTCAGTCCTGGCTAGTCTAACCCCAAGCGATTTTGAGGCTGGCATGAGCGCATTGCGTTTGCACGCCGCGCGGACCGCTAGTCAGGCGGTCATCGAACCCATTGACGTTTTTGTTTTTCGCTAGCTTGCAGCATGGCCTCGATACGAGCGAGACGCGCGGCCAGATCAGCATTCTGGCGTTCCAGCTTAGTCAACTCTGCGTCTTTTTCGGCTACTCTACCACTTAGTTGCTCGATGTAGATGTGAGCCTTTTCGATCTCTTCAAGCATCCCGCGCATTCGTGCGCCAATCTCGATGACCTCGTGACCCCGCTCATCAACCGTCTTGGCGCCGACGCCCGGCAAGTGACGGTTAGTCCACATGTATCCGGCGTGTTCTTCGATCGATTCCAGATTGTAGGTTGGCTCGAATACATAGTCCGCGTGGAGCTGGACTCCCCGCTGGAAGATGGTTCCATTTACATCCAGCGTCCCGGCGGGGGTCGTCGTGCCGATGCCAACGTTGCCGTTGCCTAGAATGCTCATCCTGATTCCCACAGCCGAAGGGGCGCCGGCGGTCAATCCCGAATTCGCATAAAAATGCACGGGGAAGTTCCCCTTCGTGCCAATCCCCAAAGCGCCAGATCCAATCGCATCCGTGTTGAGCGCCATGAAGGCAGTTGAGAGACCGTGCATGAGCTGTACACCATTAATGTTCGGATTGGTTCGAATGGTCAGGCCATCTTCGATCGAGTTACCGGCGGTCCCCGTTGAAGTTGGCGTGTCGACTTGAACTCTGAAGCCGGGCGAGGCTGTTCCGATACCGACGTTGCCGGAAGACGCGATGTCTATGCTGCTTGTCGGCGCGCCGGGTCGTATTCTGAAAGGAAGTAGGCTGCCGTAAGTGACATCGCGGACAAAAAAGTTCGCTTCGTTGCCTGCTATGTCCCATGTTTGCGCAGTATAGCCACCCCCGTTTTGTTCGAGTCTGTGCGTTGGAGTATCGATTGTAATAATATGCAGATCCTTGGCCGGGGTCCCGGTGCGCAGTCCAACTCGCCCGAGCGAACTGACAAACAAAGAGTTGGCGGGCGCACCGGCGGCGGTTGAAAACACTATAGTCCCGGTCTCCGAATCGCCCCCCGCGCCCTGGTCCACAAACCCCAGAAAACTCGCTCCACCGACCGCCGAACTGTTGGCCCTTATCTGCCAGTTGTTTGTCGCGAAGCCTGCCCCACTCGTGTCGTCGAACTGGAGGCGCGTGTTGTTCTCTTTCATCCTGATTGTGTCGAAACCAAAGTTCTCATTGTTGACGCAGTCCAACCCCACACAAGCGCTGCCTTGAACAATGATATCGTCTGCGGTTACTACGTCCTCAATCGTGACGACACCTCCTGCGTTTTTCTTGCTTTGAAGCCCCTTCGCTGACCGTCCAGAGTTCTTCTTTTCGGCTTGCGGCTCAACCCCGTCCTCGGGAGATCCCGCAAGAACCGCTCCTTTCTCGATCAGGAACGCGCCGGATTGAACAGTAATGCCCGTCGGTAATTGCCCACTCCTTTGCAACTCTTTCACGAGCTGCTCGCTGTCTCCTTTCTCCCTTGACGCAGCCAGCGCTTTCCGCACGTCGGCGCTCAGGTTCGGGATCACTCGGAGTTCGTACGAGTAAGAACCGTCTGGCAGGCTGTTTCCTCTAGGATCTGTAAGTCTAAACGAGGGGGCAACGCCCGCTTCGAATTCCGTCCGAAACACGAGACCGTCGGGCGCCAAGACAGTTAGGATAAGGCGTCCGTATTCAACTTGAGGCAGCCATCTGACTTCGGTCGCGTCCGCCTTGATCGCGGCGAGGGGCTGAGCTTTGTTTTCGGATTGTGCCAAAGCGGTGCTACTACAACACAACGCAAGCATTACCAGATATGCGCAAACTGAAACGTTCTTCGAGGTGGTCACGATGGGTCCTCCTTGAGCTTTACTGGGAAGGTGAGATTGATGTTCGAGCAAGTAAGATTCCTGCTTTTCGATCCGGTTCCATCCACGCGTACTACCTTTCTTGAGCCTGTTGTTAGGCATATAATCGGTCCCGGTTAGTGTGCTACGACTTTTACAGCGTCATTTGGTGAAATGTCCTGAAAAGGTCGGTGAAAAACTACGAAGAATTCTGAAAAATGCCTGGTCTATGAAGATCGCGCCAGAGAATGAGCGGGAACCTAGCGTCCACTTCGAGGGATTTACTCTAGACCTGGTGCGGCGCGGCTTGTATCAAGGTCCACAACGCATTCACCTCACCTCAAAGCCGCTTGAAACATTGATATACCTGGTGGAGAACCGAGGGCGCGTTATCGAGAAAAAGGTTTTGCTTGACGCCATTTGGAAGGATACCTATGTCACCGAAGACACCCTTGTGCATGCGATACGCGAGATTCGTCGCGCACTCGGCGACGACAAAGACAATCCTCGTTTCGTTCAGACGGTCCCGCGCCAGGGCTACAGGTTTGTCTGTGAACTCGCGCCTGAGGCACCCGCGCGCTCGTCACCTCCAGGCCTTACACCGAGGCCCGAGCCGCCGTCCCATCTAGAACGAATTAGATTGCATTGGCTGTGGGTTGCCTTACCTGTGTTGGTCCTTATTCCAATCCTCGTTTGGCTGTTGAGCGGACGAGAGCCCCGTTCGGTCCGCGAGGCCTTGCCCGCTACAGGAATCAAACAGATAACTTCAGGGGAATTCTACAGCGGAAAGCCTGTCTTTTCCCCTGATGGAAAATTCATACTCTACGTTTCCGGTTCCGAAGAAACGCGCGGATACGGCGATCTGTTCATCAGGCAATTCCCGGAGGGCACTCCGGTGCGCATCACAAACAGGATCAATCCAAGTGGCGATCTTCCGGTGTTCACGGCCGACGGGACTCAGGTGGTGTTGTCAATTCCTCGAATCGGACCGGACGATGCCCGTCACCACGATCTTTGGATCGTTCCCTCGTTTGGCGGTACACCGAGCCGTTTTGTGGAGAATGCCAGCGGTGCCGGCTTCTCGCCGGATGGGAAGTGGGTGGCTTATACCAAGCATTCGCCCTCAGGCAATGCCCTATGGGTTAGTCCCGTAAGCAATCGCGAGGAGCATCTAGAGATCAGCGCTCAAGGTTATACGCCGCGCTGGTCACCCAGCGGCGAGTGGCTCGCCTACAGTACTGGCGATCCAAATGGCGGGGACGGAGACATCTGGGTTTGCAGGCTCCTTGAGTCGAATGGGGGGCAACCGACCCTTGGAGATCAACGCCAAATCACTCATGAAAAGAGACAGATGTATGGTCTGACGTGGACCGCCGATAATCGCTCGATCATCATTGCGTCCAACCGTGCTGGGTCGATGCAGCTGTATAGGGTTTTTGTTACTGATGGTTCTATAGTCCCTTTGCTGACCGGCGTCGGCGAGTACACAGCTCCGTCAGCTTCGCCAGATGGGCGTGCTCTGATTTTTCAGCACTTCCGGCTCGGAAATGATCTGATGGTTACTCAGCTCGGCAAAACCTCCGAGGTGAAGAGCCTAACCTACGGCGAAGACCGGCGATGGCCTCGAATTTCGCCTTCCGGGGAGAAACTCATCAGCGTGTTGAGGAACGTCGATGACACGGATCGTCCATATCTCACGGACTTGAACACAAGGATCAGCTCCCAACTCAGTGACCGACACGCGCGGCACGCATGCTGGATGGATGAACGGAATGCAGCGTTCTTGTCATATGACGAGCCTTCGCAAAGCACTGAAGTCGTGTTGGTGAACACCGACACGCGTGAGAGCCGTTCGCTCACTCGGTTTGAGGGCGACGCCAACTGGCTGGCGATTCATCCCGACGGCAATAAGATCGCGGTTGTCCTGAATTATAAGGGCAAGGAGAGAATCGTGTTACGGAGTCTCACGGGAGACACCGACCAGATTATTCAAGAAGGCGCGGAGTATGAGTACCTGCGGTGGTCGCCGGACGGCTCGCATCTCTGCTGGGACAGACCCGGAGCATCGAGAAACGCTCCGCACTCAAGCGGTGGAATATGGATGCTCGATATCGCCAAATCGGAGCCACTAATGATCGCTAAAGACGGTTATTGCCCGGTATGGAGCAAGGATGGCGATGCCATTTACTACGCATTGAGACGCATTCCAGAGAGTCTGCGGCGTTATGATCTCGTAAACCGAACAGAGCAATTCGTCTGTAGCTGGGATAGGGTTTTTAACTTTGATATTCTGGGCAACCGGGTGGTTTTTACTCAGCACAGAAATGACAGTCAAATCTATTCGATTTCCGTACGCCCCTAGAGCCGCTTATTCCATCAGATCCAACCGAGACGGGCGCACTAACCGACATTTTGGCCTAGCGTGTCTTGCGAAACGAGGTTGCGTACCGGTGTGAGTTTCAGCGATTGAGAATCGAGGTGACTTCATGTCTGTGCAAGTTGCCGCCATCGTTGGGCTGGTGGTGATGTTCATTATCGCGACAGCGCTGCCGATCAACCTGGGAGCCCTTGCCCTTGTCGGCGCATTCGCCATCGGGCTGATCTCTGGTATGCCTGCCAAGGACATCTTCGCCGGCTTTCCGGGCGATGTGTTTGTCACGCTGGTGGGGATCACATATCTGTTCGCAATCGCGCAGAACAACGGAACGGTCGATTGGCTGGTACACCGAGCCGTGTGGCTGGTGCGCGGGCGCATCGCTGCGATTCCGTGGGTTATGTTCACAATCGCCGGTGTGCTAACCGGCTTTGGCGCTGTGAGCCCCGCCGCCGTAGCCATCATAGCGCCCATTGCATTGAGCTTCGCACACAAGTACGGCATTCGCCCGCTGCTAATGGGGCTCCTGGTGATCCACGGGGCTCAGGCCGGCGGTTTCTCGCCAATGAGCATTTACGGCGGTATCACCAATCAATTGGTCGAGCGAGCCGGTCTGCCCAGGAACGACACCGCTCTGTTCCTTGCCAGCCTGCTATTCAATTCTATCGTCGCGGTTACGATCTATTTCATTTTTGGCGGGCATCGGGCCGCCCGACGCACTATCGATGGAGAAAAGCGAGATCTGGACAAACTCGACCGATCGGGCTCGGGCGCCGAGATGGGCGAACACGACGCTACGCCGGTCGCAATCCAGTTACGAGCTACCCCAGATCCGCACGGCGCTCCTGAGCATTCCGGGCTGAACTCGCATCACGTGCTCACTTTGATCGGTTTGATTGCGCTTGGCGTTGGATCGCTTGCATTCGAGCTTAACATCGGACTGCTCGCCATCTCAGTCGCAGTTCTGCTGACGCTACTCTCGCCAAATGCTCAGAAAGGCGCGGTCGATCAGGTGAGCTGGTCCACGGTGCTATTGATTACAGGTGTCATTACGTATATCGCAGTTCTGCAAAAGGTAGGCGCGGTCGATATGGTCGGCGCCGGCGTATCGAGCATCGGCGCCCCGCTACTTGGTGCGTTGCTGTTGTGCTACATCGGCGGCGGTGTATCGGCATTCGCATCTTCGGTCGCGGTGCTGGGAGCGACTATTCCTCTAGCGGTACCATTTCTGCTCCAGGGTCAGGTTCAGGCCGTCGGGGTTGTAGCGGCAATTGCCGTTTCGTCAACCATCGTCGATGTGAGTCCATTCTCAACAAACGGCGCACTTGTTGTCGCCAGCGCTCAAGGCGTGGATAAGGATCGCTTCTATCGCGAAATGCTTTTATACAGCGGGTTGGTAGTCGCGATCGGGCCTTTTCTCACCTGGCTCGTTTTGATCCTTCCTGGTTGGTTATGAGCCGGTGACTCGACTCGCAGGGCTGGTTGCCTGATAACTTCGACGCGCTCTCACTATCGCGTCGTGAGCGTTTACTTCGACTCGCAACGTATGACGATTGCCGTCAATCTTGCTGTTTTCGGGATAAAAACCCAGACGATATTGATGGCGTAGCTCCTCGGCGATTAGGTTAAAAGTCTTCTTCAGGTCCGCAACATCGCTGCTGTAGTAACGACCCGCCGAAACATCGGCGAGCCTCTCGAGAAAGCTTATGGCCTGCTCGTTCCGCGTTTCGACTCGCTGTCGGCGGCGTTCGTTTTGCCGCGGTCTTTGAGGTGGAAAGCGGTTAGGCCCAACCCATACTCGCCTGCGTGGAAACGTCGTAGCGTCAATCCAGCCGCGACGGAGAAACCCGGTCTCGAAGAACACGGTGTAGATCATTGCTCCCGACTCGGCTGCCTCATCGAGAAGCGCCTGTTCGGTGATGTCGCTCCCCGCGTCCTTCCCATCCGAAAGCAGAATGATCGCTTTGCGCCCGTCGACCCGCTTGAAACTTTGACCGATGACCGCGGCCACCGCGTCGCGCAGGACGGTGCCGATTTCCTCACCCGTCCGTGCGCTCTTCACCGCCTTTTCCAGCGTCTTGCGGTCAGACGTCAGTTGACTCAATACGTGGAAATCGTAGTCCACGCTCACGATCATCGCGCGGTCTTGCGGTCTTAGTTCTTTTAGAAACTTTACGCCTGCACTTTTTATGTCATCCAGAACAGGCTGTGTGCTCTTGCTTGTGTCAATCAGCAGGGCGACATTCAGCGGTTCTTCAGCGGCGTCGAAGTACGAAATCGGCTGCTCGGCCCGGTCGTGATAAAGCTTGAAGTCTCCGACCTTCAGGCCAGAGAGGTATCTTCCCTGGCGATCGCTGACGATCACCGGAACATTCACCAGCGTTGTTTGAACTTTGATGGGAGCATCAGCTTGCCCATCCTGAGCAGACGAAGGCGCGTAATTGGCACAGACCAGCAGGGCCAGAAAGGCGAGGGCGATTCTTGGAAGCTTCATTGTTGGATTTGAATCGGAGGCAAGAGGGCCCCAATCGCCCTCCTGCCGGTTTGCACGTTGGCAGCATGCGCTTCTATCCGCGGATCAACCCGCGGAAGTTCGCAGGGCTTGCGTTGAAACCCGGGAAAATAGAATTCAGGTTTCCTGCGCCCATGTGACGCGCGGCGATCTCGGAAAAGACATCGCGGAAGTCAGTGGTCAGCGCGAGGTCGCGGCCTTCGTATAACTGCTCGGCTGCGAGCCCCGGCCATTTACCGTACACCTTGCCGCCTTTCACTGGTCCGCCCGCGACAAACAAACAGCTCGCGTGTCCATGGTCGGTTCCGCCCGAGCCGTTCTGCCGAATGGTCCGCCCAAATTCGGTCATCGTGAGAATCACGATGTTGCGCATCCTATCGCCAAGGTCTTTGTATAGAGCCGCAACGCCCTGGCTAAAGTCCTGCAATCGATTCGCCAACTGGCCGCGCGCGTTACCCTGATTCGCGTGTGTGTCCCAACCGCCGACGTCGGTAAACGCTACTTCAATCCCGACATTGGCTTTTATCAACTGAGAAATCTGAAGCAGGGAGTTGCCGAACGGCGAGCGAGGATAGTTCGCGCCGTTTGCAGGCTGGTGCTGCTGCGGGTTTGCCTTTTTCAGCATCTTGACCGCTTCAAACGCTTCCTTGCCGGTGCCCTGAAGTGAATCTCCGAGGCTCGTCGAATAGAGCTCCTCGAATCCTTTCGCAACCTGACCGCTTCCCTGCCCCGCCCGTACACCAAAGTCGGCGATATTGGTCATGGCGATTGAGGGCGCGGGGCCCAACAGCGTGCGCGGCATGTTTGCGGTAAAGGACACGGCGCGGAATGGGGTTGCCTTCGAGTCTTTCCGAGCCTGCATGTAACGATTCAGCCAGCCGTCGGCTGTCCCTTTTCTGCCCGGCGTTCCCGCTTCCATGTAGTCCTGCGCATCGAAATGCGACCGGGTGTTGTCGGGTGAGCCAACCGCGTGCACGACTGCCAGATGACCCTCGTCATAGAGCGGCTTAAAAGGAGCGAGTGCCGGATGCAACGCGAAATACCCGTCGAGATCAAGCGCCGTGTCGGCGTTTCCGGCCTTCGGTTCGGGAACCGCGATGTTTGGCCTAACGCTGTAGTAGCTCTTATCGCCGAATGGTATTACGGCGGAGATTCCGTCCATCGCACCCCGCTGAAAGATCGCGATGATGATTGGCCGATCATTACCGGCTAAACCGGAGGTCTGAGCCAGCACTGCGCGCTTTAGAAACGAAGGCGCTGCAGCAAAGCTCGCCATCGCCACGCCTGATGATTTGAGAAAGAGTCTTCGTGTTACTGCCATGATTTTCTCCGAAATGCGTTTCTAGTTTCCAGTCTCTGGTTTGTAGTTTCTGGTTTCTCGTTTCTGGTTTCTAGTTCTGGTCGGCCGGTCAGGTCGTGGTCGACGTAACCAGAAACCACGAACCAGAAACTAGAAACTTACCGCCGTTGGAACTCGGGTGACCCGAGCACGAGACCGAACACCTTTGCGGTCTCCAGGTCTTCGCCGGACATCGCGATCTGAGGCCGAAGGTTCGCGCGTACACCGAAACGGCGTTCAAGCTGTTCGGGGTTTCCAACGCCCTTTTGGCCCTTGCCGACTCCCTGAGTGGGCGGCAACGCTTGCATTGAATTCTCGGCCATCAAGTCATCGCCTTGCGGGATAGGCGGAACCGCTCCAAGCTCACCTTTGACCGAGACGCCTTCTTTCAACTGCTTGTCCAGAACCGTGCGAGTCTGCGTAGAGATGTCGCCGTTCAGCAGAGTCGCTATCGCCTTTTCCATCACTCGTTGTTTGTCTGACATCTCAACGCTTCCGGCCGCGCGTTTCACATCGAATGACGCGCCCCTAAGCTTGTTTGTCGTCAGAGCCAACCCAAAGTTCAGACGCTCGAGCAGCGCGCCAGTATTTACCCATTGATCAGCGCGATCCGGGTAACCGGTTGGAGCCTGATACAGGTAGAGTGGCTGCCCCATCTTCGCGATGAACTGTGCAGTCTGGATCGGAACGATCAAATCAACCCCAAGCGCTCGAACGGCAGAGACCGCCAGCTCGAACGGTGACTTGACCTTTGAACGGTGAGCTTCCTTAGAGTTGAATTCAGGCGAGGTAATGATCGTTCGCAACATTTCGCGAATGTCGCCGTCAGTCTTTGTGTATACCGATGCGACTCGATCGACCAGCGCTGGCGGCGGCGTATCGCTCACGAACCGGCGCACAAGCTTGGTCGAGATAAACTTCGCGGTGCTGGGGTTATGAGCGAGGATGTCGATGACCATCTCCCCGTCCTTGATTCCGCCGCCCGCGGGAATCTTGTGGCCGAGAACGGTTTTCTCCCCGTTGTCGTGCATAAAAGATCGGAAGACGAACTCGGTGCCCTGGCGCGGCCGATCCAGCGTCCAGCCCGTAAGACAGCGCGCGACTTCCTGCACATCCTTCTGGGTGTATCCGCCTTCGACGCCCAGCGTGTGCAGTTCCATGATTTCACGCGCATAGTTCTCGTTGATTCCCGGTTTGCGATTCCTGAGCCCGTTAGCGGGTAGCTGTCGCTGCTGCTCGGGTGTCATTTGATCGCGCTGCATCTCGCGATCGTTTTGTTCGCCGGGAAGGTTGGGATTGTTAAGACGCGGATCACCAAAACCCCTGCCCTGCGCTCCGGGTCTACGTTGACCGGCGGCTTGCCGGCGCATCTGCCGCTGGTTGGGACGCTGAGCATCGGGCGACATCGACTGAAAATTGTCGAGATACACCAGCATCGCCGGGCTCTTTGCCGTTGCCAGCAAAAGGTCTTTGAACTTACCCATCGTGTTAGGACGGATGACGCTCATCTCGTAGTCGGTTGTAAGATTGCGATCGGCGTTCTTCGCCCAAAAGATATTGAAGTGGTTGAACCAGAAATCGGTCATCACTTCCTGAAGCTGCCGCTCACTATAAGCAGCTCGTACTATTTTTTGTGCTTGCAACTCCTGGAGCAAAAACTGAGGAGGCCGGAGATTGTTTTCCTGATAGTAGGCATTTATCTGTTGCCGGTATTCTCGCTTCGTGTTTTCGTCAGCACCCTCGCCCGGAGGTAGAACGGGCGTGTTCTTTCCCTGGCGCAATCCAAGTTGCCGCCCGAGAAGCTGCGGAGGCGGGTACTTCTCCTGTATTTGCGCAAGGCTCATCTTAAGCGATGGATAGTTCGCGAGCTTTGCTTCGATGGTCGGGTCGTCGATGCGTTCGGGATGGAGCTGCAAATCGATGTACTTGTCGACGCCCATTTTTTTGACTCGCTCTATGTCACCGGGACGCGGTCCAAACCCGATTCGGTTGAGCAGGTGAACGATCTTTTGATCGGCGCTGAAGCCGCTGCTCGACGTTTTCGATTTGGTGTCGGCGACGACCGGCATGATCGCTCCCAGCACGAGCATCCCGGCCACGGTAAGTGCGAGCGCTGACGAGGCGGCTCGGCGACCCGTTATTCCAATCGATAAAAAGCCTTGTTTTTCTCGTTTCATGACTACCTTCCTCACTAGACCAAAATCTTCCGTATAAACCTTAGACGAAAGGGTTTGCCGTTTAGTCTGAAAAGCTAGCTTAACATTTTTGAGTGCGGCGAGGGTATCCGGGCATTGGTAGCGTAGACTGTCCAGTCTGCGCCATGGAGTTTGGACATTCGCGCTACAGTCCGAAGGCCATCCGGACTCCCGGGTCGCTCTCTCGCGCCGCATGCTCTATGTGAGCGGTCGCGTAAGCCTTAATAGTCTCCAAATGGCGCCAGCGAACGCCGTGGACTCTCCGGAACAGACGTATTTTAAGGTTAGCAACTTCGCTGTTAATGCAGTAGAGCCGCTCGCCGTCCGGATCGGCATACTCGGCTTGCAGCATATCGCGCAATCGGCACTGTCCCGCGCCTTCGATATAGTAACGTGTGTTCATCGCGGAGAATGACCAATAACCCATACCCATCTTCTGCTGCCACTGCTCCGCCAGCCGCAGTCGGATGAAACGATGCTCTTCGTCCCGATGACGCAGATAAAGCGACTGAACCGGGGGAAGCGTGTGGCCGCCCCGCCGAGTTCTCGCGGCCAGACCTTCAAACACCGTCCCCGGATGTTTATCGAACGCATTGGAATGGACCCATACCCAGTCGTCCACGTGTTTGCGACCCCAGAGGTGTGACTGGCATCCGGGTTCCTGGTCCAGAATTATTTCCTCGCCGTCTATTACAATCCTGCCGCTGAACCGGGTGTCCAGATTCGGTGAACAGACAAACGACGTTGGTCTGGCGAGCCGGTTCACAGCGCCCGATACATGGTGATAGGTCGATTGACACGGGACATAGCTCAGATCCCATTCGAGGAAACGATCGCCGCAATCAACTCTGCCGGCGGCCCTGCAAGATGATAAATAGCCGTCACCAATGCTGAGGATCGAGTCTTCCAGACCGGCGAGGGTGAGTCGATCAACCGGATACTCCCGCCTGAGCCCAAAACTCTCCTCCGGAAACCTTCGGTTAAACGCGGCCGCCCACAAGGCCGCGTGAGGCTGTGAGTCGCCGTCCTGTCGTGTCGGCGATTCCACGGTGTAGCGAAACCAGAAGCCTCGCTGCGAGGCGCGATGGTTGAGTGTTAGGAACCAGACTTCGTAATGAGGCGCGGTGGCGCCGTCCCATCGACTCCTATTGTCGGAGAAGTTAGCGGGGATCCCCGAGGTAGTCGTATAGCTGACTGCCATAGCCGGCGCTCTTCCGTTGATTTGGATTTCGGGTTGCGGCTCGCAGACGGACAGGAATACTCAGAGCAATCGCAGCCCGTGTCGTCGGAAACTTACCTCATTTCGAACGATTGCGGCAACATTTTCGCGGATATCCACTTGAAGGGACAGAAAGGACTGAAAGGACTGAAAGGACAAAGGAGGAGTAGAGCGGTCCTTTCCGTCCTCTCTTAACCAGACACGATCCCATGCTAATTTGACGGTTGCGCGGCCACAGTGAATAATACGACTCGAATGAGTCAAGCCCCCGTGACCAAAGAATTGAACCTTGAAATTGAGGTCAAACTCGCTTGCGACGATCTGGACCGTTTTCGCAAGGCCGGCCTCCCTTTGACACTCGAAACGCCCCGCCACTTTGAAGACAACTGGTTGCTCGACCTCCTCGACCAGTCACTATTAAAGCAAGGAGCCGCGCTCAGAGTCCGATCGGTGGACGGCAAAGGCACGTTGACCTACAAGGGAGTCGTCAAGCAGACTCACGAATCCCGGCTCAAAGTGCGAGAGGAGATCGAAACCGCAGTGGATGAACCGGAGCGGGTGATCGAGTTATTCGAGCGACTCGGGTATCGGCGTTCTTTCAGGTATCAGAAGTACCGCACTGGTTATAGCGTTCCTCTCGGCGGCCGCGTGTTAAAAGTCTTGTTTGACGAGACGCCTATCGGTAGCTTTATTGAGATCGAAGGCGACGAGAATAGCGTGTTGAAGGCCTTGGACACCGCGGGGTTCTCCACTGGCGATATTATTCGCGAAAGCTACCCGGAGCTTCAGGCCGCGCGTTGCAAAGCGCTAGGCATCCCGCTCGAAGATTTGATCTTCTAGTAGAATTCTGACGTCTGACTTCTGACCTCTTTCTTTCTATGAAGGCACTTATATTAGCGGCGGGATTCGGGACGCGACTGTGGCCGCTCACCGAAGATCGCACAAAAGCGGCTATCCCCTTCCTCAATCAACCGTTGATCAATTATTCGGTCGAATATCTTTCGTCCCATGGCATTCGCGACATAATCATAAACCTCCACCATCAGCCGGAATCGATAACCACAGCGTTGGGCGACGGATCCCGGCTCGGGGTCAAGATCGAATACTCCCTTGAGGAAGAGATATTAGGGACATCGGGCGCTCTGGATCGCGTTCGCGAGTCACTTGTTGACGACTTCGTGGTTATCAACGGCAAGATTGTCACGACTATCGACCTTGCCCAGGTGATCGCCGAGCATCGGCGTCAAAATGCAATCGCCACACTGGTCCTAAAACGCAATCGCGCGCTCGAACACTTCAGCATAGTGGAGACCGATGATCGAGGATGGATCACCCGGTTCGCCGGCTTCCCCGGCGCCGCTCTGATGCAGGAAGCTGTCGGCGAACCTGCGAACAACATCGGCGCAGTGGCCTCGACAGCCTCAGACACGCCTTTGATGTTCACCGGAATACAGGTGCTGTCACCTCGAATCCTCGAATACGTTCCGCGCGGGTGTTTTTCTCATTCGACCATTCACGTCTACCCTCAAGCGATCGCGGCTGGCGAAGCTGTTATCGGACACGTTTCCGAAGCGGACTGGTACGAGATGAGCACTCTTGGCCGATACCTCGAAGCTCATCAGCGCTTGCAAAACGGGTCGGTCACCATTGGCGAGGCTTGCGTGATAGAACCGGGCGCGACTGTAGAGCAATCGATTTTGTGGAATCGCGTGACGATTGAGAGCGGCGCGAGGGTCTGCAGATCGGTGCTCGCCGAGGGCGTGCGCATTCCTGCTGACACCGTGATCGATGGTGCGGTAGTTGTAAGGCGTGATATCGTGCGTCAAATTGAGCGCGGCGAAGTAATCGGCGAGAACGTCATCGTCCCCATCTGAGATCGCATGGCTTCACAAATGCAGACAGACTCCTCATCAGCAATAACTCGCCTGGCGGCGGGTCACTTGAACGCGCCGGTTGAGGATCTGGTGGTCACGCGAGTCACCGGCGACGCCTCAACCAGATCGTACTTTCGCGCCGAGGCGTTAGGCGCCTCGGTCATCGTTGCGTTATACCTCACTCCATTCGACGAAAACGAACGAGCAACTGACAGGCTGGCAAAGGCGGAGGCTGGAAATCCATCCGCGCGTCTTACGTTCGCCAATGATCCATGCGCACACATCGAAGTGACCCGACTTCTGATTGCCGCGGGTTTGCCGGTTCCGAGCGTCCTGGCTACGTCAGGCGCGGACGGGGCGATGTTGATAGAGGACGTTGGCGATCTCAAGCTGCAGGACTGGTTAAATGATCGCTCCGAGCCCGAGGTTGTCGGCGCTTATCGTCGCGGGCTCGAGCTAGTGGTCCTAATTCAAGATGCAACCGCACAAGCATTAGAGACTGACTCGATCTGCTCGCATCTGGCATTCGATGAGGCAAAGCTTCGTTGGGAGCTGGGATTCTTCTTCGCCAACTACTTCAACAAATATCTAAAGGTAAAGCTTGACCCGTCGACGTCTAACGCAGTCAACGAAGATTTCAAGGCGCTGTGCTCGGAGCTTTCTGCCCGTCCGCGAGTCCTGGCTCATCGCGATTATCACGCGCGAAACCTCATGATGATCGGCGATAAGATGTACATCATCGATCACCAGGACGCGCGAATGGGACCGTCCAGCTATGACGTTGCGTCATTGCTTAGCGATCCATACACGAAGCTGTCTCGCGAGCTCGTACTCGAGCTGATCGAGCATTTCATCGAGATGAAGGCGAACTCAAAGGTTCCGATATCCAATATTGATGAGTTTCGAATGGAACTGGATCTGATGACTGTGCAGCGCATGCTAAAGGCGATGGGCACGTATGCGTCACAGGCGGCACAGGGCAACACGAGCTACTTGCCGTACCTCGAGCCGGCGCTCGAGCGCGCACTTGCAGCCATGACTTCACTCGGTCGCTTCGACTCGATTCGCGGGCTGCTCGAACGAACTCGGGACTAACGCCCTCATTTGGACTGCGCCGCCTCTCGGCATTGGATGGCTTACGCAGGAGTGGCGGCGCTTTTGTAGTGAGGAGCGAGAACCAGAAAAAGACCAGAGCTATTGCGCCCACACTACAAAAGCGCCGCCGCGCGTGCGAGAGACACCGAATGAGTAAGAGGCGGCGCAGTCCAAATAAGCCGTCGCTTTAAATGCGTTTAAAGCCAGCGAATGCTACTTACTTGATCTTTTTCAGCTCGTCGATGACCACTTCAACAAGCGGTCTGATCTTGTGATTCTTCTTCGAAGAACGCCCAGCGGACGATGCCCTTTGTGTCCAGGACGTAGGTCGCGGGTTTTGAAATCTTGCCGTCGGGAAGCGATCTAATTGCCTGCCTGAAAACGCGGTCTGGCCTTCATTTCTTTCGCCGTAAGTAATCGATGTACTCACGCATCGTCTTAGCATCGGCG
>DASRIZ010000111.1:0-38079 GCA_035649735.1 Blastocatellia bacterium | reverse complement strand
CCTCTTCCAGGTGAATGTGCACGGGATGGAGCCAGTTCCCCAGCATCGTGTCATTCCTGATTGCCCATGTTTCCGACGAGCCTTTCAAGACGACATGGTCAATGCGGAATGGATCGAACGGCAAGAACGTGGCATCGTGATTTGCGTCATTCTCCGGTATAGCCGAGTGAGTGACTCGGAAGTTCCCGGGTGGATTATTCCCTGCAATGTTCCGGAAACCCCACTCAAAATAGGTGCCTGCAGGCGGGATTGGCGGCAATTCGACCAGAGTGCTCGGAATCGCCGGCGTGTCGGGAATTGTGGCGTCCCCGATAATGTCGAACCGCATCAGGAGGGCTCCGATGGGGGTCCCGTCAGAGAGAGGCGGCGGCGCTGGGCTGCTTACAAACTGTGGCGTGGTTGTTATCTCTTTAAGGTAAGCGACCTGTCCAACCGCGAACTGGCTGAAGTCGATAATCACGTCAAACCGCGACGCCACGTGTATGTCAAGTTGGGGGAAACCGCTGGTGGCGCTAACGACGCCCGGCGTGTGTAGGAAATTGCCGTCTGCGGCGACGACCGTCATCGGCTTCTGCGCGCCGTTCCCATCAACCAAGGCAACCGACATCAGTGCCGCCACCCCGGTATTGAGCATCCGGAAACGATACTTGCGCCTCCTGACGGACAGTTTTGGCTGGAGCTTTCCATTGACCGCAACCTTGTCCGTCCCCGGTGCTGCCGCGCCAACAACCTGGAACTTCTCCGTGCGCCCGGTCGTGGGATTAGTCGGACAGAATCTTTGACGGAGGAACACCACCGGGAAATCGGTTACGCCGTAGTAGGCTGGAAGCCGAAGAGAACCAGGCGTATTGAACTCCCACGGCGGGTCAGTCTGGTCGTACGCGATGTACATGCCGTTCATGCCGAGATAGTTGTTGTTTTGGGTCTCCGCCATGAGGTGGTCGTGATACCAGAAGGTGTGCATCGCTTCGCGCGGGTCGCCTTTAGGGAATCCTCCAAAGTCGTCGATTCCGGCGTAAGCGTTCGCATAATGGTTGTCCTTGAAGAGTCCCGAATCGAAGAAGTCGCCGGCAAAGCCGTCACTCTCCGACGCAGTGTGCCCGTTATGCAAGTGGACCGTCGTCTGCGGAGTGCCAAAGCTCTGCGTTGGATCCGGCAGACTATTCTTGAACCGCACCAGCGACGGAACGCCGTACGCATTGAGAACTGTCGGTCCAGGGTACAGCCCGTTGAAACCCCAGCCGTAACTCGGCAGGTAGTCCCTATGAAATTGATGCGTCCCCGCCCTGGCCTCCAACTGGTACGTCACGGCCGGAGTGAACTCCTCCCACCGCTGATGATCGTCGCGGGCGGCCTCGCCATTGTCTGTGTTGGCTGCCTTCGTCGGCGTAGGACTCAGCAACTGCGGTAGCGCCGGCGAAGGTACTGGAAGGTCGTCGACAAATGGGGTATGCGGGGGGCTCTGCGGTACCGGTGTTGCCGGGCACAATTCCGGCTCGATGACCGTGCCCTGAGCATATACGGTCGATTTCCTGGATGTCAGGATCATTGGAGACAACACTGTGCCGGCTCCGGCCGCAGCAGTCAGTTTCAGCATTTTCCTTCGACTCATCCTACTCAATTCGAAGTACTTCTCCTTCTCGCTCTTTGACGCTTCCGGCCTTTTCTTCTTGTCACGGGGTCCAGACATTGGAGATCCTCCTTTTTTGGAAAGCTACTTTTGTACGGGCGCTGTCAAAGCCCCCGCCGACAAACACACCAGCCCTACCCACCCAGCCTTTAGAGTTTGGTCTCGGTGTCACTAATGCGCTGAACCGAACTGAGCGGACACAACTCCACTCAGCCCACTGATCTTTGCTGTTCGGGTTGAATGCAGCCCCGCTAAAAGGCAGACTCCCGCCGTGTCAATCCACCTAGCGCCTCTAACTTAATACCGTGGCTGGAGGTTGCTGATGGATATCGCGTAACAAATTAGCGAACCGAACACGACAAGAAGCTCGGGGTTACAACAGATAACTATCCTAGGGCAAGTACCTAACGAGTATGGCCCGAAGCAAATGTATCGGGGACAACAAGTACCCTTAGGCCATTGAGTGACTTTTTGTGATTTAAGACGCGGGCCGGAAAGTATCATATCATCCATAACGTGTCAAGCACTTTAGTGTTGCGAATGTATTGCGTCTCACACTCGAATTGTGTGCTCTACCACATTACTTGCGCGCCGGCTCGGTGCTTAGCCTGCAAACGCTTGTCTTCAGATTGTCGGGGTTGGTTCTCTGATGTCCCGATAGATTGATTCGCGCCTGCGATTCAAGGGGGGGGGTGACCTTTCGGTTGATCCGCCGCCAAAGCCAGATTGTGTTTGTTGAAGCGGGTAAATAGAAGCTACATATTGCGATAGTTTGGTCCGCCTCCGCCTTCGGGAGGCACCCAGTTGATTATCTGGTACGGATCCATAATGTCACATGTCTTGCAGTGCACGCAGTTCGAAAAATTAATCTGAAGGCGCTTCCTATTTTCCCCAGCGTCGACCATTTCGTACACATTCGCCGGGCAAAAGTTTTGACAGGGATTGCCGTACTCACGTACGCATCGATCGATGCATACGTTCATATCAAGAACCTTCAAGTGGGCAGGCTGGTCCTCGTCGTGATGAGTGCTTGAGTGGTATACATCGGTGAGTTTATCGATGGTGATCTGATTGTCGTACCTCAAATCTGCGTAGCGGTCCTCGCGGACGCCATCTTTCTGCGGCTGCATGTGCTCGTGGCCCGCCTTAATCGGAAGCCTCGACGGAATTCGCCCTCCGGTGATAATGGAAATCCCTCCAATCATAAGCCCGAACATTCTTCCTCGGTCAAACGCCTGATGAAAGTTGCGAGATTTGTAGAGCTCGCGTCCGACGTAGCTCTCTTTGAGCTTCTTATCGAACGCGCCGAGCGTGCTTTGAGTGAAGTCATTCTTGATCAGAGCATCAAGAATCGCCTCCGCGGCCAGAATGCCGGCTTTGATGGCGATGTGAATACCTTTCAGCCGCTCGCCGTTGAGCATCCCGGCGGTGTCTCCGATCATCATCACGCCGTCCGAGGTCAGCTGCGGCATCGTATACCATCCGCCGACGGGCATCGCTTTAGCGCCGTAGCGGACCAACTTGCCATCTTTGAGCAAGTCTCGAATCAATGGATGGGTTTTGAAGAGCTGAAACTCATGATGCGGATCGATGCGCGGATCGCGATAGTCGAGACCGACGGCAAGACCTATGTCTATAATCCGGTCGCGCATCCCGTAAACCCACGATCCTCCAAAAGTGTGAGAATCAAGTGGCCAGCCCATCGTGTGAATCACCGATCCAGGCGCTAACCGATCGTCGGGCACCTCCCAGAGCTCCTTGATACCCACTGAATAAACCTGCGGGTCAGAATCGCGGTCGAGTTTCAGACGATTGATCATCTGCTTGGCCAGAGACCCGCGCACTCCCTCACCCAGCACCGTTACTTTCGCTACAATATCGACTCCGGGTTCGAAATTTGGCTTTTGTTTGCCGGTTTTGTCGATGCCCTTGTCGCCGGTGCGAACTCCTATGACTGCATCGCCCTCGTAGAGCATCTCGGCGCCCGGGAATTCCGGAAAGATATTGATCCCCGCTTGCTCGCATTTCTCTCCAAGCCAGCGCACGAGCTTGTTCAGCGAAACGACGTAGTTGCCGTGATTGCGAAGCGGAGGCGGCAGTATGGGCATCGGAATCTTTCCGCGCTCGGAAAGAAAATAGACCTTCTCGTCACCTACCGGCGCCTCCAGAGGCGCTCCTTCATTCTCAAAATCCGGGATGATCTCCCGCAGACTGATTGGATCGAGAACCGCTCCGGAGAGCTGATGCGCTCCGATCTCAGATGCTTTTTCAATAACCGCGATGTTGATTTCCTCAAGCGGCTTAGCTCCGGATTGCTTGGCGCGCTGGTTATGAGCGGCGATCAATTTACTGAGTTGAAGAGCACACGCCAGGTTGGCCGGTCCCGCCCCCACGAGCAGAACGTCCATTTCAAGAGTCTCTCTCTCGATGCTCATAACCTTTTCGCTTCAGAAGGGATATGAAATCAGAACTTGAAAATTGAAAATTGAAGCAACTGCCACCGCTCTCAATCGATTTGCAATTTACGAGTTTCAATTTGCAATTTTCAATTCTCCGCTTTCACTCTCCACTCTTTACCCTGGTGATCTCAGCTGTAAGCGCCGGCACTATCTCAAAGAGATCACCGACAATGCCATAGTCTGCAATGTCGAATATCGGCGCCTCGGCGTCTTTGTTGATGGCGACGATTGTCTGGGCGTTCTTCATCCCGACAACATGTTGAATCGCCCCCGAGATACCGACTGCCAAATACAATTTTGGCGAAACTGTTTGGCCGGAACTGCCGATCTGGCGGTCCATGGGTAACCACTCGTTGTCGCAAATTGGCCTCGACGCCGCGATTTCCGCTCCCATAGCCTCCGCAAGCTTTTGGACGATCTCGATGTTTTCCTGGGATTTAATGCCCCGGCCGACCGCGACGATAAGCGGCGCCTGGCTCAGATCGACAGCTTGTTTTGCTTCCTGGAACTTTTCCTCAGCCTGGGTCCTAATCTGGACATTAGACAGGTCTATTTCGAGCGGCGTCACCGGCGCCGCCGTCTCGCCGGCTTCAACTTTGTCTGCGCGATAGGATCCAGCTTGAAACGAAGCGAAAATCGGAGGTGTTCCGGTCACTCGCACATCGGTGTTGATCTTTCCCTGAAAGATCTGGCGAGTAAACACGACATCGTCTCCCTCCCCGCGAAAGCCTACACAGTCGGTGACAAACGTCTTTCCAAAAGCTGCGGCAAGCTTCGGCGCAAAGTCGCGAACTTGATAAGTGTGGCTCAGAATGACAAACCGGGGCGCGAGGTTTTCAATCACCTGTTTCGAGGCAGCGACGTAACCGTCAGAAGTATATTCGGCAAGCTTATCATCCTCGACCGTATGAACGGCTTCGAGCTTCTTCGCGGCCACTTCAGATGCGACCCCAGCTATGGACTTCCCGAGCACCACAGCTGACAGCTTCTCGCCCGTGGCTGAGGCGATTCCTTGCGCCGCGACCATTGCCTCGTACGAAGTGCGATTGAGCACCCCATCCCGTTGCTCTATAAAAAGAAGTATTCCCTGACTCATCATTTCCCCCAAAACAATTTCCGATTTCCGATTTCCGATTTGAGATCTGAATTCTGACGCGGATTCGGCAATCGGTAATCGGCAATCTAAATGACTCTCGCATCGAAGCGCAGCTTCTCTACCAGCTTAGCCGCGGCATCCGCCGGTTTGCCCTCGATAAACTCGGTTCGTTTTGTTTTCTCCGGAAGGTAGGCGCGCTCGATCACCTGGGCGGGCTTCAAGTCATCCGCAGTCAAACCCGCATCGGCTGCCTTTACTTCACGAATTTCTTTCTTCTTGGCGGCCATGATCCCCTTCAGGGTCGCATAGCGCAGCTGATTTATGCCCGACTGGATGGTCAGCAGCGCTGGCATCGGAAGCCGCACCCATTGAAACCATCCGCTCTCGAGTTCTCGCTTGACTCGAACGGCCCCTTCTTCGGGCTGAACTTCCATTACGATGGTCGCGCTTGGCAGACCCAATTGCTCAGCCAGGATCAAACCGACCTGCGCGAAGCCGTAATCGTCGGATTGGAGCCCGGTGAATATCAGATCGCATTTCTCGTCCTTGAGGGCCGCGGCCAGCGAGCGCGCAATTGCCGGCGCATCGGCGGCGGTGTCGAAGATCGGATCATGCAGATGAATCGCGCGATCCGCTCCCTTCGCCAGCGCTTCCTTGATCGACTGGCGGACCCGCTCAGGCCCTAGCGAGATAACGATGACTTCGCCACCGTGCTTCTCTTTCTGCCGGAGCGCTTCTTCGAGGGCGTAGGCGTCCGCCTCGCTCATTTCATAGCTGATGTCGCGCTCATCGATCCATTTTTGATCAGGGCCAATTCGCAAGATCGAGTCTTTCTTCGGCACCTGTTTCAGACACACGACTATGTTCATACGAGTCCCTTTTGTGAGATGTGAGAGCGGAACCTCGTCCGCCGCCTGATATGTACTGTCCAGCGTGATGTGACTTTAGTGAGTCTGCGGTCGGACCTCGATACAACCCGATCTATGCCCGTCTTCTAGTCGTCTTCATATCGCTTCATGAGCAGCGCGGCGTTTGTTCCACCAAACCCAAAGGAGTTCGAAAGAGCGTAACGCATCGGCATTCGCCGCGCCCCGTTTGGCACATAGTCAAGATCACATTCAGGGTCCGGCTTTTCGTAATTAGCGGTCGGCGGCACGATTTGATGCTTTAAAGACAATGCGATGATTCCAGCCTCCACACCTCCGGCCGCTCCGAGCAGATGTCCCATCATCGACTTTGTTGAGCTCACCGGAATCGAATAGGCCGAATCACTAAACACCTTCTTAATAGCCATCGTTTCGAGCTTGTCGTTGTAATGCGTAGACGTTCCGTGAGCGTTAATGTAGTCAACATCCTGCGCCTGAATGCCGGCGTCTTTTATCGCATTGGTCATCACCCGAACCGCCCCATCCCCGTCTTCCGATGGTTGAGTGATGTGAAAAGCATCGCTAGACATCCCGTAACCCACCAGCTCGGCATAGATCTTAGCGCCGCGTCCGCGCGCTCGCTCGAGCTCTTCAAGAACGAGCACGCCTGCACCTTCCCCAATTACAAATCCATCGCGGTCGGCGTCAAACGGGCGGCTGGCGTGTTCCGGATCTTCGTTACGCGTCGAGAGAGCCCGCATCGCGGCGAAACCGCCCACCCCCATCGGGGTGATCGCCGCTTCAGCGCCGCCGCAGAGCATCGCATCGGCATCACCACGCTGAATGATCTTGAAGCTGTCGCCAACGGCATGGGCTCCGGTCGAACACGCGGTACACGTGGCCGAGTTAGGACCCTTGAGTCCAAACCGAATCGAAACCTGACCGGCGGCCAGGTTTACGATTGCCGCGGGAATAAAGAAGGGTGATATCTTGCCCGGTCCACCTTTTAGAAACTTCTCGTGCTCGCGCTCGATCACACCAAACCCGCCAATCCCTGATCCAATAAACACTCCAACCCGCGTAGCCTCGTCATCCCCGTTTACTTTTAAGCCCGAGTCGTCCACCGCTTCCTGCGCTGCCGCAACCGCATAATGAATAAAGGGGTCCATCTTCTTGACTTCTTTTCTCTCGATAAAGTTCAAGGGATCGAAGTTCTTGACTTCGCTGGCAATTCGGACCGGAAAAGCAGAAATGTCGAAGCGGGTAATCGGCCCTACGGCGGGCCGGCTAGCCAGCAGGTTCGACCATACTTCCTCTTTGGTATTGCCAGAGCCACAGATGAGGCCCATGCCTGTGATTACGACACGACGGTTCAATCCTTACCTCCAGAATCAGGAAGACTGAGCATTCGGGTTACTTCGAGTGTTTTTCTATGTAGTCGATCGCGTCGCGAACGCTTTGAATCTTCTCGGCGTCTTCGTCCGGAATCTCTATGTTGAACTCTTCCTCAAAGCGCATTACCAGTTCAACAGTATCGAGCGAATCGGCGCCAAGATCATCAATGAAACGGGCGTTAGGAGTCACTTCGCCTTCATCCACGCCGAGCTCATCGACGATTATTGTTTTGACCCTCTCTTCAACGGAACCTTCAGCCATTTCGTAGCCCCTCCTAGTTTAGATCTCCGACAAACTTCAGTTTGTCGCGGTTAAATACGTCAATGAGTCTGCGAACAGACCAAAGCTCGTCGGGCCGCAGTTTCACCAATGATTATGAACGATGACTCTGGAATGACAAAGCTCACCATTCATCTTTCTTCAAAGCCCCATAGCAGCCGCAGTCGCATCAAGCGTCTGAATGTCTTCTACATTTAGCATCTGACATTGCCGGCTAATCTGTCTAACAAGTCCCGACAACACCTTGCCCGGACCAACCTCAATAAACCTGGTGACTCCTTCGTCAAGCAGGAGCTTGATTGACTCGCTCCAGCGGACGGGCGACGCCACCTGACGAAGCAGAGCGTCTCTCGCTCCAGCTCCGCAGGTTATCAGGCTGGCATCGACATTCGTTACAAGCGGCACGCTCAAGTCAGAGAAGCCGGTTTGCTCAAACAGCGATGCGAGTTTCTGTGCAGCGGGTTTCATCAACTCGCAGTGAAACGGCGCGCTTACTGGAAGCATGACCGCGCGCTTGGCGCCCCTAGCCCTTGCTGCTTCAACCGCGCTTTCAACCGCCGGACGGTGCCCGGCAATCACGGTCTGGTTCGGCGAATTGATATTCGCCGGCGCGCACACACCCTGACTGGCAGCTTCCGAGCAAATCGAACGAACAGTTTCAATGTCTATGCCGATCAGCGCTGCCATGGCGCCTTCGCCGGGCGGCACTGCCTCCTGCATATACAACCCACGCTTGCGTACCGCGCGAAGGGCATCATCAAACGTCAGCGATCCGGCGGCGACCAGCGCCGTATATTCTCCCAGCGAGTGGCCCGCGACAAAATCCGCTCGCGCCCCCCTGGCTTCGAGCGCCCTCAAGGCGGCTATCGAAGCGGTCAACATCGCAGGCTGGGTGTTGACCGTAAGCCTTAACTCTTCATCAGGTCCTTCAAAACACAAGCTGGACAACCGAATACCCAGAACTCGATCCGCTTCATCAAAGACCCGTTGGGCAATCGGCAGGGTTGCTGCCAATTCCTTGCCCATTCCCACTTGTTGCGAGCCCTGGCCCGGAAATATGAACGCTGTTCGCATAATCCTTGGTCCGTGGCGCGTAGTCCGTAGTCCGTAGCCAAACCCAATTCTCAGATTAGCTACGGACCACGGACTACTGACTACGGACTATCTGTGGCCGTCGTGGCTCGCCACAATCGCCGCACCCAACTGGGTTTCGATTCTGCCATTCACCTCCCCGAGACAATAGGTGCGCGCGACAGCAATCGCATTTCGAATAGCTTTGGCGTTCGACCGGCCGTGACATATGACCGCTACGCCCTTTATGCCCAACAATGGAGCTCCGCCGTATTCGGCGTAGTCGAGTCTCTCTTTAAATTTCTGAAAGGCAGGCCGGGTCAACATCGCGCCCGCTTTCGTTTGAAGGGAGGCTTTCAGTTCATGCTTGAGCAATCGCATTATGAACTCAAACACACCTTCGCTCACCTTTAGCGCCACGTTTCCCGTAAAACCGTCGCATACTACAACGTCGACTTGCCCGGTGTACATGTCGCGTCCTTCAACGTTGCCGACAAAGTTGAGCGACGAGCTCTTGAGCAACTTGAAGGCTTCTTTGGTCAGGTCGTTCCCTTTTATCTCTTCTTCACCGATTGAAAGCAACCCTACTCGTGGGTTGCTCACGCCGACGACGACACTCGAATAAAGTGAACCCATGACCGCGAAGTCGTAAAGGTGGGCAGGCTTGCATTCCGCATTCGCTCCGACATCGAGGATGACGGTCCCGTGTCCGGTCAGAGTTGGCAGCACTGCCGCAAGCGCCGGGCGATCCACTTTTGGGAGCGCTCCAATGACCAGCTTCGCGGTCATCATGACCGCCCCGGTATTGCCCGCGCTAACCAGCGCCTGCGCTTGACCATCACGCACCAGCTTGGCGGCGACACGTATCGAGCTGTTTTTCTTGCGCCGCACGGCAACGGCCACCGGGTCATCCATGGTGATGACCTCCTGAGCATCGACTATCTCGATGTTCGAGCTGCGCCAGGAACGTGACGCGCCGCTAAGAGTCCTGCTTTTCCGATGTTTGTCCAGTTCAGCTTGAATCAGTTCAGATCGCCCGACGAGAATAATACCTACACCAAGGTCACGAGAAGCCTCAATGGCTCCCTCGACCTCGCTTGCCGGAGCGTAATCGCCACCCATTGCATCCACAGCGATCTTAAGCATAACCCCTTAGGATTGCCGATTGTCGATTATCGATTGCCGAATTGGATTCGCGACTTCCGATTGTCAATGCCAATCGGAAATCCGCAATTGGTCTACTCTTCTTCTTTCATTTCAATGGCGATGCGCCCACGGTAGAAGCCACACTTCGGGCACACGCGATGCGGCGGGCGAGGTTCTCCGCAGTGGGGACAGTTTCCCACCGCGGCCTGAGTCAAATGATCGTGCGCCCGGCGCTTGCCGGTGCGCGACTTTGAATGCTTCCGTTTCGGATTTGGCATGATGTACTCCCGATATCAGTTCAGTTTGGATTTCAATTCCTCTAGTGCAGCCCAACGCGCGTCGATCTGGTCTTCGCTGCACGCACACTCACCGAGGTTGAGGTTTGCACCGCATTTGGGGCACAGGCCCCGGCATTCATCAGAGCATAACCGAGCCATCGGCAGTGAGAGCTCAATTTGTTCGCGTGTCAAATCGTCAACATTTATAATGCCGTCCTGATAGAAACCCAGCGAGAGATCATTCTCGCCGAGTTCGTGCTCCTCTCCCGTTCCCAGCGGAGGCACGTAAAGGAGATCAAACGATGCTTCAACTGGGATGGATAAATCCGTAAGGCAACGGTCGCATTCAAACTCGACAGCCACGCTCACATTCCCAATCAGCTCCACCTTGTCATCGGCGCGGGTGGCTCGCAGTATAAGCTCGCATTGCCCAATCAGATGCCCCTCTCCCCCGGCCAGTCCCGGATCGCCCTCCGGATAGAGGTGATGGACACTTAGCCCCTCATCTTCACTAATCTGAGCAACTACGATGTTCATCCGCGAATGTATACCGGGCCAGGCTACGCGCGGCCTGACCCTACTACCATAATCACAAAGAATACTGGTTTACGCAAAAGATATTCATTATATAGGCGGCAACTCGATTGTCAACCAACGCACGGATCGAGCGCTCGCGGCTAAAATGCTCATATTGCGAACTTTTCGGAACTTTGTGCTTACTCAGACGTGATCAAACTGGGTATAATTATGGAGCCGTAGGAAAACCCCAACAGGAAGACAAACGCTGAATGGCAGCAGTCACTCACCAGGCGCAGGCGATTGAAGTAGGCGGCAGCCGGGCAGTAGAAGCAGCAAGCGATCACGAGTTGCTGGCCGCAATACGCGACGGCGATGAAGTCGCGTTTCAGGAGATAGTGCGCCGGTACCGCAATCCGATTACAAACTTTGTCTACCGGATGCTTGACGACTACGACAGGTCCGTGGAATTAGCACAAGAAACCTTTATACGCGTATATACGAGTGCTTCGCGCTACCAGGCGAATTACAGCTTCTCGACCTATATTTATCGGATCGCTACAAACCTTGCTATCAGCGAACTGCGAAGACGTAAGCGGCGCAAGACGGTGTCGCTCTTTTCGCCTTTTACAAACGATGATGGTGAAGCTATTGAGATCGATCCGCCGGATCTGAACCTGCTTCAGGACGAGACATTGATTCAGGACGAGCGCCGCCGCGCCGTCGCGCGTGCTATCACTTCGTTACCACAGAAGTATCGAGCGGCAATCGTCCTGCGGGATGTCGAAGGATTGAGCTATGACCAGATCGCTGAAACATTGAGACTATCCGAGGGAACGGTAAAGTCTCGCATCAATCGCGCTCGCAACCTCTTAAAAGAGAAACTGAGCGCATACATCTGAACAAAGGGATGAATTATGAGTTGTAAGTATATCCAGAAACGCATCGATGAAGCCGATAAGCCGGATCTGCTTCCCTTCGATGTCTCCGAGCACATTGGAGTGTGTGTTGACTGTCAACGCTTTGCTACCGAGCGAACGGCGCTGAGAGCGCTGGTGGCAGCGGGCTCTCGAGTTACCGCGCCCATGAACTTCGATGCGGTGCTCAAGGCAAGACTGGCGGAGGTCAAGACTCGGCGATCGTTTTGGTGGCTTGGCTCACCAGCTTTGCTTCGACTCGGTGCGGCAACTGCTGGCGTTGTTGTCGCGGTTTTTGTAGTACAGTTTACCGGGTTGTTTTCTAATAATGTCGAAACTCCAGAACGATCACCACTGAGCGAAGCCGCACCTCGTCCGGTACCCGCACCATTTGTCAATCCGCACGCCAATCCCGCTCCTCCTCCTGTAACCATAGCCGGAGCGCGGGATCATGCCAATACCAAACCATCGCGATTGAGGCGCAGCGGCATTCCGGTCGAAAGCGCAATGCCCGCAAGCTTTATGACCGCAGAGGATGGCGGGGTCGTTTTGTTACGCGGAAGGAATGGAGATATGGATGTTCAGATGCCGACCGTAAGCGTTGGCGCGCAGCCGCTCCTGTATGTGACCGCGGGTCAACGGACCACTCGCACAGTCGGCACCTCTTTTTGAGCGAGTGTTTGCAGGAAAATAAGTTTCATGAGTAGAACCCTAGCAGCAATCATTTCTTTGATCGTCGCGTCCGCGGCGATGGCGCAGACGCCTCAGCCTCAACCGGCGCCAGCCAATCCTTTGAGTGTGCCCTGGGCGGTGTCGGTGGTTCACAAGATCGATCTTGAAAAAATGGTCGAGAGTATTCGTGAGCAGCAAAAGCTGAGGGTTGGGGTCGCGGGCACCGCTCCACGACATGTTTACAACCTCACGACCGGGATCGTAGTTGATAGTCAGGGTCACGTGGTCACGCGGCTCGCCAATGTTGATCCACAGGATAAAGAGCCCAAGCTAACGGTCACCACCAGCGACGGAAGGACACTCGCAGCAAAACTTATCGGGGTTGATTTCGCCACCGGGTTCGCGGTGCTCGACGTTGCGCTTCTCAATACCACAGCACCAAAGATCGCCTCACCGAGCGACATCTCAAATGGTGCGCCGGTCAAGATATTAAGCAGCGATGTTGTCGCAAGATCGGTCAGCGATAAGGTTTACCTGGCGCCTTCAATCGCGGTGTCGCAAGGTCAGGTGATGGTTGGAAGCCTGTATTCCAAGGCGCGCGGCGCGTTAACGTTGCGATCAAACAGCCTGCTGGCTCGCAGTGACGGCAGCGTTGTCGTCACTCCCGAGAATCTGGTGGTAGGCATCGCCCAATACGCAGGATTCGGACGCGCTTATCTTTATCCGATCGAGCTTGTTAGAGATACGATCGCGCGGCGGGTGATTGAAAAAAACGACAGTGTGCCGGCCGGCTGGCTTGGAGTAAGCGGCAAGAGCGTTGCCGAGCTGACCGACACGGACATCACCGCGTTAGGTCTGCAGCGCAGGGCTGGTGTCATGGTGGAGAAGGTTACACCCGAAAGCGCCGCGGCTAAAGCAGGAATCGTCGGGGGTGACGTCATAACTCGCGTTGATGACTTTGATATCGCGGGGACAGCCGATCTGGGAGCGCTGCTCTCCTCGCTGCCGGCGGGTCAGTCAATCAACCTTCGGGCGATCAGAAATCAAAAGCCGGTCGAACTTACTGCGGTGTTGGGGCAGCGGTTGAGCTCCGAACAGCGATACCTCATGACGCCCTTTGGGTCAGGCCTGCAACCCGACCTCTCCGAGCGCGATCAACTCGAGATGCGGCTTGGCGAATTGATAGTGGGTATCCGCAGCTATCAGAATAAACCACCCTCGCGCGAGAGAAATGAAGCGATACGCGAGCTGGAAATCGAGATAAGGCGGATCCACGATGAGTTGAGGGCGCTCGGACCAGATAATACCGGTCCGCCGCCGCGTGAGCTCGCTTCTCGACCGGATTATCCGCCGGTCAACCTTACTGGCGAGGCAAGCCGGGAAATCAGTTTTAAGATTGGGTTCACCGCCCGCGAGTTGACCCCTCAGCTTGCAGCTAACCTAAATGCCAGCGCGGGTGTGCTGGTGTCAAAGGTAGCGAAGGATAGTCTCGCGGAACGAGCGGGACTTAAGGCGGGAGATGTGATTCTGGCTGCGCAAGATCGCGCTTTGTCTAATGTATCTCAACTCCAATCCGTCCTCGCGACTCAACAGGCTACGATCGTACTCAAGATAATTCGTACTAGAGAGCCGGTCGTCGTGAGCCTCAACATCCAGTAAGGCAAAAGAGCAAAGAGCAAAGAGCAAAGAGCAGAGGGCAAAGGGCCGAGAGCGAGGCCCTTCCCCTTTGCCCTTGCCCTTTGCCCTGTGCCCTTCTCCCTTTGCCCTTCTCCCTTTGCCCTTTGCTCTTTGCTCTGTGATACTTACCATCACTCGCAAATGAAAACTTCGCTAACCCGCACTCAGTGGGTGTTGATAGCTGTCCTGACTGTTGCGGCGGCACCCTACTTCGTCAGGCTCGGAGCCTCCTCTCTTTGGGATTCAAACGAAGCCTTTTACGCGGAAACTCCTCGCGAAATGATCGAGTCTAGCGACTTTCTCAATCCCACATTCAACTATCGCCCACGTCTCAACAAACCACCCCTGAGTTACTGGATTGTCGCTCCTTTCTACAAACTGCTTGGCATATCCGAGGCGAACGAACGACTGCCA
This sequence comes from Blastocatellia bacterium, assembly GCA_035649735.1. GTDB lineage: Bacteria > Acidobacteriota > Blastocatellia > UBA7656 > UBA7656 > Onstottus_A. The sequence continues at coordinate 23,663 of DASRIZ010000111.1, read as the reverse complement.
ATAGTATTGGCAGCGATGATGATGATCGCCACGGCCTACGGGTTAGGTCGCGTCATATTCTCGGTAGACGCAGGGTTGCTGGCTGCAATTGGACTGGCGCTATCTCCGCGATTCCTGATGTTCTCTCGCCGGATAATGATCGATGTTTACCTCGCTGCCTTCATGGGATTGGCATTGTTGATGTTTATTTTGGCCGAAAGGAGGCCCGATCGGCGCCGCCTTTGGTTGATGCTGATGTACGTCGCGATAGGTCTGGGCGTCATCACAAAAGGACCTGTAGCGGTGGTGTTGCCGTCAGCGGCGCTTATGGTTTACGTGGTAATTTTTCGGCGGCTCGCCACGATCCGCGAGATGATGGTGCCGCTTGGGCTCTTGATCGTTGCGGCAATAGTTTTGCCCTGGTATTTGGCGATCTACTCCCAACATGGCTGGGGTCACATTCAGAACTTCATACTTCGCGACAATCTGTCGCGCTATACTGAGGAAGTGTGGGGTCCGCGCCGCGGGTTCTTTTTTTACTTTCCAGCGGTCATCGGCGACTTCTTCCCCTCATCGCTTTTTATGATTCCAGTCGCATGGTACGGGATAAGGCGACTGTGGCTGGACTTTCGGGACAAAACACAAAGCTCAGACGTAAAAAGCTCAGACTGGAACGGGTCAGTGATGCTGGGTATTTGGATCATAGTGATCGTGGCTTTTTTCTCGATCTCAAAGAGCAAAGAGGACTTGTATATCCTGCCGATCTACCCGGCCGCAGCGGCTCTGGTTGGAGGGTTGCTCGCGCGACTCATTAGGAATCCGGCGGACAGACCGCCGAGTATCTTGCGGGTAACCGTCCTCGCGTTGGCTGTTTGCCTGGGGGCAGCTGGATCCATCATCCTCCTTTTCTTTGGCAACGGAACTCAACCGTACGAGATAGCCGGGGCAAACCTTATCGGCTGCGCTGCGATTGTAGGAGGCTTATCAGCCGCGATCGCCGCGGTCCTCAACAGAATGCCATCAGCGATTCTGGCGACTGCGCTCGGGGTCGCAGCCTGCAACTGGGTGTTCGTGGTTCGGTCGCTTCCGGACTTTGAACGGTTTAAGCCCGTGCGTCCGCTAAGCGAAATAATAGCCTCTGAGGCGGGACCAGACGCGCTGGTAGGTTACTACCGGACGGCGTATCCGAGTATGGTCTTTTATCTCCGGCGTCCAATCTTCGAGTATTATCACCAGCCGGAGATCGAAGCCGCATTCTCTTCAGGCAAAGAGGTTTTCTGCTTGATGACCGAGACCGAATTTGAGTCTCTCAGGATGCGAGTCCCGGCGCAAACCCGAGTGCTTGCCAGCCATCCAATCTTTCAAGTAAAGTTGAACGGCATCCTGAATAGAGTTGAGCTTCCCCGGGTGGTACTGATTACCAACAAAGGTGAAACAAACGTAGCACGATGAAGAAGAGTGTCCTGCTAATTCTGAAAGTCGTCTTCAGTGTCGGGATTCTGGTCTATATCTTTACCAGAGTCGTAAATCTAGGTGATCTGTGGGCGAACTTGAGAGGCGCGAAAGTCTCATATCTGATCGCCGCAGTGGCGCTCTATTACATCGTTCAATGTCTCAGCGCGTATCGGTGGTACCTTCTTCTAAAACCTCCGGATATCGAAATCGGATTTCTCAGGATCCTCTCCTTGTACTATCTCGGAATGTATTTCAACTTTTTTTTGCCGTCTGCTATCGGCGGGGATTTCTTCAAAGTCTACTATCTAAACAAGGAAACGGGTCGGCTTAGCGCGTCAACTGCATCTGTTTTTGTGGATCGTGACGTTGGGATGGGCGGGCTGTTAATCGCGGCGACGCTGGTCGCCGCGTACGGGGGCACGCGCATCCCGCCGGAAAATGGTGTTCTGCTGGCGCCGTTGTTTGCGCTGGTTGGCGTCGTGTTTATCGCTGCTAATCTCGCGCTGTTTTATCGTCCGTCTTACAATCTTCTCCACCGGCTGCTAAGCCTGTTCAGGATGAAGAGGGCGGACGAAAAGGTTGAGAACCTGTTCGAGTCAGTCAATTCGTATCGCGGCCAGTGGAGTCTCGGAGCGGTTGCTCTGATCATCTCTCTCGGAGTACAGATTGGCTGCGCAATGGTGAACATGCTTGCCGCTTCAGCTATTGGACTCCGAACACAAAACGGCTGGATAGACTACATGGTGTTCATACCGGCGATCGGGCTGATTGGGATGATTCCCTTATCGGTAAACGGAGCGGGTTGGCGTGAGGCATCCTACATTCTTCTGTTTACTTCCGTTGGCGCTGAACCACACCAGGCGGCGACCCTATCGCTCCTGTGGCTCGGGATTATGGTTGTAACAAGTCTACCTGGCGGTATTATATATATTGCTCGGGGCGGGCGTTCCCGGGATAAGGGGATAGGCGGAGGGCCGACAGCCGAAACCCGCATTGCCACGGCGATTAGCCCGGCGCGAAAGAAGGAACCCGTCTCGACGATATGAACGAAACAAGTTCGGTCAGCGGGCGTTTGAGGAAGTTAGAATTGGGAAGGATCTGATGGTAGGAAAGTTAAGGATCAATCAAACAGTATTTGGGATCAGGATTGTGACCACGCCGGTCTTAGCGCTGCTGATATCGGCGGCGGTGTTTGCGCAAGCCCGCCCGCAGAAGCCCGCGCCGACGCCTCAGCAGACAGCGCTTGATCTTGAGCGTATGAATATGCGCAAAGGGATCAAGCCGCCCACGGGCCCGAGCTTTTACATAAGCCCTGTCGAAGGGACCGCGTCGAATTTCAGCGTGTTACTTGCGGACGGAGGCGGCAATACCGTCGCAGGCACGTTCACGCTTCAACAGATCGAGGTATTCGAAGCAGTATTGGAAGCGGCAAAGACATTCGCGTTGACTGACGAAAAAGTTGGTTCCAGCGCTCCCATAACCACCAGACTAATGGAGCAGCATGAGTGGTCGTTGTTCGTCGACGTATCAAAGGTGGGCGACAAGAGCCGTTTTTTTATCTCCCTCATCACCCCTCAGGGTAGAGTCACAGCTCCGGCAGGAGAGATCATCCGCGGCAGCAAAAAAGAGCAATCGGCACTGCTCCTGGATGCCTTGGTGCAGGTAACGAATGCAAGAGCCGCTCTTGCATCCCGCTGATCATTTTTGTCGGATTGTATGGGTGGGTCAGCTACCAACTCTGAAGAGTGTTCTCGCTTTTCGCCGCAGACTTCCGGGCGAAGATCAAGTTCGCAACCTTGTCGATGAAAGCATCAAAGTCGAAAGGCTTGGCGGTCGCCGCGTCAGCTCCGGCATCGATTGCTTCGCGCGCGGCCTCGCGCCCGAACGCCGTTATCACGAACACCGCGGTTCCACTTAGCAGCCGCTCGAGCCTCACTTTTCTCAGCAAAGCAATCCCATCCATTCGCGGCATGTTTATATCAGTGATGATGAGATCCGGGAGCTGTCTGAGCGCGGCATCATAGCCGCTCTCTCCGTCAGACGCCGATAGAACGTCATACCCGTTCATCCCTAGCAACTTCGCTAGCAGGTCCCGAGAATCGACGTTGTCCTCAACAACCAGGATCTTACCCCGCCCCACGTTGTTGGCAACTTGCGCCGCCATAACGACCCCTTTCCTCAATCGCCCGTCGTACCGCTTGATCACTTGCAATCGGTCGCTGCTCAGACTTCCTGCAGAGACCGGTGACCTCAGGTATTCCTCAGGACAAAGGAGAAGAAAAAAGGGAGCCCAAGGCTCCCTCTTTTCTCTAACAACCGCCTCTAGCCGCCACGCGTCTGTTTAATATTATTCAATAAGCGAGCGTGCGAGCTGTGGACGCTTGTGAGTGTTCGAGATTAACATCCGAACTCGGCTGTAAGTAGTTACAACCCTTGTGCCACGATGACGACTCAAGGACCGCGCTGCATATTCGTTTGCGCGATTCCCAAGCAATTGCGCTAAAAAAATAGTCAAAAGTCGCGAAATATCGTACTTTGGCGAACATAAAATAATCTCCCGACAAGCCTCTCCAGGCACATTCATATCACAATGATGAGACAGGAATGACTACCGTCCCGAAGCAACGTGTATCAATCGATCAATATCAGGAGTCCAAAAATCGTACACGCGTTCGCCGTTAATGCGCTGTTCGCGGCGAAGCCCCAGGTGCGGCAGTGAATCCGGATCGCGCCCAAGATAGGTGAAGTGCGGAAGGTCGTTAGGCACGGTTCGGAACCAGCCGTGTCTGCCCAGCACACCATCAATCTCGGAATCCTGATACTCAGTCACGTCGAACGCCAACATCGAGAGGTGCTGGGATGCCCCCGGGGCCGCTACCGAATACAGGATAGATCTGTCGAAGAAGGTTCCGAAGAATAACTGCTCAGTATCTTCAAGATGGAGGATGGCCGATACTTGATCGATAGGATTCAAATCCCGAATCGATTGAGCGCGGCCGGTACGGATTCGCCCCAGAGTCTCCCAATGTTCGAGTCCGCGAGTTACGTTTCGAACCCACAACCTCTCGGTGTCTGCGTAAGACCTCCCGCCGGCGTCTGCAGCTCGAGCGCTTATACTACCGCCTCGGTCGGCCATCTCTGCGGCGGCGCGAGCCAGCGAGTCCAAAGCAGCAGCTTGGAGTCGTACTTCGTGATCGCCAAACACGCCGCGCCCAACGACCAGCGAAGACTGGAATTCTTCCACCTGAGCTGAGTTATTAAAGATGACAACTGGCGGAGGCGTAGCGGTGGTCACGAATACGGCCCCGTACTCGGCAAACAACCGCTTCTCAACCGGAGTTGCTAAGGAGGATGCCAGCTCTGTTAATGAGATCGCCATCATTATTCCGGTTTCGGCAGGCGCTTCTTCAAGGCTATATCTGATCGGCCGCCTAAACGTAGCACTCGCACCACCAGGTTTCAAAGCCTACCGGAGCCCAGCCCGGAGGGGAGTCTTCTCAACCGGCAAAAACTATTGACTCTCCCTGCCCCCTCTCTTACCATCGACGCAAGTTACGGACACCCCCAGTCCCTCGCGAGTTTGCCCCTCGAATGATCCTCATCGCCTTTGCCCCTTTGGTCTTGGCATCAGCAACGCGCAACAGGATTCGGAAATTCGGACAAAGGGACGTCGCCAGCAATACTTCCTCACCGATTACTGCCAGATCTCCGAATACACCCCGTTATCCGGCGCAACCTTGGAGCACGCGAACAAATGGCCCGACACTTAAATCGCATAGCGCCTATCGCTCTCTTTGTATTCGCATTGATGTTTGCCGGTAAGTTCGGCGCGCATTCTGATTCGTCAGAGCAGCGCAGCAGCAAGCGACCGGTCTTCGATGCTTCTTATCGCAGTCGTTCGTCAAATCATAAAGTTATTGTTCAAGCCAACGACTCGAAGCTTCGCGATTCAATCCTCGCGGAAGGTGGCTCAATCATCGAAGATTACGGTGCCTTTGCGCTTATGAGCGCGCCTCGGGATGCAGCCGATCGTGTCAACGTGCAATCGACAGGTGGTTCGAGCGTCCGTGACGATCTCAACGTGCTGCTGCTTCGGGCGGGCGCGTTCGATACAACGGAAGGCGAGGCAGTTTCTGCCGCAGCGCTCGGCGAGTCGGATCCGGGTGACGAGCAACTATACCTCGTACAATTTGTCGGACCTATAAAGAAACAGTGGTTCAACGAGCTAGAAGCAACTGCTGACATAGTCGCTTACATTCCAAACAATGCTTACCTGGTCAGAGCAAGTTCCAGTGAGTTGTCGCATATCGACAGCCTCAAATCAGCGAGCGGCAGCCCCGTGCAATGGACGGGAGATTTCAAACCCGCTTACAAAATTGCGCCCGAGATTTCGCTCGCGTCTGATGAAGAGGTCATTACAACAATTCAACTTGTTTCGACAGACAACACTACGCAGGAAATCGAAGAACTGGTTGCTCGTTCCTCTGCGTCCATCGTCGATAACCCGACAGCCGTTCTGAACTACACCAACATCCGCGTAAAGGTTCACCCATCACGGCTGCCGGACATCGCGCGTATGAACACGGTGGTCTGGATCGAACCGTGGACCGAGCCCGTGCTGCACGATGAAAAGCAGGGCCTGATACTCGCGGGAAAACTCACCGGGAGCGAGGCCGCCTCGAGCTATCTAACGTGGCTTGAATCCAAGGGGATCACATCCTCTCCGGACTTCCTGGTCGACGTGGCTGATACCGGCATTGACCAGGGAGACCTTGATCCTGATGTGCTGCACAAGGACTTCCTAAATACATCGGGTCTGTCGCGCATCGGTTACGCCCGATACATTGGGGCCTTTGATGGCGACGAGGCTGTGCCCCACGACATGCTCGGACATGGCACGATAAACGCTTCAATCATCGGCGGTTATAATGTCGGCACTAGTTTTCCTAGCGTAGATGGAGAAGGATTCAAATTCGGGCTCGGTATTCATCCTTACGCAAAGCTTGGAGTCACCCAGATATTTGCTCCTGGATATACCAATCCGTCGTTTCCAGTGATGCTGAGCCGGGCGTATGCGGACGGCGCTCGTATCTCGAACAATAGCTGGGGCTCATATAACAACACGTACACGGCAGACTGCCAAATGTACGACTCTCTTGTGAGGGACGCCCAGGCAGCGGTTCAGGGCAATCAGGAAATGACGATCGTGTTCTCTTCCGGCAACAAGGGCGCAGGCGGCAATTTGACGTCGCCAGGCAGCGCTAAGAACACGATTCTAGTCGGGGCAAGCGAAAGTCTTCGAGTCGGCGTTGATGGGTGCGGTATCGACTCAACCGGCGCTGATGACATCAACTCGATAATAAATTTCTCATCCGGCGGGCCCACCGCGGATGGGCGCAAGAAACCCGATATCTGCGCTCCCGGAACCCACATCCAGGGGGCCAGGTCTCAATCGCGAAGCTTCAACGCTCAGGGGATCTGCGGCCCGGGAAGCTATCCCGGCGGGCAACTCCTGTATACGTGGTCTTCTGGAACCAGCCACGCAGCTCCAGCAGTAGCCGGCGGAGCAGCCATCCTTCGGCAGTTGTTCCAGCAAACGGCGGGTCGCGCGCCCAGTCCGGCGTTGATCAAGGCTTATCTTACAAACTCCTCGTCTTACATGACCGGGGTTTTGGCAGCGGATACTTTACCGGGAGCCAATCAAGGGTGGGGACTAATGAGTCTCGGTCGCGCGCTGGATGGTCTTCCCAGGCTCACGGTTGATCAGAATCAGATGGTCTCAAACACCGGTCAGGTAGTTACCATACAGGGCAAAATTGCCGATCCCACAAAACCATTCCGGGTCACGCTGGCGTGGACCGATGCGCCGGGAAGCGCGGCGGTCAATCCAGTAGTCAACGATCTGGATTTGCAAGTCGACTTCGGCGGACAGACCTATCTAGGCAATCACTTCTCCGGCGCGGTCTCGACTTCGGGGGGCACTCCTGACCGCCTAAACAATCTCGAGTCAGTTTGGGCGCCTGCAGGAGCTTCGGGAGATTTCACTGTTCGAATAGTCGGCGCCAACATTGCTGGCGACGGCGTACCCGGCAACAGCGATCTTACCGATCAGGATTTCGCGCTCGTAGTTTACAACGTTCAAGGGCAAGGCACGGGACCGGTTGATTCGCCGCCTTCAGTAAGCTTGACATCACCAACTGGAGGCGAGCACTTCACCGTCGGCACCACCATTAAAATTCAATGGACCGCTTCCGACGATAAGGGAATAACCAGTCAAAAAGTTGAGTTTTCTCCTGACGGCACGTCGTACAGCCCAATCGCTTCGCTCGACGGGAAAGCCCGAAGCTTCGACTGGAAAGTACCAGGATGGCCGACGACGACGGCAAGAATTCGAGTGACAGTTCTTGACGGCGTCAACTTGCCTGTCTCATCGGTGGGGGCATCTCCTTTCGAAATCGTTAACGGTCCGCCCGACACGACTCCGCCGGCAGTTACGTTGCTATCGCACAACGCCTCTAATCCCGTGGGAGCGGGCGGGGCGAGCATGATCAAGTGGAGAGAAACGGACAACGTCGGCGTTCTTCGACGGGTGCTCGAGATCTCGCTGGACAACGGTAACACCTATCAGGAAATCACCTCGAGTACCGCACCCAACAACGGGGACTCGCAGAATTATGAGTGGCCGGTTCCCGCCGATATGTCGGCCGGTCGTGCGAGAGTGCGCATCACGGTTTATGACGGCGCGGGCAACTCAGCCACGGCAGCCTCGAACCAGAACTTCCAAATATGGCCAATGCCGATAATCAACGGAGCAACATTCACCGAAGCCACCGATACAGACCGGGCGTCCGTCGAACTTGCCGGCAGAAACTTCAGGCCGGGCGAAAGCGAGATACTGGTCGACGGCACCGCGTTGAAGAAGCTCCGATATGAGAGCAAGCATCTAGTCAGCGACGGCATGTACAAACGGGTCACCAGCGTCGACAAAAAAGTGTCGAAGCGCTTTCCTGATCGAACGTGGGTGACTATTGAGATTCGTGTGGCGAGCACTGGACAAGTGTCGCCGGCGTTCACATTCAAGCGCAAAATACCGCGTCCGTAGGCATGCTACAGTTCGATACGGTTAGACAACGCTTTGTGCATGGTAACTTCATCGGCGTACTCGAGGTCTGAACCCACGGGTACGCCCATTGCAATCCGCGTGATTCTCATTCCTAACGGCTTCAGCAACTTGGTTAGGTAGTTCGCCGTTGCTTCGCCTTCTGTGTTTGGGTTGGTGGCGAGAATGATCTCGTCTACCTCTTCCACCCGAAGCCGCTCGAACAGGTTCTTGATCTTCAGTTGATCCGGCCCGATTCCGCGGATCGGCGACAGCGCTCCGTGCAGCACGTGATAGAGGCCGCGGTATTCGCGAGTCTTCTCCACCGTGACAAGATTGAAGGGTTCCTCGACGATCAGGATCATACGGCGGTCGCGTTGCGGGCTCGTACAATATCGGCAAGGATCAACATCAGTGATGTTGTTGCAGGTTGAGCAGAAGACTATCTTGTCTTTGACATCCTGGATTGCCTCAATCAATGAGTCGGTCTCTTGTCGATCGGCGCGCAGAATGTGAAATGCCATGCGCTGCGCCGACTTCGCGCCCACGCCGGGCATTTTCTGGAGTTCATCGATTAGCTTTGTTACGGGTTCTGCGTAGTCAAGCATCGAAAGCCCTGTGCGGGTGCCGGTGTTGGGGGCGCCCGGCCGGTCCTGCGAGGCTCCCCAGCCGGGAATGTGGGGCGGCCACGCGTGGGCGCTCCTGTGGATTAGTCGGGTTGGCGCTCAAAGCAGACCATCGGGAAGTCCCATGTCCCCGAACTTTGATCCCAGCTTACCCCTCATCGCTTCATCGACTTTGCGCGACGCTTCGTTGACAGCGGCCAGAATCAAATCCTGAAGCATCTCGACGTCTCCGCTCTTCACCGCTTCGGGATCAATCTTGAGCTCGGTCAGTTCCTTCGCTCCGTTCATCGCAACGGTGACGACTCCACCGCCGGCGCTGGCGTCCACCCGTACACGCTGCATCTCGCGCTGCATGTCTTCCTGCATCTGCTGCGCTTGCTTCATCATCTCCTGCAAATCTAAGCCGCCTGGAAACTTCATGACATACCTTCGCTTTCCGCCCAATTGAATGGACTATCTGACCTATCTGTCCGGTTTAATCACTTCGATCACTTCGCCATGAAACGCGTCCAGAAGTGCTCGAAGTTTGGGGTCGTCTTCGGCCGCGCCCTTCGCTTTTACTTTTGGCTGAGGTAATCGCTCTGTAGTGCCCTGACCAACTAGGGTTTCACCTTTTTCATCCCCGCTAATCGAAGCCTTAAGCGTCAGCCTGCGACCAACCACCTGTTCGCAAGCGTCTTCTATCGAAATGCGCCTGTTGCGGTCCTCGATCTCAGCTTTGCACGCGGCGTTCTCAAGCGAGTATTCAACGAAAAGGTGATCGCCATCGATGGAAACTGTCCCTTTGTCCAAAGCCGCCGCAACCCGCATCTTTCCCTTCATCTCCAGTGCGTCCTTTATCCTGTCTATCGGGGTTCTTTCTGCCATGGTTGTGTCCCGAGAAGCTCCCCTTGGCGCAGGCTTTGGCGTTGCTTCGTACATGTCGTCAATCGGAGGCGGTTCGTACGGGGGTTCGCTGTCGACCTTGTCCTTTCCCGGCTTCCCAGTCGTTGGCGCCGCAGACTTCGGAGAGCGGTCGACTTCCGGTGTTGCGGTTATGTTTTGGCGTTGTCCCGATGAGGTCACAGGGTTTGGTTCGCTGGCACCAGAGCGAACCGGCGGCGCCACACCGCGCGTTGTCGATGAGCGCGGCGACTGATACTCAGATCGCGACGCCTTTTGGGTAAGCGCTCCGCGCGTTGATGACGCAGACGGCTCGAACCCCGTTCGGCCCAATCTGGTTTCAATTGCTTCAATGCGCTGGAGTGCTTCTTCAAGCAGGAACAGCCTTCGCGCCTGTGCTAGCTTTACGAGTCCGATCTCCAGTTGAAATCGCGGCTGCGATGAGTTTTTGATGTCCTGCTCGGTCTTGGTCAAGATCGAAAAAAAGCGGAGCAGGTCCTGCTCCGAGAACTGATCACCCAGTCGTTTGAGGTTGCCGGCTTCGCTTTCGGGCAGCTGTACAAGCTCCGAGTCGAACCCCGCGATTTTGACGACCAGCAGCGCTCGAATATGGACCATCATCTCACGGCAAAAATTGCGTAGGTCGTTGCCTCGCGCCACGACTTCGTCGAGTATGCGTAGAAGCGCGCCGGACTCCTGATCGGCGATCGCCTGAAGTGTTTTGTTGAGCGTTTCGGTATCGACAAGCCCCAGCGCCGCTGTCACGTCTTCATCGCTAATCGTCTCGCCGACCGCGAAGCTGATCACTTGATCGAGAGCGGATTCGGCATCGCGCATCGATCCCTCGCCTGCGCGAGCAATTGCCAGCAGCGCCGCGTCGCCGATGCTTACGCCTTCCTTCTCCGCTATCGAACGGAGCTGCGCGACGATCTGCTTGAGCGTGATTGTGCGAAACTCGAACACCTGGCAGCGGGAAAGAATCGTCTCAGGAACTTTTTCAAGGTTTGTAGTGGCCAGGATGAAGACCACGCGCGGCGGCGGTTCTTCTACAGTCTTTAACAAGGCGTTGAATGCCTGCGCCGAGAGCATGTGGACTTCATCGATAATGAATATCTTGTGGCGATCGCGCGCTGGAGCGATTGAAATCGAATTGATGATTACGTCGCGCACGTTATCGACGCCGGTATTCGAGGCCGCGTCGATCTCCAACACATCCATCGACCTCGAAGCCACGATGTCCTCACACGAATGACAGCTACCACACGGCTCGGCGGTCACGCCCTTGGCGCAGTTGAGCGCCTTTGCAAAAATGCGCGCGGTTGTTGTTTTCCCGACGCCTCGAGCGCCGGTGAAGATATAGGCGTGATGCACGCGATCATTCTTCAGCGCATTGCTGAGAGTCCGCGTGATCGCGTCCTGGCCAATGACTTGATCGAAGGTCTGAGGTCTGAACTTTCGGGCTAGTACGTGTGAGTCAGCCATTATTTGAGCTTCATGCAACCGGAGTGTGGTCTATTGGTCCTTACAACCTCTTAGTGCCATCAGCGACTCGTAGATAGTGATCAGATCGGCGTGAATCTTCGCTTGACTCACCTCGTCCCAAATTGCGGTGGACGCTCGAACGACGCCGGAGGCGGTTCGCTGCTGCAAATACATCGCGGTTACATAGCAATCACCGCACATACCAGATCTTTCGGTAGAGGAAGGAGGAGCATCCGCGGCGAGCACAACCTTGCCAAGTGTAGCCAGGGTTTCATCGTTGAGCTTTCGGCTGCATCCACCGTCTGCGCCATTCCAATACAACCTGCCGTCGGACGCCAGGGTTAAGTCTCCCCTTCCCTTCCCGGTCAACCCTCCGCGCGAAACTATCTGAACCGCCCAGGCATTATCCCCGTCGGGAAGAGCGATGGACTGCACCGTAACAACCGATGGTAAGTTTAGAACTGTGGGATACTTGTCGTCCTTCTTCTCTTGCTGAACCCGGGAACCCTGCGACTGTTGGTTGGAGTTCTTTCCAGTCTGGGGAAGTATCGTCACAAGCGAGATGGCCAAGGACATTACTATCATCGACATGGCTTGTCTCCTATCGAACCATATTGCTGGTCAGGCTCCGGAGAGGCCGCGGCACATCCGAGGACCGCTACCGTTGCTCCGTTCCCGGCCTGGCGGGGTTTGCAGCCTCGCGATTGCACGGCGTCCGGAGCCTGATAAGAATTGCGGATTGCGGACTGCGGATTGTGGATTGAAGAATACCGGAATCCGCAATCCACAATCCGAAATCCGCAATCGATTGGCGGAGAGGGTGGGATTCGAACCCACGGTACAGTTTCCCGTACACAGCATTTCCAGTGCTGCCAGTTCAGCCACTCCTGCACCTCTCCTAGAGAATTGCGGATTGCGGAACTCGGATTGCGGATTGAGGAGATTCAGAATCCGCAATCCACAATCCAAAATCCGCAATCTATTGGCGGAGAGGGTGGGATTCGAACCCACGGTACCCTTACGGGTACAACGGTTTTCGAGACCGCCCGATTCAACCACTCTCGCACCTCTCCGCATGTTGTCGTGTATTACGTCTATCGCGAAAAAACGATTGTAGCACCCGCCTACATTCGTCCTCAAGGATGCCGCCTTCCACGCTCACCTGATGATTAAGAAAGTCGGTTGTACAAATCCCGAAATGCGTCTCCACCGCGCCAGCCTTGGGGTCCTTTGCCCCGTACACCAACCTGTCAACCCTGGCATGCACAAGCGCGCCCGCGCACATCGCACAAGGTTCTATGGTCGAGTACAACGTGGCCCCGCTAAGACGGTAGTTGCCTGCTGTCCGAGCGGCTTCCCTGATCGCGACGATCTCCGCGTGAGCCGTCGGATCGCTTTTGCCGATGACCGCGTTCCGACCCCGAGCGATCACGATGCCGTCGCGCGTTACGACTGCTCCGACCGGGACTTCGCCGTCATCGCGGGCGGCCTCAGCTTCGGCTAGTGCTTCCCGCATGAACTCTTCGTCGCTGGTTGCCATGTCGACTTTCTATCACATGAGACAAATGCGGATGTTACTGACCGGTTGTGACCGGTGTCAAGAAACTGAGGCGGTTACCGGATTGCATCGCCGACTCTCACAGTGCAGAATCAACCTCTCTATGGTCCTCAGAACTAACAACGGTCCGCTTTACTACGAAGTCACCGGTGATGGGCCACCTATTGTCTTCGTCAGCGGTTGGGCAATGTCGTGCGAATGCTGGCGACCCATTGTAGCTACGTTAAAGCGAAGGCATCGCTGTTTGATTTATGACGCGCGAGGCTTCGGTCGGTCTCAGCCTTTTTCGGTCAACGCTCGCTTTACGATTGAAGACCACGGTGAGGATCTGCACTCGCTGCTCGAAGCGGCAGAATTCTACGACGCCGCGATTGTGGGACATGAGATGGGATCGCTTATTGCTGCCGTCGATGCTGATCGTCACCCGCAGGACAAAAGTTCCCTTATCGTCGTCAGTCCGCGAAGAGGCTTGTCGCAGGATGACGTGAGGAATCTGGCGCTGTTCACTCCTGCTTCGCTTGCGCTGCGTGAGCTTGCTGCCTACCCTCTGCTGCGCAATCTGGTTGCCAGACGATTTCGGCGAGCGCCTCAACCTTATCGCGACCGGCTGTTTAATGATTTCGCAGAGCTCAGCCCTCGCGCCGCATACGAGACAGCGCTATCAGCGTCAAGCGGCGATGCCGTGGCAATCCTTGACGAGCTCATCGAGCGGTCCGTGTCTCCTATCCTTTTTGTTTGCGGAGAGAAGGACAAGAAGGGTGCCGCGGAAGCGCGCAGACTCTTCTCGTTAGCGGGTGCAGGAAAGCTGGCGACGATGAGCGACTGTGGATTTCTGCCGATGTTAGAATACCGAAGGCAGTTCGTAAAACTGGTTGAAGATTTCACGGCCGCCAATCAAACGTCTTCTCATCGTGGAGCGATTCTTAGAACTTGAACAATTACGCATGGAAGCCCCGACAATAACCGAACAATCTGTAACCGAGGTCCACTCCGCGGCAGAGGCGCCATCGAAAAAGCTCGCGCTGTTTGGCCTGATCGGTCTGTTTGCTGTGTTTATGGTGAGCCTGCTGTTCACGCTTCCGGAAGGGCAATATTTCACCATCTGCGGTTTCAAGAACTTGACCGGCTTGCCCTGTCCTGGTTGTGGGCTGACGCACTCGTTTTGCGCGCTCGGCAAAGGCGAGATTACTGCCGCGTTCTCGTTCAACCTGCTGGGCCCGCCGCTGTTTTTCGCTCTTGTCTTGCTTTGGATCAGGTCCGGGTGTGTTCTGTTGAACAAAGACAAAATCGTTTACCGGTTGGATCGTTTCGCGGGCCGCCTCAGTGTGGTCAAAGCGTTCGCAATTGCATTCGTAGTTTACGGAATCGCACGAATCGTATACCTGCTTGCATTTGACCCGGCTGGATTTCGTAATAGCCCGTTTTCCCAGTTCTTAATGCGCTTAATAACGTAAGCTGCCTTCTGCCACCTGCATTCCTCAAAGTAACCCCATCCGCGCCAGTACTGCGCGGGGCCACAGCTCGAGCATCATCCCAAACGGATCGCGAAGGATCATGCGGTCGGCAGTTTGATCGATCACCTCAATCTTGTATTCGATCAGTCGCCGTCTTAGCGCTGCCAGGTCCCGGTCATCAATTGTAAATGCCAGATGGTCGAGTTCGCGCTGATTGTGCTCCTGCTCACGCTTCAGGAACCCGATGCGGAATGCATCGCCGATTTTCAAGTAAGTTCCATCGATCTGAAACCCAAGTGATTCTGCTTCGGTTATCGTGCCGCTCGCAGGGACACCGGCGCGTCGCTCGCTGTCTCTCCGCATGTAAACCCGGGCGCCGAATACGATCGTATAGAACCGCTCGGCTAGTTCGAGATCGTCACACGGAACTTCGAGGTGATGAAACGCGCTGTTTTGGATCATTGATTCGGTTGGTTTGTGGTTTCAGGTTTCGGGTTTCTGGTTTTTGGTTTCTGGTTTGTGGTTTCTGGTTTCTGGTTTCGGCCTCTTAAAGCCAAGCCGCGATTGAAACTCAGAACCAAAAACTAAAAACCACAAACCAGAAACCACAAACCATAAACCACAAACCAGAAACCTATTTCGTTTATCGTTTGCGCTGTTCGCTGCGGAAGAGACGCTCGATTTCTGGATCGTGCAAGCGTTCGCGATCGGCGTGGCGTTCTTCTTCTTCGCTTACTCCAGTGGCCCGCCTCAACAGACTGAGCGCGCGATCTCGCACCTTCTTAATTTCTTTACGGCCGTCTTCGAATTCAATTTCCACGGCTGCTGATTCATCCGCCCCGAGCACTCGAATCACAGTGCCGTAGTGCATACCGGCCGGCATCGCGTAGCTCACCTCATCGCCTTTTTTGAAATCCGTTTTATGACCCTTATTCATACTTGCGCACCTCGGTTGATTTTTGCCGGGCGCGGTTTCTGCGCTTGCATACGAGCCGCGCCGCATTTGGCACAAACCCACTTTCGCCGCTTATGATAACTGCGTTTCTTTTCGACCATCTTAGTTCGGCATCGAGGACATGTCATAGGGAAATGAAACGTGAATCGTGATGCGTGATGCGTGATGCGTGAAAAGTGAATCGAACATTGGAGAGGCCGCTACCAGAGCTCGCTTCACGTATCACGCATCACGCATCACGCTTCACGCATCACGCATCACGTTTCACGTCTCACGCATCGCTCCTTCGGCTCGCATATCGGTGGC
Organism: Blastocatellia bacterium; assembly: GCA_035649735.1. GTDB lineage: Bacteria > Acidobacteriota > Blastocatellia > UBA7656 > UBA7656 > Onstottus_A. The sequence continues at coordinate 7,867 of DASRIZ010000111.1, read as the reverse complement.
ATTCTCCCAATCTTCGTCAAAAACGCGTTCAATCTTTCGCGCCATCGCGTCGTCCTCAGCGATCATGCCCACTTCACGACGCCTGTCCAGGCTGACCGGGCGAAGGTTCTGGCTTCCCACGAAGAACCTGCTCCCGTCTACCACTACGCATTTGGCGTGCAGTTTGTAGCGCGCGAGCTTGCGTACGTGATAGTTCGGCACCACTTCGTTGTAGGACGTGTCTTCGCTGATTATCTTGATGCTGCATCCAAGAGATGCTTTTCGCAACAACAACCCAATAGCCTGCTGGTCCTCTACCTTCGCATCGAGTATTCGAATCGTTCGCTCAGCGGACCCCAGCAAATCCATTATCTTCTGCCGGCTGTTGTACGGGCTGATCAGCAACGGTAGGTCTTTGGGCTTAAAGCTCTCGCCCGACCAGTCCGCATCAAACAAACGGCTCAGTTCAGTGGCGATTTCCGGGTCCTTTATCAGCAGCCCAAAGTCCCGCGCATAATGAAGGTTTTTCTGAGTCGGATTAAAGGTCAAGATCAACGACTGCTGATTATCGATGGTCATGATCTTGTAGTGGTATCGTTTTATCTTTTCCTTGCGCGCCCTGGGAACAGTGACTTCGATGCCGACCTTGGCCAGCTCCTCGGATAGCTTCTTGTTTCGCTTGGTCCAACCCTTGGAGGCCGGCGCAACGAGCGCCTGCACCTTGACCCCGCGCGACACGGCGTAAGTCATCGCCTCGCGAACGATGGGATCATTCATTCGAAAGATGGTCATCTTGATGCTTGTGGTGGCGCTGTCTATGGCATCGACAATAGGGAAAAAGCTATCGCCGGGCTGCACTATCAGCGACAGATTTTGAACCTTTGTGTAAGCGTCCATCGGTGTGGCGGTTCTCATTAAAAAAGATTCGCGAGAGACAAGGGTTCCTCACCGCGGCAAAACGGGGTGCGAAGCTGACATAAGGGTTTACCATACTCAGAAGTCATTTGTCATTGGTCATTTGTCATTTGTCATTGGTCATTGGTCATTGGTCAATTGTCATTGGTCATTGGCCTCAGGGGTGTCTATAAACATGGAACCCTTGACGGGTTTAGGAACCTCATTGCCTACGGAACGACCGACCAGTGACCAATGACCAATGACCAGTGACCAATGACCAGTGACCAATGACCAGTGACCAATGATGAGTGACCAATAACCAGTGACCAATGACCAGTGACCAATGACCAATCACCAGTGACCAATGACCAATGACCAGTGACCAATGACCAGTGACCAATGACCAGTGACCACTGAGAAATAGCAATTGACTGGCTCGTTGGCTATAATCCCGGCGAGGCCCGCTATGCAAGACACCCTGGAAACAAATGATATTGGCTGTTTACTGGCCCGCATAGAAGCGGGGGAACGGCTGAGTCTCGAAGAATGGAAGACAGTCGAGGACCTTGCCCCCACCGAGCAGCTGGGGCACCTCGCCGATGAGCTCCGCAGAGAGCTTCATCCGGATCACGTCGTAACCTACGTCGTGGATCGCAATGTAAACTACTCCAACGTCTGCGTATCCGTCTGCACCTTTTGCGCGTTCTATCGCAAGCCCGGATCGCCGGAAGGCTATGTTCACAACTATGAGGAGATCTTCGCAAAGGTCGAAGAAATGATCGAGCTCGGAGGCAGCGGGGTGCTGATGCAAGGCGGTCTTCACCCTGATCTTCCGCTCGATTACTACACCGGTCTTTTGCGCGAGCTGAAGACCAGATACAAAATTCATCTGCATTGTTTTTCGCCACCGGAGCTCGATCATCTGGCGAAGATCACCGGGCTGGGAGTTGATGGAGTGCTTCGTGAGCTTCGTGAAGCCGGGCTTGATTCGATACCGGGTGGAGGCGGCGAGATTCTGGTGGACGAGATTCGCCGTAAGCGGCGCACTCATTGCAATACCGAAGAATGGTTGAACGTGATGGACGTCGCGCACACGCTGGGCATACCGACGACCGCGACGATGATGTTTGGCATGGGCGAGACTCGCGATCAGCGTCTGATGCATTTCGAAAGACTCCGGGAGCTTCAAGATCGCAACCCCGGGTTTGTTTCATTTATCCCGTGGACGCTTCAACCGGACAACACGCCCATAGGCAAACGCTTTCCGGATCGTATTTCAGGCGATGAGTATTTGAGATGGCTGGCGATTGGCCGGCTCTACCTTGCCAACATCCCCAACGTTCAAGCGTCGTGGCTGACCCAGGGTTTGGATGTTGGGCGTCAAGGTCTCCACTATGGCGCCAATGATCTAGGCAGCACGATGATCGAAGAGAACGTAATCACACCCGCAGGAGCAAATCATAGAGCTACCGAGATGATGCTTCGCGATGCGATTGTCGCGGAAGGATTCACGCCGATGAAACGACGAGCGGACTACGTGAGGCTTACGGTGTGAACAACCCTCCTGAGCCACGACCCGAACCCGAGCCGCTCGGCGATATGAGTCCAGCCGACTTTCGCCGCTACGGTCACCAGGTCGTCGATTGGATCGCCGATTATCTCGCCAACCCCGAGCGCTATCCGGTCCTGTCTCAAAACAAACCTGGTCAAATCAAAGAGGCGCTGCCCTCGCATGCACCCGAACGCGGCGAAGCTCTGGAAGCGATGCTCGCGGATTTGGACCGGGTAATCGTTCCAGGCATGACCCACTGGAATCATCCGGGTTTTTTTGCCTACTTTGCGACCAGCGGATCTGCGCCGGGAATCCTCGGTGAGATGTTGTCAGCAGCGTTCAACGTAAACGCTATGCTCTGGCGTACTTCGCCCTCGGCAACCGAGCTTGAAGAAGTCACGCTCGAGTGGCTGCGGCAGATGATCGGCCTGCCAGACAGTTTTGAGGGTGTGATTTACGACACTGCTTCGATTTCGACTCTTTGCGCCATCGCTGCGGCCCGAGAAGCCGCCGGTCTGGAAGTGCGCGAGCAGGGACTCGTTGCGACGGGTTCAAGGCTTCGGCTATACGCTTCGGAACACGTTCACTCTTCGGTCGACAAAGCAGCAATCATACTCGGGATCGGACAGGCAGGTCTTCGGAAGATATGGTGCGATGCCGACTATCAAATGGACCCTCGCGCGTTGGTGCTTGCCATCGACGAAGATCGCGCAGCGGGCTGGCTGCCTTTCTGCGTGGTTGCGACCACCGGTACCACTTCGTCCACCAGCATTGATCCCGTGCCGGCAATCGCGGATATCTGCGAGCGAGAGGGGTTATGGCTGCACGTAGACGCCGCATATGGAGGCTCGGCCGCGGTGATTCCCGAAATGCGCTGGGTCCTCGAAGGTTCAGATCGAGCGGACTCGCTGGTCATGAATCCGCACAAGGGCTTATTCGTCCAGCTCGATTTGAGTGTGCTTTACTGCCGGCGGATGGACGTGCTTCGCCGGGCGTTCAGTCTGGTGCCCGAGTACTTGCGGACGGATGAAGGGGATGAAGTCAAGAACTTCATGGACTACGGCCCGCAGCTTGGGCGGCGCTTTCGCGCGTTGAAGTTGTGGTTCGTGATGCGTTACTTCGGAGTCGAAGGATTGCGTGATCGAATACGAAGCCAGATTGCATTAGCTCGCGAGTTCGCGGAATGGGTTGATCAGAGCGAGCACTTTGAGCGGCTCGCGCCGGTTCCGTTCAGCCTGGTGTGCTTCCGGGCGCACCCGGCTCACTTCAAGACAGAAGCAGCCCGAAGCGTGGAGGAGGCGCCCAACGAGCCGCATTGGAGCCGTGATGTCGAATACGTTGAAGAAACACTGGACATCATCAACGAGAAGCTGCTCGAAGAGGTTAATCGAAGGGGAAATGTCTTTCTTTCACATACAAAGTTAAGAGGGCGGTTTACTCTGCGGTTGTCGATCGGCAACATACGGACGACGCGCGATCACATTAAACTGGTTTGGGATGAGTTGAATGCGGTACTAAACGGGACAATTTGACTATTTGCTATTTGCGATTTGCTATTTTCTATCTTCTATTTGGCCGCCGTTGATCCAACACTCACTGCGCGAAGCTTATTGAGTCAATGTCGCTCCATCTGACCTCGACTTTAGTGGCGGACCCAAGCTTGACGGCAACAGCGTCGCCAACAAGCGAAAACTCTTTGCATCTGAGATCGCTGCCGCCCTTTAACCTAATCCTGATCGAATCGCTCTCGCTGGCCGAAGAGCGGATGTCTGTCGTGTCCTCGGGCGCAATGACTGCGTAGCTGTTGGCCTGGCCGCCAGCTTCGGTCATAGCCAAACGAAGCTTTCCGGTCGCTTCATCGCGCGAGAGAGTGCGGCCTCGAATGGTGCTGCCGTTCTTGAGTGAGATTACGAACCCGGATCCATCTTGAGCGGCCACCGGTGCCGCGATTACTAATGCCAATACCGCGATCAGCGTAAGTTTTATTTTCATTTCTCTCGTTTTTTATCGTAAATGGATTTGAGTTTGTCTAAGTAGTTCCTGCGGTCAACGGCATAGTACACGGCGGCTGGTCCTGAATCAACCAGCTTGCCAACCGCTTGTTCAAACTCCTCATAAGGTTCGCTCGCCTTGATTCCCTTTGCTTCGAAATAGCCGATTCTTCGCAGCCTCCTGATCAGTTCCTGAAACGTGAGCCTTCCTTCGAACGTCCTTCCGCCGTGCTGATGAGATCGCGAGATCAAATGCTGCACCATGATCACGTCGCCGTACAGCGCGGGCGAAACATATAACCACCCATCCTCATAACGCCAGCTATCTTCCACCTGCCTCGAGAGCTGGACCCTTCGCACACCGGCCGCCAGGACCGTGTCCCAGTCGTTTGAAGGGGCGGAGCGCTTTATATGCGAGATGGCGGATTCAAGCAGCCAGTGATCATCCTCAAAGCTCAGACTGCGATTCAATCGCTCCAGCCACTCAGAGAAGATCTGCATCTGGGTCCGTTCGGGACTCCAAAGGGCGTAACGATCCGGTTGCTTCTTGAGCGCACTCCAGAGTTTCTTTCGTTCTTTCTCAAATGAAGAATGCGCGTCGATGCGAGTGACGTGAAACTCCGCGAACCACCGCTTGGTCCCGTTACAATATGGACAGTGATCGAGATCCGGCTGGTCGAAGAAATGCGGCCGTGATGTAGCGGCGCCGGTAATGTCTACCTCCTCAGGAGAATGCTTCTTGAGTTCCGAATAGGCGGTGCGCGGTGCGAGTTTCAACTGTTTTGTGAATACATCGAAGGCGCACTTGAGACAAATCTTTAGGGTCGTGTTTGATACGGCAGAGCGAGGGATCGCTTCGAAGTTGATTTCAGGCTTCTTCATACGAGAGTGGTCAGTGGGCAGCGATCGAATTTAGGCATTATGACCACGTACGACTGGTACCGACGGCTATTTGGATGGGGATGGTGGGAATCGAACCCACACAAGGTTACCCTTAAAGGTTTTTGAGACCTTCGCGTCTGCCAGTTCCGCCACATCCCCACGACGAACGAATGATCGCAACGTGAGGGTCATTCTAGCTTCCAGAAAGAATGGGCGTCAACGTGACCGCTCCAGACTTATTTGGACTGCGCCGCCTCTCGGCATTGGACGGCTTACGGTTGAGTGGCGGCGCTTTTGTGGTGTGGTGCGAGAACAGCAGCAGACCAGAGCTATTGCGCCCACACAACAAAAGCGCCGCCACGCATGCGAGAGACACCGAATGAGTAAGAGGCGGCGCAGTCCAAATAAGACCGTCGCTGGTCAATCTCCACTCTGAGCGAGCACCAGCTTACCGGACGTCGAAATAACGATCGGGTTGGCAAATGGCTTATTCTTCGCATCTTTGAGCGTGATTCCGGATAGTGGATTGCCCTCCGATGCGGCTGCGATCGGAGTGACGGTCATTTGGGTGCGATTACCCTCTATCAGCAGGAAGTGGGCGTCGGCGGCCCAGCAGCCAGTGCTCACTGCGTTATCAAACCTTGACGGCGGATCGAGCGAAACTTTGCTGCCTGCGCCGGTGATGAAGTAGTTTATGTCATCAACGCAAGAGTGTTGAAAATTGTGCTCGTGGCCGCTCAACACGATCTGGGCTCCGGCTCTCTTAAACAGCGGTGTGAGGGTGTCGATGATCGACCTCGAGTTATGATGCACGGGTCCCGCTGTGTAGGCTGGATGGTGCATGAACGGTACGCGCCACACCGGGCCTCCCGCCGATTCGCCTTTGTCGGGAAGCGATGACTCGATAAATCGGAGGTGCTGGTCCTTCTTAAACACTCGATCGCCAGCCAGAGGCGAGGACTTCGATGTATCGACACACAGAAACTCGAAGTCAGCGCCATAGCGAAACCGATAAAAAAGACCTGGGCCAATCGAGGCCAATCCGTCAGCCTCCAAGCCTGCGAACCGCTGCTCAAGATAGAAATTGTCCATCAACTGCTTTCGATCATCACTTTTTTCGGTTTCGCCGCTATCGTGATTGCCGACCGTCGGATAAACCGGCACGCGATTGAGTATGTAGCGATAGGGCTGATAGAACGTGAAGAACCAGTCGTCGTCTTCATCGCCGGTGTTTCCGATTGGTATAAACCCGAGCAGCTTGGTGGCGGCGTAAATATTGTCGCCGGTTGTGAGCACCAGCCGGACCTTATGCTGATCAACCGCCTGTTCAAGCGCTGCGGCGACTTCACGCTGACGGCGCGTCGAGCTGGACGGCTTGCGCACTCCGGTGCCGAAATCGCCAAGCACTGCGAAAGTGAGTGGCGCAGAAATCTCCGGGTGCGGATGGGTTCGAAACCGGTTGTTGTAGACGCGGCCGCTTTTCTCGAGTCCTTTGTTATCGTCATCCCGGGCGACCCAATCGCGCCGCTCTCCAGCCGCCCACTCATCGCCATTCACCGATATCTTGTAAGTGTATTCGGTGTCCGGCAAAAGTCCGGTCACCAAAAGATGGTTAGCTACGCTGGTGGTCCCTCCGGCCACCAACTCGCCGCTGCTGGCATCGCGGACTTCGACCGTTGCATCGCCAAACGGCTCGGAGCTTGCGCCAATTGTTTGATGGCGCGGAGGGTGTATGTGCTTGAGATCGCTGTCATCAACCAGTTTGAACCGCTGGTCCTCGCTTTTTCCCTTTACCTTGAAGTAAAAGGCTCCCCAGGCAATAAGCGCTGATTTGTGAGTCAATCCGGCGAGATAGATGTATTGTTCCTGGTGAAACTCAGGCATCGTGATTCCTCCTTATTTGACATGCTCGATCCGCGGGCGCGACGTACTCGCAAAACCGGTCCATCAATTATGACGCAAAAGGCTCTGGATTACATTTGATATTCAGTTGCACTTTCGACCTACGAACGCGCGCGGCGCGCACCATGACAGAAAGGCTTCAGCCGCGTGGTCCTTCACCTACAACCTACGAGCGCGGGGCCCCGTACCCAGACACCACCGGCTTCAGCCGCGTGGTCATTCAATTTCATCCTACGTCACAGCCTTGCGTCCCCAGACACCACCGGCTTCAGCCGCGTGGTGTTTCAATTTCAGCCTACGGGTGAGTCGCCGATCTCTACACCACCGGCTAAACCCGGTGGGGGGGTTCGCGCAACGGCGACGTAGGTTGAAATTGAAGAACCACGCGGCTGAAGCCGGTGGTGTCCGGGCGGTGAGCACGCGGCCGTGACGTAGGTTGAAATTGAAGAACCACGCGGCTGAAGCCGAGACGTAGGTTGAAATTGAAACACCACGCGGCTGAAGCCGGTGGTGTCTGGGGACGGAAGCCGAGACGTAGGTTGAAACTGAAGCACCACGCTGAAGCCGGTGGTGTCCGCACTACACTAGATCGTTGCCTCAAGCTTTTGGGGCTTCGGAAACGACTTTCTGTCTGTTCTCGTCGAAGTAAAGGATTCGGCCTTCG
>DASRIZ010000110.1:0-3335 GCA_035649735.1 Blastocatellia bacterium | reverse complement strand
CGCGGCGTCACCTCATCCCGCGCTTACTGAATCCCGCCTGAACCAACTCTGAGAGCCGTTCTAACCCCGTAAGAAGAGTGATGCCGAGTTTTGTTTTTGGACTTTAGTTCTCGGATACGGGAGAATGCACAGCGAGAGATTTTGCAATCAAGCCGTCGCTCATTCTCACCGAAGACGATGAGTTCATTTAGCGCCGAGTCACTAGCCGCCGCGCTCGCCATCATCGGCGTCGTAATCATCATCTCCGCCCTGCTTTCGGGGCTGGTCGATCGGAGCGGTTTGCCGCAAGTCGCCGTGTTTCTGGCTCTTGGGGCCGCGCTGGGTCCGTTTGGGTTACGACTGCTGAACATACAGCTCGAGTCCGGAACGTTGAGGGCCGTTGCCACGCTCAGTCTGGCGCTTGTCCTGTTTACGGATGCCGTTTCACTCAACATCTCAGAGGTCCGAAGACGAAGCGGGCTTGCTTTCAGGTTGCTCGGGCCAGGCACTTTGCTCACCGCTGCTCTGATTGCGCTCACCGCGTGGTGGGTGTTGAGCTTACCAGTAGCCGCGGCTGCGATCCTTGGCGCGGCGCTCGCCTCCAACGATCCGGTACTGCTGCGCGGGCTACTGAAGCGCCGCGACATCCCAGACGATGCACGACATGCACTGCAACTCGAGAGCGGGCTAAACGACGTCGCGCTATTGCCGATTGTAATCGTCGCGATGGCATTCCTTCATCCGGGCCCCGCTCTGAATCGTGGTGGCTTTGCCGTGCTTGGACTCGATCTTTTTATTCTCGGGCCCGGTGCCGGAATACTGGTCGGCCTTTTGGGAGTGGCGGCGCTGGATTTGATAAGAAAGAGAATTGGCGTGCGTCGCGATTATGAGTCGCTTTACTCATTAGGCGTGGCGTTCACCGCGTTTGCCGCGGCCGAGGCTGTGCACGGCAGCGGATTTCTCGCGGCGTTTGCTGCGGGAATGACGATAGCTGCTCTCGACGTCGAATTGTGTGATTGCTTTATCGAGTACGGCGGAGTGACCGCCGAGATGCTGTTGCTGTTTACGTTCGTGCTGCTCGGAAGCTCGCTTATATGGAGCGGATTCACGGTGATCAGCGGCGCAACGTTGTTATTCACGGCTGTCGTTGTGCTGATAAGAACCCCGGTTTATTTGCTGTCGCTGATAGGCTCAGGCGTTGACATGCGCGGCCGTCTTTTGATCGCGTGGTTTGGGCCGCGCGGTTTGAGCTCGTTGCTGCTCATCCTGTTGCCGGTGTTTGCGGGTATACCAGGCAGCGAACGGCTCTTCTCAATTTGTTCTCTGGTGGTGCTTGTGTCGGTTGTTTTGCACGGAGGCTCCCCGATGTTGCTGGCAAGAGCCGCCCGGAGAAAGGCGCTTAGAGAAGAGATCTCTCGAGCTGATAACGCGCAGGAACCGATACCGGAACCTGAGCCCCAAACTACAAGCGCCTCGGTTTATAACGCAATTGATTTCTCGTCTTGCGAGTCAAGCGAGACATGTTCAGTTGGCGCAAATGCGGGACAGAAAAGCGAAACTGAGAGCGATATTGAGAGCATTGGGGCTCAAAGAATTTCGATCGAGGAACTGCGCGGGTTGTGGCAGGCAAATGAGCGAGTTGTGATCCTGGACGTCCGCACTGAACGGACATTTGATACAAGCGATAGCCAGGCAAGGGGCTCGGTTCGACTGCCGCCCGATCACGTGGCCGAACGCGCAAAAGAACTCGATCTGGACAAGGAGGCCTGGCTCATCGCTTACTGTGCCTGACTAAACGAAGCGACCAGCGCCCGTGTGGCGCAGGAACTCAGACAGGCTGGATGGAAGAAAGCACGAGCTCTGAACGGTGGTTGGTCAGCGTGGCAAGACGCGCAACTTCCGGTTGAGCAGCGAGACCGAACACAAGAAGTCAAGACTGGGTAATCAGTCATCACGACTCATAGAGATCAACCGCGGTCTGACCTCGTGCGAAGCGTTGGGCGGTCTGCGACGCGGACTGGTTCCCCGATCGCTTACGAGCATCGGTGGCCCAACGACTCAAACCAACCAGCAATTGATTCCGCGCGGGATGCCCTTCGCAACGCTCCCACTCATCAAAGACCGCGCGCAGGGTGTGAAGAAGATTCCAACCGTTGTCGTCTCTCAAAATCGACTGACCCATGTCTGATAGCAAACGATCGCCGGAATAGCCCGCGCTCAAGTACTCGCGAGTGCTGCGTCCTACCTCTCTAACCTGAACGGTCTCGATAGCGTCCAGTACGGCTCGCAGAGCTGTATCTTCGTCTGGCGCATCCGATTGAGCTGCGCTTAGTGGTTCGGTGAGGGAACGCGGCGTTATGTTGAGCCAGCGGTCGCTGAAGAATTGCCACGCCGCGTGATATAGCGCTCTTGCCCCAATCTTAAAACCGCCGTAGCGCAAAGCGGTTCTCACTGAAGATGAGAGTATCAATTCGTGACTCAGACTCCCCCAGCCCGGATTCAGATTCACCGGTGTTCGAGCCATGCGATCTGCAGCCAGGAGCACCATCGTGGTAGTAATCCGATCAATCCCAACGCCGCATCTAAGCGTATCCGAAATTGCGTTGAACGTCTGAGCCAGGTCGCCACTCACCAGGCCCTTCGCTAGCGCATCCTCGTCATATGCTGCGTTTTCAGACGACGCTGATGACGAGGCGATTTCATCGATCAGTAGATTTATGGGCTCAAACATTTTTATTGCCGCAAGTCGATGTTCTTCCGGAGCGCCTCGGTCCCGGCCGAGGATCTTCGCCGCCAGATTGCAGACCAATTCCTCCGACTGATCCCATCCAAATTCTTCGAGCAATTCCGCGAGGAATCCCAGGAGCGGCAGGTTGTGTGTATGACCCAGGAAGAACGGCTCCAGCGCGGATTCATAAAGCAACGGAAGGATCTGATCGTCGTGTCCGCCAATCCGCCGCGCAGTGATCAGGCATTTCTCGATTCCTTCCCATGCCTTGTCAGCTGAAAAGACCCGGATCCACCGTGCAAGCTTCTCCCATGTGACGGGCGGCGGAAGAGGCTGTACCGAAGGTCGATCGCCGGCCGTGCCCGACGCGCCTGTCGCGGCGATCATCAGCGGAATCAACCGGTCATCCGGGTTATAGTGACGGGCGACCTTCACACCGTTGATGAGCATGGCGAGTTCGCGTCCGCCTTCGTTGGCCCCGCGCCCCGTGGCGATGTGCCGGCCCAGGTGCTGCACCACTAGTTCTAACGTGTCTTGTTCGGAGACTCCCTTCGCCAGCATGATTGCGATCGCTTTTGAGAGGGTCCAATTGTCCTCGCTCAACAAACCCTCTTTCAACAGCAGGAAG
>DASRIZ010000109.1:0-3579 GCA_035649735.1 Blastocatellia bacterium | reverse complement strand
CGTGGGTGGCCGGCGCGCTGTACGATCTCACCGGCAGCTACACGCCGGCGTTCTGGATCGCGATCGCCGGCTGCGTGCTATCGGCGCTGGCCATCTGGATCGCGGCGCCCCGCAAGGTGCGTGCGGTCGGGAACCCGGGCTGTCGGTCCAAGAGTGTGAATTAACAGCCTGCTAGAAATGCCCGCCTTCCGCTGAACAGAATGGACACTAGGACCGATCCTTCACCAAGACATGGACGCGACCCAAGTCCCGACCTACTCAGACAGGCCCCGCTCCCTGAACCTCCCAAGGAGGGATGTGCGCACGCTAGCGTCCTTGATGTCGCGGAGGATCGTTGAAGTCAACTCTGTGACGGGAATGCGAGCCTTAACTTCCTTACCGCTACGCACGATCCGGTCGACTAGGTCCCATTCGTCCTCCCGAAGAACTCTGGATTGAAGAACGAGATGCACCAAGAGCAGGAATTCCTCGAATGGCTCCTCTACAGTGGCTAAAGGCTGGGTGGCAGTAAGGCCTGCTCTAAAGCGTGTTCGATAGGAAGCCAGAGTTATGGTCGGGTCGATGTGAAGCTTGGCCGTCTTAAGACGGTCGATGATTTCGGGGCACGAAAGGTCACAGGGATCGGGCAGTGCATCGCGCACGAGCCGCTTGAGCTCGCTATACACAAAGAGCGGAGTCTCACTAATGACTGGGGCCAATGCCGTCGTCAGGTCGGCATCTGCAATTGCGCCCGGATTGAGCAGTATGGCTTTGATCAAATGGCGCAAAATACTCGCCCGTTGCTCTCGGTCCGGAGGGAGGAGTAGATATCGATCATCGATTCGGCCTGGCCGCTTCACGGCTCGATCGATGCGCTCCGCGTAGTTTGTAGCAATAATGAAAATTGGCTCCTCCTGATCCCGTAGGTCTCGTAGCTTTGTGAGCATTCCGGGAGTCATGAATTGAAAAATGTCACTCTGGTCCTGATAAAGGACGGAGTCGCGGTCGAGAAGTAAGCGGTCGATTTCATCAAAGAGAATGACGACGCTGGACTGTTCTCGGAGCGTTTGGAAGATCACTTTTGCTCGGGCTTCTACTTCAGCCTCGCCCTCGGCGATGAAATCGCTCGGAGTGATCTGAATCAGTCGGTACCCGAGAATTCTGGCCAGTTCCTCGGCGGCGGTGGTCTTAGCCGTGCCCGGAGGACCATAGAGCAGCATCGAGAAATGCCTCAATGACTGCAGTTCTCCGAATGAATGGGCGATACGGGGCAGAACATATTCTTCGCAGAGCCGACGGTATACACGGTATGGGCTGTTATCGGCGAACGTCGGAGCTGGATCATATTTTATCGTTAGCGCTTCGCAGGCTTCACGTGAAGGACGCGCCAAGCGGTTAGGCGAAGCCCCTGAAAAATTCGCAGCTCGTAAAGCTGAATCCGCTATGTGTTGCTGAAGAAGAGAACTATAGTGCGCAAAGAACAATAGAATCTGGCTTGTTTGCCATGGATGAATTGACCGCGGGCTGTCCGTGTGCTCCGACGGCCAACCGGTGAACGATTTGCGCGATGTCGGTGTCGCGAACGTGTCGGCCTCGCCCCGCACGATACGGGACTTTACCCAGTCAACGTATCGTTTGAATAGACCAAGATGCTTTGAGAATAGAGCGCTGCTAAGCTCGTCATCTCCGAACGCGCAAATTCTAAGCAGAGAGTTTGCGATCTCTACACTGAGCGGAAGATGTATCTGCCCTCGCGGAGTCACCACGAGCGGCCGGACCGGCCTCCAATAGGGACTGATAGCCTGGCGCTCAGTGATCACGTCGAAGCTGCGAGACAGGGTGTCAATGCTAGGAGCGTCTTGACCGCATAGGAGCGCGCCTTCGAGGGAGAAAACGAGTTCAGCCACATCGAAGTTTGCGGAGGGGATTGCGCTCAATGACAACTGTTGATGCAGACGGTCCGTGAAGTAGCGACCCGCACCACTGAGATCGACGTCAGGTGCTTTGCTGAGGCGCCGCAGCGCTTCATAGAGTTGAACTAGCCGCAGTACAGGAAAGGTGTGCTCCAACGCTTGAGATGGAGCTCTAACTGCGAGCACCGGACGGGCGGGATTTTGGACTGCCGCCTGGATCCGCTCGCGGCCGATCGCGATAAGTGCGTCAGCCATGTCTCGAAAACTTCCAATCCAGGACGTGACCTTCGGATCGCGACTTCCCTGCAGCGACGATAGTATCTGAATCAACCAAGTTAAAGTGAGCGGGTCATCTTCACCCCACGTCGCTGAGGTGATGACAAACTTGGTATCTCTCTGCAGGTGCACTTGTAAGGTGTTTAGTGCTCTCTTGATCAGGTCGACGAGCCGATCTGTCTGTCGGCTCCGGAACGATGCACGGGTCGCGGGAACGAGAGGGCTTGAACGGATGTGGCCGGCCGCAACCGCAAGTGCGAAGAGTATCATTGTGTTGGTGCTAGCAGAGTAGGTTGCACCAGGGCCCGCTACGGCCCGAATCGCGGCTGCATCAGGGTGACGGTAGTCGACAATCTGGTATGGCCATTTGCCGCCGTCGGTCGTACCGATGAAGAAGTCGCGGAAGATAGGAAGAGTCGTTTCGAGTAGCGTGTGGGCGCGTTCGATCTCCGTCTTATCGTTTTTGTAGTCCGAGCGCACATAGCTATCGAGTCGGTCCATGAGCACGCTCCTTCAGGACACAATAGTTCATGGGGATATAGTCATAGCAACACTATAGAAGTACATCGGAGCCATGCTTTGGGATGATAACTGTAGTTTGAGGTACTTGTAATGCGGCTGCACCGCTATCATGACATCTAGCGGTCGTCGTGCTAACGCGCCGAACAATTAGCGATGGGCTGCTGGACGGGGGATGGCTCGATGATGTCGTGGCTTCGGTTGATGTCGCCCGAACGCTTTCGCGGGCCGAACGAACGCCCGACCCTGGATCGCGATCGGGCAGAGCGCTCGCTCCGCGGACCTTTCATCAGGGATTTCGACCGCATCGTTTACTCCTCATCTTTTCGCCGCTTGCAGGACACGACCCAGGTGTACCCATTCCCGGAGTCCGACTATGTGCGGACGCGGCTAACCCATAGTATCGAGGCGTCTTCTGTGGGGCGATCTCTCGGTCTTTCGGCTGGTGACCGGCTGCGGCTTGTTGGATCTGATAGCGCAAGCGATCGCGAAGGAACGATCCTGCGACCGAGCGATTTCGCCGATGTCGTATCCGCTGCATGCTTGGCGCACGATATTGGACACCCCCCGTTCGGTCACGCTGGCGAGGAAGCAATTCGACATTGGTTCCGCATCGACCGGCCCGAACTTTTGGAGGAGGGTTGCACGGAGGCAGAGCAAGCTGATCTGGCCAATTTCGAGTCCAATGCCCAGGGGTTTCGGATTTTGAGTCGTCTGCAATTTTGGCGCGATCGAGGCGGAATGCAGCTGTGTTGCGCGACCCTTGGCGCGGTCACGAAATATCCGAGGAGTTGCCTGGGGCAGAGTGTGGTATCGGGGAGTCGAATCAAACGCGGCAAGTTCGGCTATTTTCAACACGATAGAGAGTCTTTCGCGACGGTGGCGCAACAGG
>DASRIZ010000108.1:0-15573 GCA_035649735.1 Blastocatellia bacterium | reverse complement strand
CGCGAGTCCGTCGGAAAGATTAACCCCCGGCGGGAGTGCGAACGACGATTGTGAGTTTGGGTTAAGACCGTGGCCTGTTCTATCTTCGATCTTTTTCGATACCTGGGTCGAAACCTGTGTCGACCGGCTGGCGCAGCCACCCAGGCTAAGGGCCATTGCAATCAGTGCGATAAGCTTTTTCATGATGACGCTCTCGAGTATGCTGGAGAACGGTGGTCCGCCACATTGGGCAACGACAATTTTTAGCAAGCGCCACGAGCAGGCCGGGTGCGCTGCGCTCTCAGGTTATCGCGGCAGTGATACTGTGAATTTGCTGCCGTGGCCGGGAGAGCTAACTAATTCGATAGACCCTTTATGCGCCTCGGCAACCCATTTTGCAATGGCAAGACCGAGCCCGCTTCCGCCCTCCGCGCGCGAACGAGCCTTGTCTACACGGTAAAACCTTTCAAAAACGTGCGGAGCCTGGTCCGCAGGTATGCCGATTCCCGTATCGGACACAATGATATTTACGTTCGTGGGTTCGCAGGCAATCTCTACTGAGACCGAGCCCCCCGACGGCGTGTATTTTATTGCGTTGTCGAGCAGGTTCATGAGCATCCGTCGCAACAGATCCTCATCGCCGCGGAAGGCGATGTCCGCCGTAGGCTTTTGGGTCAATGAAACGCCTTTGACGGTGAGCACCGTCGCCGCTTTGCAGCACTCCTCGACCAGGTCGTTCAGATAAAACTCGCCGATCTGCAGCCGGCGTCGTCCAGCGTCGGCGCGTGCGAGCGCCATCATGTCATCGACTATCCGCGACAACCGTTTGGCCTCGTCTTGAATGATAGCCAGGGCATCCTTGTACTCGGTCGAGTCCCTTTCCTGCGATAGCACGACGTCGGCCTCGCCCCGGATTATCGAAAGCGGAGTGCGAAGCTCGTGCGAAGCGTCCGCAATAAACTCGCGCATGCTCTCGAAAGAACCGTCGAGTCTCGAGAGCAGTTCATTGAACACCCGAGCGAGATGACCGAGCTCATCGCCGGTGTTTTCGATGCTCAATCGTTCGTGTAGATTCCTCTCGCTGATTAGCTCGGCTTGATGTGACATCGCCACCACCGACGCGAGGCTTTTCCTGGCGAGGACGAATCCGCCGATCCCGGCGATAAGCAGGCTAGCGGGAAAGCCGAAATAGAATATCCGCCTGATTGATTCAAGCTGCTCCAAAAGATTTTGAAGTGGCTCTGCTGCCGCAATGAGATAGTTTTTGTCGGCCTCCTGCACGGACACCACTGCGACCCGCGATCGCTCATTGTCGCGGCCCTGAATTGTATGAAGTATGGTGCCGGTACCGGATGTGGGCGTCGGCAAAAGTTCGCGCGCCGAAAGCTGATCCCTTTCGAAGTTCGCGGCAAGAAGTTGCTCGCCGTCAAATATCGCGACATTCGTTCCAGGCAGATGCAATTCATTCAGAGTTTGAGCAGCCCCCACAGTCGCGTTTCCCTGGTGTTCGGCGATCTCACTGCGGAACTCGCCGGCAACTACTTGCGTCGCTCGCAGCAGCGACTGGTCAAGCCTGGTATAGAGGGATTGTGACAGCACCCCGTACACAAATGTGCTAAAGGCCGCGAGAACCAATCCGAAGACAAGCACGTACCACAATGTAAGGCGAACTCGGACGGTGCTAAACATTTTCGGTTTCCGGATCAGCAGAGAAGATATACCCTTCGCCTCGTCGCGTATGGATCAGGGGCCGGTCGAATCCCTCGTCGATTTTCTTCCTGAGCCGTAACACGTACACGTCGATGACATTCGAGAAAGGATCAAAATTCTCGTCCCAGACGTGATCGGCGATCTCACCTCGCCCTACGAGCCTTCCCGCTCTCAAGACAAAGAACTCGAGCAAAGAATACTCTTTCGCAGTCAAGGGTATGCTGCGCCCCGCGCGAGCGACGGTGTGGGACGACGTGTTGATTTCCAGATCAGCGATCTTAAGACTCTCCGGTCTGATCTCCTTAGCCCGCCGGAGAAGCGCGCGAATACGAGCCAGCAATTCTTTAAACTCGAAGGGTTTGCCCAGGTAGTCATCCGCGCCGCAATCAAGACCAGTCACCCGGTCGTCGACTCCATCTCTCGCCGTCAACATCAACACCGGCTGTTTGAAACCAAGAGCGCGCAACTCTCTGCATACTTCAAAGCCGTTCTTAACCGGTATCATCACGTCGAGTATGATCAAGTCATAATCGAGAATCCCGGCTTTATACAGAGCCTCTTCACCGTCGACAGCAATGTCGACTGCATAGCCTTGCTCACGCGCGCCCTTCGCTATGAAGCGCGCCACCCTCGGCTCATCCTCCACAAGCAACAGTCTCATGACACCGCCCGAGACGAGTTGGTGAACTAGCGTCCACACGATCCTACCTGTTTACAGATTAATTTATCATTAATTCGAATACGTGGTCCGCAGTCGGTAGTAGTCCGTAGTCCGTAGTCCGTGGTCCGTAGTCCGTAGTCCGTAGTCCGTGGTCCGTCGCTCAAAACCGAGACGCGTACGGATTGTTGCTTCGTCACAACTGACAACTGACAACTGACCACGGACTACGGACCACGGACTACGGACCACGGACTACGGACCACGGACTACGGACCACGGACTACGGACCACGGACTACGGACTACGGACCACGGACCACGGACCATTGTTAATGTTCTGTTCAGGTTCATTCTGGTAGAATAGCTGCCCTACCAGCAATCTGCCCCGGAAGGCAACAGTGGCAAAATTAGTACTGGACGATAGTCATCGTCTTTGGTAGATTCAGAGTGTCCAAAACAATCAGATAGCAAAACCTTTCAGGTTCATCTGCATTTTTTGAAGTACCAGCGGCCCCTCAGTCTCTCGGTCTAACCATAGGAGTGCCTGGAGTGCGTTGAGTACCAAATGCAGAGCGTATCTGATGACCCTCGGACCAAATCAGTACAAGGATGTGCAAATGATGCAGAAGAAAATCACCCGCCGACAGGCGATATTCTCCCTGGCAACTATTTCTGCGGCAGCGGCAATCAAGCCGTCATCCGTCTTTTGTTCACCGGTAAATGACAAGATAAGATTCGCTCTGATCGGAGACTGGGGCACCGGGGATCGCGATTCGTTCGGGATAGCCGGCAAGATGCTTGCCTCACACCAGCGTACTGCATTCGACTTCGTTATCGCCGCCGGCGACAACATTTATCCCAACGGCAGCGGGCGTTCCTTCAATAAGAACTTCGAGCAGCCGTTCGCCGGCCTGCTGAAGGATCACGTCAAGTTCTACGCCGTGCTTGGCAATCACGATGTCCGCGAGGGCCGTCAAGATCAGTGTCAGTACCCTCTGTTTAACATGAGCGGGCAAAACTATTACAAGATCTCGCGCGGAAACGGCATCGCCGAGTTCTTCATGCTTGATTCAACAGACTTTGGTGCGACGCAGTTCGGTTGGTTGGAGAATTCTCTGCGGGACTCAAAGGCTAAGTGGAAAATCGCCGTCTTCCATCATCCGATTTATTCCTCGGGCGGTCTTCACGGATCCGATATGGGTTTGAGAAAACGGCTCGAGCCCTTGTTTACCCGCTACGGCGTTAACATCTGCTTTTCAGGTCACGATCACGTCTATGAACGAACGGTGCCGCAAAAAGGAATACAGTATTTCGTATCGGGAGCCGGCGGAAAAGTGCGGCGTGGAGACCTTGAACGCGGAAGCAGCCTCACTGCGGCAGGTTTTGATCAGGATAACCACTATATGGTGTTCGAGATCGATGACAATGAAGTTAAGTTCGAGGCCATCAGCGAGACCGGAAGCGTTGTCGACGGCGGGCTGATAAAGCAGTCTCCATCCGCGTCTGTCTTAGTCGAAGCGAGTTAAGCGAAACTTCTGCACCAGGTAACGGGGGTGGCCCATTCGAGGCTACCCCTGAACCGCCTTTAGAAAAACCTCAGACTGTAAGTCAACCGAACTCCGCGACCGATCTCCGGAGCAAACTCCTTTATGAATGACAGGTGGTTGCGATACAGGCGATCACCGAGGTTGAATCCGCTCATCGAGATCGTCTGAGCCACGTGCTGCTGAACGAAGGTGTACGAAGCGTTGACGTTGAAAACCGTGTACCCGCCGGTTCGAGTCTCTGTTGGAAACAAACGGTCCTGGTCCTTTTCCATCACAGCTTCGGGATTAAACCTGAACCCTTTGTAGTCGACTTCGAATCCGATCCGCCCGTGCAGCGGTGGGATGCGAGGCAACGGCGTGTTGGTGTCGGTGAGCTTGGCATTGACATAGTCCAGTTGCGAGAGCAACCAGATGTTTTTATGAAGCCCGATATCAAGCCGGGCTTCGGCGCCGGTATACCTGCTCGTATCTTGAGTGTTAATTGCCACGATCAGGCCGTCCTCCTCTTCCCCGGTCGGCGCGAGAAAGATGAAGTCTTTGATGTGGTAGTAAAAGTAGTTCAGTTCTGCTCGCAGTCTTGTGGATGAATGTCTCAGCGCGAGATCAACTCCATCGGCTCGCTCGCGATCCAGGAATGGATCGCCAATCTCGAATGCATTGTTGCCCGGATGCGGGCCCAGGTTATAGAGCTCCTCGAGCGCGGGGGCTCGATATGAGTGAGTGTAGTTGGCCACGAACGCGCCACCCTTCCAGGTTGCGACTCTTATTCCGGCTGCCCCTGAAAACCCGTTGAACGAACGTTTTGGCGTCTCGCGATCGACAACGCCCTGTTCCGGATCATAGCCGTTGTGTTCGAAGCGCGCGCCTACTTGAAACGTCATTCGTTCGAAGTCAATTTTCTGCAGTCCGAACACCGCGAACGCGTTCTGTTTAGTGGGCGGCGCGAGCGCTTCTTCCCCGACCGATTTGTAATCCCGATGGAGCCCCCAAAAGCCGAAGCTACCCGACCATCCGCCGGTCTTCCGCTCATCAAAAACCCCTCGATAGGTAAATGACTTGTTTCGGAACTCCGTATTTACGATGTTCTCGATAGCGCCGATCTCCTGATGCTTGTAGTCGTTATATTGAAAGGAGAATTGAGCGCCGGCGATCGGCGACTCGAGATCACGAACACCGCCGCTGAAACGAATGCCGTGCCGGCGCGGGTTGAGGAAAACTATCTCGGCATCCTCCTCGGTCGGGTCGAAGGGAATACCGTAACGCTTTCGGTCAAAAGTGTAATCGAAGCTGAAGAATCGTTTTCCCGGATAGTAGCCAAACCCGGCTGAGCCGGCCGCGTCTTGGGTGTAAGAATTGGAAACCCTTCCGAGCGGCGTGTCGTAATCACCCGCCCGCTGACCGCTGCCGTTGCCCCACATCAGCCAGCGCTTGGTTCCGTATTCCAAGCCTCCGCCGCCGCCGCCCTGCCAGTTGTTGGTGCTGCCAAGGGCCGTTAGAAATGCACGTAAGCCTTCGTGAGCTGATTCGTGACCGGTGATCGCGTTGACTACGCCTCCGATTGCGCTGCTGCCGTAAAGGAGCGTCGCGGGCCCTCTAACAACCTCGAGCTTTTCCAGATTCAGCAGGTCGATTGGCTCACCATGGTCTCCGGATTGAGAGCCAAGCGTCCCAGTGCGGTCTCCATTCTGAAGAACCAGAACACGCTCGCTGTCGAATCCCCGAATAACCGGTCGCGATGTTCCCGGCCCGAAGGTGCGCTTTGCTACACCGAGCTCGCCTTGTAGTGCGTCTCCGAGCGATTGAGTGTTCTTTTCCACTATCTCGCCGCTGGTGAGTGTTGTGACTGGCTGAATAGAGTTTACCTCGTCGCCCCCTGTAGCCGTCACCGTAACCTGTTCCCCGATCACTCGAAGCCGCATTTGAAAATCAGCAGTAGCGGCGCCCCCGGAGGTGATCGTAACTTTCTGAACTGAGTCCGGCACTCGATCCATTCGAGCCACGACGTCATACGTGCCCGGCGGTATGTTCTGAAATTCAAAGGCTCCGTTATCATCGGTTTCCGCCGAACGCTTTAGCTGGAGGATCGTAACGGTAGCTCCGTGCGCGGGTGTGCCCGATGTTTCGAGCGTTACAGTTCCCTTGAGTGTTCCAGTGGCTTGCGCAAGGCCAAAGACCGGCAGGCTGCTTAACAAAGCAGAGGTTAAGATGACTAAGAAAATTTTCCTCGAATTCATGGACGCATCTCCTTTGGGAGTCGATCGTTTGCGTCAACTGAGACCGTCAATGATGCAGACCAGGGTCTGTGATCAGTGTGCGAAGGCCTCGACACCAGGCGGCACCCAACTGGCTCCGTGCTAAAACCGAGCACGCTTAATAAACGGTGTCACGCGCAACACCGGGGCGGGCCGCATTTGTCGAACAGACGGTTCTCAAACCAAAGGAGGGGCACGGCTGGAAAGAATCAGGCGAGCACCAATCAACCGAGGTTCGGTATCCGGAACGTCGCGAAATCTTATTTCTTGAAACGGTGGAGCTACTATCGAAGCGGGATGAATGCTTGAAGTGAAATTACGCTGAAGTCTGCACGAGAGACAGTGAGAGTCGCTGCTCGATCCCGGCGTGCCGCCTGATCGGTCACTGTTCTCGGAACTCAGAGAAAGGGTTCCGGTTGATGAATGATTGTAAGTCCAGTTGTGGTGATGAGTGACGCTAACGAAGAGAGCGTGTGCGAAGAGACAGAGCATCGCAATAGAGATGATGCGCGCTCTCGGTCTGCGTGTGAGCTGGGCGAGCTTCTTCAACGATTCCAGTCTCCAATAAAACGACGCTTCAATTTAACATCGCGGGTTATCACGATGTCAATGAATGCTAATCCGCCGTTGCTGCTTTTGTATCGTTTGCCGTTCTGTTCTCGATCGGAACGTAGTCTCGCTGGTCGTGTCCTAGATAGACCTGTCTTGGCCGGGCGATTTTTTGCTCTTTGTCCAGCAGCATCTCTTCCCATTGGGCGAGCCAGCCGGATGTGCGCGGAATCGCAAATAACACCGGGAACATATCGACTGGAAAGTTCATCGCCTGGTAAATGATCCCGGAATAAAAGTCGACATTCGGATACAACTTTCGGCTCACGAAATATTCATCCTCGAGTGCAATGCGTTCCAGCTCGAGCGCGATGTCCAGAATCGGGTTCTTCCCTGTGACCTCAAACACCTCGTCCGCGATCTGTTTGATTATTCGCGCGCGCGGATCGTAGTTCTTGTAGACTCGATGCCCAAACCCCATCAGTCTCCCTTCACCCGCCTTCACTCGATTGATGTATTCCGGCACCCGGTCCTTTGAGCCGATCTCTTTCAACATCCGAAGCACTGCCTCGTTCGCGCCGCCGTGTAGCGGACCGTAAAGCGCGGCCGCCGCGCCGGCCACCGCTGAGTACGGATCGACGTGCGAGCTGCCGATACTGCGCATGGCGTTGGTGCCGCAATTCTGTTCGTGATCCGCGTGGAGGATAAATAAAACGTCGAGCGCGTGCTCGAGTACGCGATTCGGCTTGTACTTCACTTCAGTCATCTTGAACATCATGTTGAGGAAGTTGCCGGGATAACTCAGATCGTTATCGGGATAGTCGTAAGGCATTCCGACGCTGTGCCGGTATGCGAACGCGGCCAGCGTCGGCATTTTGGCAATGAGCCTGTAGATCTGATGCCTGCGCGCTTCGGGATTGAAGATATCCTTGGCTTCCTTGTAAAAAGTCGAGAGCGCCCCGACCGTCCCAATCAGCATTCCCATCGGATGGGCGTCATAGTGAAAGCCGTCCATCGCCTTCTTGATCTGCTCGTGAATAAAGGTGTGGTGAGTTATGTTCCAGGACCAGTCCGTCAGCTCCTTCGCTGTTGGCAGCTCTCCGTGTACAAGCAGATAAGCAACTTCAAGGTAGGTGCTGCCCTCGGCAAGTTGTTCGATCGGATAACCGCGGTAGCGCAGTATCCCTTTGTCCCCATCGATGTATGTGATGCTGCTCTTGCACGAAGCCGTGTTCATAAACGCAGGATCGTAGCTCATCAGCCCGAAGTCTTCGTCCGAGATCTTTATCTTTCGCAGATCCATCGCCCGGATCACCCCGTTCTCGATGGGAAGTTCATACTGTTCTCCGGTCCGATTGTCGGTAATCGTCAGCGTATTCGAGCTCATTTCTCCTCCTTGAAATTAGGTGAACCTTGCGCAACCGCGCGGTCGACCGCAGCTCACCACCCAAAAGTGCCTTTACGCAAATCCAGCGCGGCAGGATACCAATTTTACAAGCCGCGAACCGATACCAATAGCAGGCACGTCCATGAGCCTAGTGTTTAGCGCGAACGTAGCGTGCGTACCTTGGTACCCACATTTTCGAGTCGATCCGCCGTTCAAGGTCCTCGTAGGGCGTTCCCGCGGCGAGTCCCAGACGCACCGCTTCCTGGGCAACAGCCAAAGCTACCCGGCGCGACACTATCCGAACTCCTTCGAGCGCCGGATATAACGACGCCGTAGGATCCTGAAGCGCGGGCGAAAACTCGGCGAGCGCACGGGCCGCTGCCACAAACATCTCGTTTGTGACTCGTCGAGCGCCTGAAGCGATCACCCCCAGACCAACGCCCGGAAAGATGAATGCGTTATTGCACTGGCCGATGTTAATCAAGCGATGCTCAAAGACAACTGGCGGGAAAGGACTGCCGGTAGCAACCAGCGCTCGGCCCTCAGTCCAGTTGATCAGATCCAGCGGCACCGCTTCACTCTTAGAGGTCGGGTTTGACAGCGGAAAGATAACCGGTCGATCGACGTGCCGCGACATCTCGCGGACGATTTCTTCAGTGAACGCTCCCGGCTGCGCGGACGTTCCGATCAGAATCGACGGTTTGATGTTCTTGATTACATCCAGAAGCGTAATGCGACCCGGTTCTAGTAATACCCATGAGCTGAGTCTCGCCACATCCTGAGCATATTTCTGTTTGAACGACTCTAGTCCCGTTCGCGCTGAGTGAACCAGACCGTTGCTGTCAACCAGCCAGATCGACGATCTGGCCTCCTCAAGAGTCAGGCCCTCGGTCATCATCGCGGACACGATCTGGTCGCTTATACCTGTAGCCGATGAGCCGGCGCCCAGTATTACGATCTGTTGCTTGTTGATCTTTGATCCGATCACATCCATCGCGGCAAGGACTCCGGCTAACGTTACTGCGCCGGTGCCTTGTATGTCATCGTTGAAGGTGCAAAGCCGATCGCGATACCGATCCAGTAGCCGCGTTGCGTTGTTTTTAGAGAAGTCTTCCCATTGCAACAACACGTTCGGGAATGAAGCGATCACGGCCTGCACAAAAGCTTCGATGAAATCATCGTAATCCTGTCCACGCACTCGCTCGTGGCGCCATCCGAGGTACAGCGGATCGGCGAGCAGGTCGTGGTTATCGGTCCCGACATCAAGGATTATCGGAAGCGTTCTTCCGGGCGGCACACCGGCGCATAATGTATAAAGCGAAAGCTTGCCCACCGGAATGCCCATCCCGCCAACGCCCAAATCGCCCAGCCCAAGTATCCGTTCTCCATCAGTCACTACGATGACATCGACTTCTTTGGTCGGAGCGTTCGCCAGAACTGCGCCGACGTCGTCTCGTTCAGTGAATGGGATATAGAGTCCACGCGGCCGGCGGTATAACTGACTGAATTGCCTGCAGCCCTCGCCCACAACAGGGGTGTAGATTATCGGCGTCATTTCAGTGATGTGCTCTTGCAGCAATCTGTAGAACAACGTCTCGTTGCGGTCCTGAAGGCTCACCAGATAGATGTATCGTTCGAGATCGGTCGTCTTTTGCTTGTAGCTACCGTAGGTTCGGGCGAGCTGCTCTTCGGTTGTGGAAACGTGTGGCGGAACGAGCCCCACCAATTCAAATTCCCGTCGTTCCTCCTGCGAAAAGGCGCTGCCCTTGTTCAACAGCGGATTCTCAATTAGGGAACGTCCACTCAATGAAAGCTCTATTGTTTCCTCGGGAGCGTCCACCGCCGTGGTCGATGTCATCCGCGCATCCCCTTTCTAGGCTGACAATACCACGGAGCGTCAAACAGCGAAACTCGCTATGTGAAAGGTCCGAACACCCACAACTTCAGTTGGGGGTGTTACTGGAGTTTCGCTCAGTCTCTTCAACGTCCATTCGACTCGAACCTCGCGGCACCGCCAACGTCAATGCTACGATACGATTCGATGTCAACGGACGCGATTGTGGTAGGCGGCGGCGTCATTGGATGCACGATCGCCTGGAGGCTCGCGCAGCAAGGGCTAAAAGTCAGGTTGTTTGAGCGAGGCAAGGTCGGAGACGAGGCTTCTCGCGCAGCCGCCGGCATGCTGTCCCCTCAGGCCGAATCTCAATCAAAGGGTCCGTTCTTTGATTTGTGTCTTAAGAGTCGTTTGATGTATCGCGAGTTCGCCGATGAACTAAGCGATGTTTCCGGCATCGATGTTGAATACAATGACTCAGGCACGTTGTTTGTCGTGCTTTCCGGAGAGGACGACGAGGAAACGACCAGATGGGCCGCGTGGCAAACCGAAGCCGGTCTTCCCCTCCAACCCTTTTCCGAGGATGACATCCGCAGAATCGAACCTGCTGTCACCGAATCGGCTACCAGAGCTATTTTCTTACCCGAGGAGCATCAGGTTGAGAATCGACGCCTGATGGACTCCCTCAAAATCGCAATAGGGCTAGCCGGCGTGGAACTGGTCGAAGATGCCGAGGTCACTTCTCTGGCAACGGCGCAAAATCGAGTGACTGGCGTCATATCTGCCGGCAAGCGTTTTGACACAGGCTCGGTGATTGTGGCGGCCGGCACATGGTCGAGCCGTTTGCTTGAACCGCTGGGGCTAAACGTAAAAGTCATTCCAGCGCGCGGGCAGATGATTGCTGTAAAGGGAGACGGGTGTCCGATAACCCGAGTGGTTCACTCAAGCAGCGTATATGTCGTTCCACGACGCGATGGTCGTATTCTGATCGGCGCAACGGTCGAGTACACCGGTTTTAAAAAGGAAGTGACCGTCAGTGCTATAAATCACTTATTGAAAGCTGGTCTTGAGTTGGTCCCGTCGCTTGGCCAGTTCGCAGTTGTTGAGACGTGGTCGGGGCTCCGACCTGATACGATCGACCACTTGCCGATCATCGGGCCGAGTGGTATCGATAATCTAATCCTCGCGACTGGTCATTTCAGAAACGGTATATTGCTTGCGCCTGTGACTGCGGAGCTTGTAGCGGACACCGTAGTCCAGGGTCGAGTCTCGGACGATCTCAAGCCGTTCGGGGTCTCGAGGTTCGACGCTTAGGACACCTGACCCGGCAGTAGCCGGGCCTGTCTCGGCTAGCGTTAACTGGTAAGGATGCCCGCGGCCTTATGATCGGCGAGCCAAATCCCTATGAGGATTGGAATAGTCACTCACTATATGCCTCCACACATCGGAGGTATCGAGCTTGTAGCCGACTCGCTTTTTCACGCCTATCGCGGCGCCGGTTTTGACGTGCGTTGGGTGGCTGCTCGCGACCCTATTGATGCGCCAGCTCGCGAAGACGGGCGAATAAGAGTCGCTTGTTGGAATGTGCTGGAGCGTAAACTCGGTGTGCCGTGGCCTATACTTGGCGCGGAGGGAATGAGAGAAGTCAACCGTTTGGTCCGATGGGCCGATCTGCTTCACGTGCACGACTGTCTTTACGAAGCGAGCGGCGCGTCAGTCCTTTTGGCACGGCGCGAGCGAAAGCCGGTGCTTCTCTCGCAACACATCGGTTTTGTGAAATACCCGAACGCATTGCTAAATGGCGTGGAACGGCTAGCAAATCGGACGGTCGGGAGTGCGGTGCTCAGGCGCGCAACTCATGTGGTCTTCTGTACGAAGTCCGCGGAACTGTTTGCCGCGCCGATGCTGCAGGGGCAACCGGGTAAAACCAGCTTCATCCCGAATGGAATCAATACCGCTCTCTTTAGTCCTTCGCCGCCAGAGGAGCGTGCTCGCGCACGTGAAGAATTGAGGCTACCCAAATCTGCACCAGTCGCGCTGTTTGTTGGCCGGCTCGTTGATAAGAAAGGAGTCGACGTAATTGTCGACCTTGCTCACGCAATGCCGACGCATCATTTCGTGATAGCAGGCGACGGTCCGTTGAGAACGATCGTCCCGAAAGACGCACCGAACGTCTCGTGGTTTCCAGCAGTCACCCCGGATGCAATGCCGTCGCTGTACCGGAGCGCGGACTTTTTCCTGCTTCCCTCTCACGGTGAAGGTCTCCCTCTTTCGGTTCAGGAGGCGATGGCAAGCGGCTTGCCGGTAATCGTTTCGCGTACCGAGGCATTCACCGGTATGTTAGAACGCGAAGGGGCTTGCATCGCAACCGAACGAACGGTCGCGTCCTTTCGCGAATCACTGGAGCGACTGGTAGAAGACCCCGCGTTTTCTGCGGACCTGGCCGAGCGCGCTCGCAGGCTTGCGGTGCGGGAATGGAGTCTCGCTGCCATGACCGAGCGTTACGAAGCGTTGATTCGCGAGCTGACGGGAACCACTCGAGTAAATGACTAACGCGGAAAATTTTGGCGTTTCGGCTTACGACCTCGCAACGCTGGACAAGATCCCAGTTATCAAGCGCCTCATCTCGAATCAAGGCGAAGGTCTTGCTTTGGACATAGGGATCGGCACCGGCTACACGACACACGCTGTTTTTGGCGATCGACCTACGGCGTGTGTCGATCTCCACGCCCCGAACCTTGTCTACTATCGCAGCAGAGTTGCGATTGGCATCTCCAGCAACGCGCTTTGTGTAGTCGCGCCTGCGTCACAGCTGCCGTTCCAATCGGGAGTCTTCCGTTTCATTCTATGCAGCGAAGTCCTGGAGCATCTCGAAGACGACGACGCCGCTGTGAGCGAGATCGCTCGCGTGCTTGCCACTGACGGGACAGCAGTCATCACTGTGCCGTATACCGGATTGGGATTCACCGGGTTTCTCGAGTTCTTTGGTATCAAGACCGTCCACGATTTTCCAGGACCCGAGCGTCACATTAGACCCGGGTACGATGAACCATCGCTCAATGAGCTCCTGATGCGTCACGGACTCGAGGCAAAACATCACGTCTTCTATCTTCGCTTGTTTACGAAACTGGCGGTTGATCTGGTTAGCCTGGCCCATATCGTGTACCAGCGCGTTTTCCATCGTCGGCGCTCATGGACGTGGTCGGAAGCCGCGGAGGCTGAGGGTGGGGTGGCATTCAAGCTGTATCGCCTGGTCACTCCAGTTCTACTGGCGTTCTCTCGACTTGACCGGCTGCTGTTTCGATACCGCGGATTCGGACTCATCGTTGAGGTTCGGAAATGTGAATCACGGTAGTGTTCCCCACTTAACGCGATGGTCCTGAAGGACTGGATATCAAAATGAAGCGAAGAGAGGTACTTCAGCGAATAGGCAATTGGCCCTGGCTTTCATCGCAGGCCCGGGAACTCGTAATGCGCAGTTGGGACAGTGTCTCGTCCGGCGAGTTCGCTCGACTTTACAGGTTGGTCCGGCCTTATACGATGTCCAGTAACGCTCGCCTTCGAGGGCTATATCGAGGGGTTCAAGATTCCTTTACAAAACAGACCGCCGGCGACGTGGTGGAATGCGGTACTGCGCGGGGAGGCAGCGCAGCGTTGATGGGCTTAACGCTAAAACAGATCGGAGCTAAACGCACGTTGTGGGTATTCGATACATTTGAAGGCCTTCCGCCTCCGACGTTAGATGATCCCGATTACGAGACTGCAAAGTTGTACATCGGGGAATGCCGAGGCGAGCTTGAGGAGGTTACGGCACTTTTCAAGGAACTCGGTATCCTATCGAACAGCAGGCTGGTTAAGGGACGGTTCCAGGAAACCTTGCCTGGGTGTCCAATAGAGAAGATATCGATGCTCCATATCGACGGCGACTGGTACGAGAGCGTGAGGACCTGCCTGGATCACCTGTATGAGAGAGTGAGCCCGGGCGGAATAATCCAGATTGATGATTATGGTCACTGGGCAGGAGCCCGAAAGGCCGTCGATGAGTTTTTGCTTGAACGTGCAGTTGAGGTGAAGATGTCAAAACTCGATTACACTGGCCGACAGTTCGTCAAACCCTGACCAACCTCGGTGTTCTTTCATTTCCGTTTGAGCACCAGCACGCTCAAAAAGAAACTCGAGAGGATGATTTGAAAACCGACTATTAACGCAGTGATCGAAGGGATGATGATTCTGAGTGTCTTTGACGGATCAAGCGGCCCGAATGCTCTCTCGTCCCAAAAGCTGACCGCATAGATCGAACCAGCGAGCCCAGCCAACACAAGCAAGATTCCGGCGACAATACCTCTCTCGAGGCTGATGCGTCGAAACAGACTGTTGATCCTTGGATCTTCCGGCAACAGCCCTTCGCTGATCGCGAACACCTTTGTGAACAGAGCGAAGACCATCGCCTGAAGCCCGATTACCACCGCAACCGCTGCGTACAGCAATGTCTGAACGTCGAAACCAACTCTTCCAATAAAGATGGGCCCGCTGAGCAGCCACGATCCCGTCACCAACCCACCCAGCACCATAAGCAAACCAGGATAGAGAAACAACCATCGCGGACTGTAAAGCAATAGAAACCGAAGGTGGCGCCAGCCGTCGCGCCAGCGCCTCAGATGCGGGCGCCGGCTTCGTCCATCGGGGCGTAACGTAGCCGGTACCTCGCCAATCTTCATCCTGCCCAGAGTGGCTTTCACTACCATCTCGCTCGCGAACTCCATGCCTGTAGTTCGAAGGTCCATCTTCATCACCGATGCCTTGCGAAATCCGCGCAGCCCGCAATGAAAATCGCCAGCAGGGCTGTGGAAGAACAAACGCCCAATCGCGGTGAGCACCGGGTTACCCAGATATCTATGCAGGGCAGGCATTGCGCCCGGCTGGATTCCCCCCTTGAAGCGATTGCCCATAACGAGGTCATAGCCGGCTCGCAGTTTCTCGACGAAGGGCTCCAGTTCGCCGAAGTCGTAACTGTCATCGGCATCGCCCATAACTATAAACTTGCCATTAGCCGCAGTAATCCCGCCCATCAACGCACTACCGTAGCCTCTCGTCTCAACGTTGACGACTCGCGCGCCCATTCGTCCTGCGATGGCTTGCGAGCCGTCGGTACTTCCGTTATCCGCCACTATTATCTCGCCGGGAATGTTCAGCTCGCTGAGCGCGCGTTGCGCCTTCGCAATGCAAGCTTCCAGGGTTTCCGCTTCGTTCAAACAAGGCATTACGACGGACAGCTCGAGCGTCTCCCGGTCGTCGGCAGCGTCGGATAAGGTCGTGACGGTGGCCGTCACATCGGTTTTGGGTTGAGATCCGGAAGTCATTGTTTGATCCCCGGTGAAACGTTCGAATAAAGGTGAGACACGATGTTACCACACCGCGTGCGGCGGCGTGCTAGCGCAAGTTGTCGTACTGGTTTTCCGCTGAGACGTGTGCTAGAAAGCTTTTGCCTTCGTACGAGCAGAGTGAGGATGGGAATGCAGAAAGAGATTGACGCTTCGAAAACGCTCCCCAACGAGCCGTCGAAAAAACTCGATCTCAAGAATTGGCGCTCACAGATCCTGGTCACCACAATCATCGCTATCGTCGGCGTAAGTGCGGCGGTGCCCTTCTTTTTTT
>DASRIZ010000107.1:0-3386 GCA_035649735.1 Blastocatellia bacterium | reverse complement strand
GGCTTCAGTCAATTGACCGCCCTCCTCGTAGCCGATGTATCCTGGCGGCGCCCCAATCATGCGCGCTACGGCGTGCTTCTCCATGTACTCTGACATATCGAGGCGAACCATCGCTCGTTCATCGTCAAACAGGAATTCAGCCAACGCCCGCGCGGTTTCCGTTTTCCCGACCCCAGTTGGACCCAGAAAGATAAACGATCCGACTGGTCGATTTGGATCCTGCAGTCCAGCGCGCGCGCGGCGTACGGCGTTGGCCACGGCTTCGAGTGCTTCGTCCTGACCGATTACGCGTTGGCGAAGCCGTTCTTCCATCGTCAAAAGCTTCTGCATCTCACCTTCGAGCATCTTTGAGACCGGAACGCCGGTCCATTTCGCCACGACCTGCGCCACGTCCTCTTCGTCAACCTCTTCCTTGAGTGTGACGCCGTCCTGCTGAAGCTTGGCCAACTTTTCCTGTTCCGCCTGTTGTTTCTGCTCGACGGTCGGAATGGTTCCGTATTGAATCTCAGACGCGCGTCCCAGGTCGCCCGCGTTCCGTGCCTGGTCCAGCTGTAATTTCAGTTGTTCCATCTCGGCCTTGGCCGTGCGGATGTGCTCAATTATTTCCTTTTCAGACTGCCACTTGGCCTTCATTCCGGAGGACTTCTCTTTCAGGTCGGCGATGCGCTGCTCGATTTCCTTCAGGCGATTCTTAGAACGCGTGTCCTCCTCGCGCTGGAGAGCCTGACGCTCGATTTCGAGCTGCATGATTTCGCGCTCAACTACGTCAATGTCCTGGGGCAGCGAGTCGATTTCAATGCGCAGGCGGGACGCCGCTTCATCGATCAAGTCGATTGCTTTGTCAGGTAGAAAACGGTCGGTGATATAACGATTCGAAAGCGTCGCGGCCGCAACGATCGCCGAATCCTTGATCCGAACGCCATGATGAACTTCGTAGCGCTCCTTTAACCCGCGCAAGATGGCGATGGTGTCCTCGACCGTTGGCTCGCCCACATAGATTTGCTGGAAGCGTCGCTCGAGCGCGGCGTCCTTTTCAATGTATTTCTTGTATTCGTTGAGCGTGGTTGCGCCGACACAGCGCAATTCGCCGCGGGCGAGTGCGGGCTTCAACATGTTCGAAGCGTCGATAGCTCCTTCGGCGGCGCCGGCACCAACGAGCGTGTGCAGTTCATCGATAAACAGAATGATCTGACCCTGGGCTGATTCGATCTCTTTGAGGACGGCCTTCAAACGATCTTCGAACTCGCCTCGATACTTGGCACCCGCCAGCATCGAGCCGAGATCGAGACCGACCAGACGCTTGTTACGGAGCGTCTCAGGGACATCGCCGGATACAATTCGCTGCGCGAGACCTTCGACGATCGCCGTTTTGCCGACGCCGGGTTCGCCAATCAGTACGGGATTGTTTTTCGTTCGCCGCGAGAGCACCTGAATCGTGCGCCGGATCTCATCATCCCGGCCGATGACCGGATCGAGTTTTCCTTTGCGAGCCTGGTCCGTGAGGTCGCGCGCGTATTTCGCCAACGCCTGATAATTTGCTTCGGCGTTCTGATCAGTAATTCTCGCGCCGCCGCGGGTCTGCTCAATGGCTTTAAGAAGATCGTCACTGTTAACGCCATGCTGTCGCAGGATCTTTCCCGCTTCACCATCTTTCTCGTCGACAATTGCCAGCAGCAAATGCTCAGTCGAGATGTACTCGTCCTGCATTTTCTCCGCACGCTTCTCCGCCGCCGTAAAGATTTTGGAAAGACGCGGGCTGAAATATTGCTGGCCACCCTGGACGCGTGGAAAACGGCCGACTGCCGCTTCGCAGTCGTTCTTCACAACCTGGACGTTCGCTCCCAGCTTACCCAACAAAGGACGAACGATGCCCTCGGGTTGTTCGAGCATCGCGCAAAGAACATGCTCAGGCTCGACCTGTTGATTCTGATTCCGTTCGGCGAGCTCGATGCCCGCTTGAATCGCTTCTTGTCCGCGAAGTGTGAATTTATCTAAACGCATGTCAAGAATTTCTATTACGTCTGCGAATCAATTCTGCGCCGTCAAACTATTGCATTCAAGTCTGCAGCGGAAACAAAAGGGGCGACTGGCCGCTATCCGGTCGCCCCCGCATTGCTCGACTTCAGTTCGGTGAAGTTACGCCTTAACCGAGGCGGCCTTCGATGCGTCGGTTTTTGCCTCGATCGTTTTTGGTGCCTGGGTCCCGTCGGTCTTGATTTCAATCCGGCGGGCTTTGGTCTCTTCGCGCTTCGGTAGCGTAACCCGGAGAACACCATTTTTGTATTCAGCGGTTGCGCCGTCAGCTGAAACCGTGTTGGGCAACGTGAACGAGCGAGTGAAGCTGCCATAAGCCCTCTCGACCCGATGATAGTTATCGGTTTCATCTTTCTTCTCGAAATGACGTTCACCTCGAAGGATGATCACGTTGTTCTCGACTGAGAGATCAAAGTCATCTCGATTCATGCCGGGCAATTCGGCCTCAAGCACGATCTGCTCCTTGTTCTCGTAGATGTCGACGCTCGGGCTCCAAGCGCCCCGGGCGATTCCTTCTTCATCAAAGTTACGCGTGTGGGTTCCGGTAAAAAGTCGGTTGACCTCTTCCTGGAGGGTTCGCAAATCGCGAAATGGGTCGTAACGAACGATACTCATGAGTTATTTCCTCCTAAAAATCCTTGTGTTTCGCGCTCGCTGCCGACGGCTCTAATTCACCGACCGTCCGCCTGAGCGCGAAGCGATAATAAATGCTGAGTGTGTCATTGTCAAGTCGTGGAAACAGCGGTATTTGTTTGGGATTTATGGCTGGAAGTCCAGGCTGACCCAGGTTATCGCAGGCCGAAAAAGCGTTTGATGGAAGATAGCAGGCCGGCGGATTGGGCAATGCTGGGCTGGGCGGATTCAGAGCCCCGGGCAAGGTCGGCTTGTCGCTCAGTAATCGTCCAGCTGATGGATTCGGCCAGGTCGGGATTGGTGTGGAAGATGTGTTTCATCGCCGCGTGACCAATCTCAAAAACCTCGGTTTCTTCAACTGCAACGACATTGGCGGTCCGGGGCTCCCCGGTAAAAAGCGCCATCTCGCCGAAGAAATTGCCGTCAGTAAGAGTGGCGACTGTACGTGGCGTACCGTGGTCAGATATCTGAACGGCGACGCGGCCGCTGTGAACGACAAACATCGAGGAGCCTTCATCGCCGGCGCGTATGAGCGTTTCACCCGGGGCAAAAACGTGAACGACGGTCGCCTTCGAGAGTTGCCGCAGTTCGTCCGGCGAGAGCGGTGCAAAGATATCGACCGCCGACAAGCGATCGGCGATTTGATCTTCGGCAGTAATTGGGCGAGCCGCTGATTGGCGTTCAAGGTACAGGGTTCGGGTCGGAAACGCGAAAGTTAA
>DASRIZ010000106.1:0-4373 GCA_035649735.1 Blastocatellia bacterium | reverse complement strand
ATCCTGCTCCAAGACAGTAGCCGTTGATTCGAGCGATCACCGGGACAGGCAACTCGCGGATCGCGGCGCAGGAATCGTGCAGGCGGGAAATAAACTCGCGCGCCGAGGCTCGGTCAAGCGCGGCCATCTCTTTGATGTCCGCGCCGCCAATAAATGCTCGATCGCCGGCACCAGTCAGAATCGCGACCCTCAGACGGTCGTTACCGGCGAGACTTTTTAGAGCCGTAATCAGTTGCCGGATCAGGTCGCTGTTCAGGATGTTGAGGCGCTTCTGATAGTCGACGGTGATACGGGCTACGCACCCGCGTTCGTCGCAATCCTCAAACTCTAGACTAATGCCATACTGCGATTCCACTTATTCTCCGCGATGCATGCTGAACATCGTGAATCACTGGGCCGAGGCAATCACACCGCTCTTGATCAGTCCCTGAATCGCGTCATCCTCGTAACCGAGGGTCTTCATTATCTCAATCGAATGTTGACCTATATCCGGCGCAAGCTTTGGCTTTTCCTTGGTAATTCCCTTTACGTTGATCGGATTATTCACCGTCGGGACGCTGCCGAGCTCCGGGTGATCGAACTCAGCAAAAACGCCGTTGGCCTTCATCTGCTCGTCCGTCGCTACGCGGTCGATCTTTGGGATCGGACCCCAGATTACGCTGTGCTGGTCAAACAATACCTGCCACTCTGCCATGTCCTTGCTTGTGAAGGCTTCATCGAGCAGTGCAACGACATCTCCGCCGTTCTCATATCTTGCGTCTGCTGACGCATAACGCGCGTCCTCGGTCAGATCCGTCCGGCCGATCGCCCGACATAGTCTGCCCCAGTCATACCGGGTGTCCAAACAACAAAGCATAAACCGATACCCGTCGCGGGCTTGATAGCCATTCACCAACGGGTTTAGCGCGGTAACGCGAGTTCGTTTCGGAGGAAACACCGCGCCGAGCATCGCGGCTTGAATCTGACAACTGTTGCTCCAAGCACCGGTCGCCATCAGCGATGTTGAGACCTTTGAGCCGCGGCCGGTCATCTGCCGCCGATACAGCGCAAGCATAATCGCGCCGAACAACGCGAGCGCCACCGGATGATCTCCCGTCCCGCAAGGCGTCGCGCCCGTCGATCGAGTCAGATCAAACATGATCTCGGTCAGCCCCGAGCGAGCCCAATATGCTGTAGTGTCGTAGCCTGGTTTGTTTGTATCGTCTCCAGCTTCGCCGTACCCGGTGATCTGCGCGTAGATCAGACGGGGGTTGAGCGCCTCGATGTCTTCGTAGCGTACCTGAAACCTCGCGGCCAGATCCGGTGGATAATTGGTTATGAAGATGTCAGCGGTGGAGATGAGTTTGCGCAACACCTCGCGACCGGCTTCATCCCGCAGATCGAGCGCCAGGCTCTTTTTGTTTCGCGCGTCGAGCAGCCAGCAATAGTTATGCTCTGAGGCAGCCATCCCTGGAAGGAATGAAAGATACCTATACGGATCACCACCCTGCGGCCGCTCGATCTTTATCACCTCGGCCCCGAAATCGGACAGTATGGTGGCGGCCGCCGGCCCGGCGATGTAGGTCCCACAATCGATCACCCGCATGCCCGAGAGCAGATTTCCGTTCTCGCTCATTTCCCATCCACCGTGAACGCCAACAACACATTGCCGGGTTGTCCTATCAACCGGCCGTAGCCGGAGTTTGTATAAAGGATTCCGTTCGCGATCGTCGGTCCGCCGCCATCCAAAGTGCCGCCCTTAGCCTTCATTCCATTGATCGCATCGTAAGGCTGAGCCGCGGTGTCAAAGTCCCAAACAATCGAACCGTCTTTGGTCGCATAAGCACGCAAATGCCCATCGGCCGTCCCGGAGAAAACAACGCCCGGGATAAGAGACGCCGCCGCAGACTGAGAGTTATTACAGCGCGTGGTTCCCCAACCGCAGGGCACTTTTGGCGCAGGCACCTGCCAGAGCTTTTCACCGGTCGCGATCTTCAGAGCGGTAATACCCGGCTTGCGAGCTGCGCCGCCGGGATCGGCCATCGGCACATAGACGTTCTCGTTGTCCGCTGTAAAACCCCACTCGATTCCACCCAGGGCGCCGCCGTTACCCAGCTTAACTTCCCAGAGCTTCTTGCCGTTGGCGTCAGGGTCGAGCGCGTAAATGACACCAGACTTCTGTCCGGCCAGAATCACCTGCTTCCCATTTGCAAGCGTTCGCAGAATTGGAGAGCTGCCAAAATCATAATCAGGCCCTGCCTCTTCGGGACAATTGCCGACGCCAGGTTGTCTGCAGCCGACAAGGAAGTTGTCTTTCGGAGTCACTTGATTTGACCACTTGATCTTGCCGGTCTCCATGTCGAAGGCGATGATCGCGTCTGTTAGTTTCGTTTCGACATCGGTGTATGAATTGCCAGAGCCGACGTAGATCAGTTTCCGTTTTAGATCGAGGGTTGGCGACGACCAAATCGCGCCACCCGCCGGGCCGTACATCTGCGTGCCTGAGGAGTTTTTCTTGAAGGGTTTTGGTTCGTCCTGGACCGTAAACGCCTTCCACAAAACCTTACCGGTGTAGGCGTTGAGCGCAACGACGCTACCTCGGAACTTACAGCACTCGTACTTGGCGTCACGCCCGGCAGTCTCCTCAAATGAGGACACTGGAACGTAAATCCGATCGCGATAGAGAACCGGAGCGCCGGTTATGCGAGACAACATGTGGTCTTCAATCTTTGTTTTCCAGAGAAGCTTTCCGGTTGCAGCGTCGACAGCCTGAACGTTTGATTTCTCGTCACCGAAATATAGTGCGAACTTCGCCGCTGATCCCGAAGGCAACGGCCCGACGCTCATCGCGGCTCGAACCGCGGCGCCGGCGTTCATCGTCCAGTAGCTGCAGCCTGTGTCGGCGTTCAAGCAGAAGATCTGTCCGACTTCGGTTGTCACGTAAAGCCGATCGCCGATGATCGTCGGCTGTCCGGTGGCCATCGGGCCAGGATGCGCCCACGCCCATTTCACCTTGAGCCTCGGAACGTCTTCAGCCTTGAGGCCCGGTTTTGGCTGATAGCGAGAGTTGTCGAAGTCGCGTCCCCATCCGTTCCACAGCGGGCCGCTGAGTGTGATCGGTTTACCGGAACCCTGACAGCGATTCGCATCGAGGTTAGCCTGAATGGGCGTACCGGGCTGTTTCCCGGTGAGATAAACCGCGAGCGCTCGAATCTGATCGGCGGTGAGACCCGCTGCCTGCTGTTTCATCGACCCGCTGGAGAGCGTCTGAATCACATCTTCGGCAGAGCGTCGCGCGATCAGGAACCGGGGCGGTACTCGATCCTGTGGATTCTCGTGGCAAACCGCACACCGATCCTGGTAGATCTGGGCGCTTGCCGGATCGGTTGGCCGCGTTTGTTGTTGTGCCGGCGTTTGTGACAAGGTCTCCATTCGCGCCGACGAGCGAGAGGCCGCGGGAAAGACAATCCCCGCGAGAAAGGCTGCACAGAAAAAGGCAAATGCAAGGATGCGAGTTTTTAGTTTCATTTATAATCTCGGTCCAAGAAATGTTGTGAGGCGCCGTCTAACTACTTACCATCCACTGTAAAGGCGAGCAGCACATTGCCGGGCTGCCCCTGTATTCCACCGTATCCGGCATTAACATAAAGAACGCCGCTGACGACCACCGGGCCTCCGGCATTCATCATCCCGCCTTTGGCTTTGATTCCATTAACGCTGTCGAAGGTGTGAGCGACGCTGTTGAAGTCCCAAATGATCGAACCATCCTTCGTCGAATAAGCGCGAAGATGACCATCCATCGAACCCGAAAAAACCACGCCCGGAATTGCAGTGACTGCAGCCGATTGAGCGTTGCTGCATTGACGGCCTTCGGTGACGCAATCCGATTTGGGCGCCGGCGTGTGCCACAGCTTCTCGCCGGTCGCAATCCGGAGCGCCGCGATTCCGGGGAGGCGTTTGTCGGGAGGCGCAGTCACATCGGAAACCGCCGCGTAAACATTTTGCTGGTCGGCAGCGGAACCCCACTGAATCCCTCCCAATGTGCTGCCGTATCCAATCTTCACCTGCCAGAGCGTCTTGCCCTTGTTGTCGGGGTCGAGCGCATACATGATGCCGGACTTCTGCCCGGCGAGTATTACTTGCTTACCGTTGGGCATGGTGTGAAGGATCGGAGAACTGCCGAAATCAAAGTCCGGTCCCAACGGTTGAGGACAATTCGGAGGTGGATTCGGCCCGTTGCAGCCGACTAGAAAGTTATCGTTTGGCGTGACCTGATTGATCCAAGCTATCTTGCCGGTGTCGAGGTCAAAAGCAATGACCGCGTCCGCTCCGATGGTCTCGGCCTCCGTGT
Organism: Blastocatellia bacterium; assembly: GCA_035649735.1. Classification (GTDB taxonomy): domain Bacteria; phylum Acidobacteriota; class Blastocatellia; order UBA7656; family UBA7656; genus Onstottus_A. Next base: position 43 of record DASRIZ010000106.1, on the reverse strand, counting down.
ATGAATCGCCGGTCGCGGCATAGATCAGCTTGCGTTTCGGATC
>DASRIZ010000105.1:0-6766 GCA_035649735.1 Blastocatellia bacterium | reverse complement strand
TCCTGATTCGCAGGCCACAGCGTGCCCGCCGTCAGGCAGAAACTCACTTATCGTCCTGTTCAGATTTCCGGGACCGGCTCTTTTTACAATCTGGGTGAACTCGAGGCGGCTAGACGCAACCAGGACAGGTCGTAAAACGTGATGACATCGTGTATGTTGCGGCCTCCGTTTATCGGCTCCTCAAGAGCGGTGCGGAGGCGGTCGCGCTCAGAAAACACTAATGCAGACGAAACCACACCTTTAACATACTTAGGTAATCAGGCCATCCGTGCTGCTGCAACATCTGATTAGCAAGATCAATCGGAAGCGGAATGAAAACAGCCCCCGACACGCCAGTGTAATAAATTGTTGGCGTAAGCGCACCCGCTATCAATAAAAGTCTCCACCACTTTCTCGCTTCTACGGATCCGGCATCATAATCAAATATGGAAGCTATGATGATAATTAAATACAAAAAAGCTACACTTCTGCTAACATCCTCGACGGCAATTGTTAAAAGGCTAGTGGCAAAGACAGACAGTGCCAAAAACACACCCCACAAACGAGAACACGATGATAATAGTTGAAGCTTTATGAATCTTATTCCTGCTACCCAGTACCAACCGAACCCCATGAAAATGTTCAGTCCAAACAGAAACCAGGTCGAATTATAAGGACGAAAGCGATCAAGCAAGCTCGATCGCATTATCTTGTAGACATCTGGCTCGATGACTCCGGGCCCGAGCCAGCCGACGGTTAGAGCATGGCGCACCAACAGTACGCAAAGAATTCCTATCCCTAAGCCGGCTCCAGCGCGGGTTGCATCGATCCAGTTGATTATTCCTGCTTTCGCATGACTGGAGCCATGCCAGTATAGCAAAAACGGCACCGAAAAGACCCATCTTTCATCATTAAGCGTTCCTAATATACAAATTAGAGCCAATATCAAAGGATTCGAAGAAAGCAGACCCAACGCCGAGCACAAATGGGAAAAAGAATCCGGGTAGCCTAGCCAGCGGTTTGTCCAGTGTGCGAAAAATGTTAGAGAAAGCCCTGCCACTATCATGATGGAAAATCGTCCATCACCGGTGCGTTTCCAGATGACAAAAAGCAGTACACCATAGGCAGCTATCAGAAAGACAATAGGGAGAAGAGTACACATTGTCGGCGACAACTTAAGTGCCCACGCAATTGTAGGTACCGTTATGCGATACGCGAGCATTGGGTCAATATCACGGGCCAACGGGTCTGCACAAAGTTTTAGATAATATTCTAATCGAGGAAAATGGTCGCTACTAAGTATCCCTTGAGGAAACTTCACAAATACCCCAAATAGCCAAATACCGATGGCAAAAAACAAAAGCCAAAACCAATCACGCTTTGAAAAATGGGGGGTCATCAGTTGTAAAATTGCTAGTCAGTCTCTCGAACACGTCCGATTACATCGCTCATAGCGACAACACGGATGTTCGCTCGGTCCGCGTCCTAGCCGTCAAGCCCCGCGCCTTCGGCGCGGCGGCGCTGGGAGACCGCTAGGCGCGGCCGAGCATCCCGTCAAGCACTCAAGATGCAGACTCGTCTACCCCGTCCGACAGGTCGAGTAGTGGTTTCCGCACTTAACGCTAGTTCTTCCCCAGAACTCTCCAGACAGTCTTTACCTTACATCCAGCGTCTTTGCACGCGCTTGTGCACGAGATGCGGTACACTGTCGCGGCAGCCTGATTACCAAGAGCAGATCAGTGCGGGTTTGGCGACCTGCTTAAGAATATGGATTGCGGAGCAGCCACTAGCCGCGTGCCGCCTCGCCGAAAAAGCGGGCGGAAAAAGCTAGCGTAATTTGAATTGGGTCAAATAGCTCCACGTCCGCCTCCTTGGAATAGGCCGCTCCCTAGACCTATGAGAGATCGTGCTCTTACCTAAACCTGGTTACACAACCAATCTGGCTTGACGCTGCGCCGATGTTTGAAGAGCGAAAGCGAGTATCGGCGCCTTCCCCGATCAACCTAACGCGTTGCCTCTACATACAGAGACTCCTGCTCCCGTCCCGGAGTGTCAATCAATAGCATAGGATCGTCGCCCGACCGAAAATGTTTGTGTTGCACGTTGCGGAAAGCGCAATCCTTCAAAACCTGGGAGAGCAGGTCGAAATCGAACATTGTACAATGGCCCGATGGCGAGTCACGGCCATCATAAAACAGCCGGTTCACATGGAGAATTGGGAGCCAACTGGATTCTGCCCTCTCATACAGGAAAACCTTCGTTGCTGCTCTTCTTCAGCTCGTCCGACGTGAGCACCACCGCCTCGACCTCGGCGCGAAAGCTCTCCCACGGCACGAGACGATCGATGGCTTCGAGCGGATCGCCCTTTGACAAGGCTTCCAAACGCTTATCGGCATCGAAAAATCCCAGCTGACCCATCGTCGCCTCCGCGAATCAAAATCTCACACATCAGATTCGCACAGGTCGGGGGAAGGAGCTATTTTTCCAAGTGCCCTTCAGTGAATATGCCGCTAATTGACCCGGAACGGAATGGAAGTCCGTGTTTGAGGTCCCAACAAAGATCGACATCTGGGGCCAGTCATAATTCACATTGATGAACGTCGTTGGGCAATTCGGGCCGCAGCCCAACCGCAGATAACTCAGATTGCGGATTCGGTTGCTCCTAAGCTGGAAGCGACGATTACGAATGACAGCGGTTAGGGCCCGCTGCACGGCGCCGTATGTCGCTTCATCGCGGGTTCCAACATCTCCATGCTGGAAACCCCGACCGCTAGGCGCGGCCGAGCATCAGGTGAACCTGTCCCAATCCAAACCTGCGATGCACGTCAGCACTGAAGATACAGAGCGTCCTGTCCTCGACCGCGGGCTCTCCGGGTTGCCGCAGATCGTCTCCAGGTCGTGGCGCAGCCACACGCACGGCAAGCGACACCACCAGCCCGCGCTTGCGCAACTCATATTAGCCACCGGCACCTGACCGCAGGCGGGCTGTTCGACGACGAGCGTCACGACGGCGTCCTTGATCCCCTGCGGCACACGGTTCTTCTGTACCAGCTCTTGCGGCTGATAACAAGCGATCATGGCGCCATTGCAGCAATCTTCCGCACGATCAAATCGGTGAGAACTTCATTTTCACTCTTTAGGATTTCAAGAAGCGGTTTGTTTTTAAGGTCATTGTAGACGTCGATGACCCGTACTCCATGACGCCCGGCCGCGTCGGCGATCTTTCGCGCTTCCTCAATACTAAAGCCTCCGAACACATGGCGCGGGATGTGAACTAGAATGACCTTGTTGTTGACTGGTAGAGCTGCCATTCGCTCAATCGCGAACTCACGAATCTCATCAACCGTTGCTGCCCTTGGATGCGTGATATTCGTGCAACGGCCGTCATAGCCAAATCTCAAAAAAAAGCGTTTGGCCATATGCGACCAAGAAAACATCTCCGGGACCCATGGATGAGCGCAAGCAAAATTCTCAGAAATAACTTTGCCGCTCTCTTCAAAGGTTGTGTGACGTAGCCTCCAGTCGTCCCGAATAACCGCCGGCCGATGGAAACGCAGAAAGTTAACGTACCGATCCCGTGGAAGGTCCACGAATACGACAATGGATAAGATCACCAGAGAATACGCCTGAGACTTCAATAGCTTCTCAGCGTGCAAAACGGCTTGCACCGGTCCATATCCCGACACTCCGCCATTGACAACACGACGGTTCAGCCGTCGCTCTAGGATCGCAGGCCAGGTCTCGTCGTCGGACACCTTGTCGCCAAACACGAAACTGCCCCCAATCGCAAGGATGGGGTGGCGGCCTGACGTAGGCGTGAAATCCGGGTTCACGCGGACGCCCTGGTGGATTGTGATCCGAGCGCCATTCCATCCAGGCTCATCAACCACCAGTGTCCCATCAGCGAGCGAATAGCCGACGTCTGGATCCCTAGCCAGAAACCGGTAAATAGTGTCCCGGTTGAAGGCATCCAGTTTCGCAAATAGTGCAATGTTATAGCAAGCCGGATCGCAATTATGCAAGTACAACCACGCTCGATAGACAAGTTCAACGGAAAGCAATAACCCGCAAATGGCAGTAAACATAATCAAACATGTTTTACAGACATCCAAATGCAACATCCCTCATTCTTATCGCTCGGCACTCAAATTGAGAAAATACCGGCTATTCTATGCTCGAGCACCAGTTAATTGCAAAAGATGATCGTTACTTGCCATCTTCCGCTCTCACGATCCTCTTCAGCTTGCCGTTATCTGCCAGAGCTGGCCAGGTCATCGTTGGGCGTGCATCCCGCGCAAGAAGATGTTGTATTTGATAATGTGCCAAAGCGCTGCAACTCCATCCTTCCAACTTATTTTCTTACCCTCTGCATACGTGCGGCCGTGATAGGATATTGGAACCTCATAAATACGCACACCATCTAAGCGAGCAATCTTAGCAGTAATCTCGGGCTCAAATCCAAAACGGTCCTCGCGCAGTTTGATCTTCTGAAGGATTTCGAGTCTAAACGCCTTGTGGCCTACCTCGACGTCAGTGAGATTGAGATTCGTACAGATGTTTGAAAGCGTTGTAACAATCTTGTTACCGACAAAATGCCAATAATAGAGAACACGGTGTTCCGCACCAAGAAATCGAGAACCAAAAACTACCTCAGCCTTACCATCCAAGATCGGCTTTACCAAAGATGAGTATTGCGCCGGATCGTATTCGAGATCGGCGTCTTGAACGATCACAATGGGCGCCACAGCCTCTGCGAAGCCAGTACGGAGGGCCGCGCCCTTGCCGCGATTTTTGGGGTGACGTAATACCTGCACACGAGAATCCTCAGCAAGTATTGGTTGAAGTGTTTCCCAGGTAGCGTCCTGCGAGCCATCGTCCACTACAATGAGCTCTTGGACCTCGGGCTGCGCCAGGACAGACCGAACGACCGCGCAAATTGTCGTTGCCTCGTTATAGGCTGGGATCACAACAGTCACGCAAGCTAAACCGCGCTGGATGTGCCCGTCGCGAACCGCGTGCATTTTAGTCATTGAATCGCCCCGAGTGAGAGATTTTGCCAATTCGACTGTGGCAGCGTAATCACGCATCCAGTCCATCGCCTACACTGGTTAGGACCGGTGGCGTTGCTGCGATCTGGAGCTTGGCTACGACGCGCTGGCGTGATGGGTTTAAGCCGCATTCGAAAGCCTTCCAGCTTATACAGACGATCAACCTTGAGCTGACGAAGCTTCTTCCGATGGCATCAAGTCGCCATAGAGCTGCTTCCAGCGATAGAACGTCGCTTTCGAGATCCCCATCTTACAGCGCACCTCGGGCAACCGGTCGTCCGCCTTCCGCCTGTTGCAGCACAATCGCAATCTGTTGTGGGTGAGTTTCGATTTCTTCATCGGCCAGCCATGGGTTCAGCCTAGCCGGATCCCCAACTTCTAGGGATGAGCCCAATGCCTTCGAACGAGCAGCGAACCACCAGGAGGACAGCGGCGCTGGCGGTCACAGAAAATTGCACTTGAAAGCTTCATCGCGGTACCTCGCTTATTGGGAATAAACAATCATTCCGTCCAACTGTATTTGACGCCATTTCTCAATATCGTAGTCGACAAATAACCTCAGCAAGGCTTCTGCCTTGCCGTTACCGCGCATTGTCTCTCGAACCATCACGAAAACTTTTTCCACGCGACCGGCCCATTTCTTACCGGCGGCTATTTCCTCCAACGAGGAAAAATCAACATGGACTTCAATGATACGAAAGCGCGGTAGGCCGATGGCGGCCTCCGGTGAGGGCACCACAGCGATCGCATCTTGCCACTTTTGCACCGCCATCTCCGAACGCAGGTACTCAAGAACGACAGGGGAGACAATCCTCATTGAAACACCGCTCACTGGATCATAATGACGACCTCGCATGAACTCGCGTGCAATATTCACGTAGGACGTCAGGCCATAAACTGCGAACGAGCCGACGATCAGAATTGTTACAGCTTTGGCCAAAGACTCCCGCCATTGATTGATGGCGACCAGCATAAGAAGCAAAAATAGTATACCGGCGTAACGAAGGTGACGCTCTTCGAACGAGATAGCGGCGCCCCGAACATACATTACGACGAAGGCTGCCGCGTAAATGGCAATGATGGAGAACAGGCAAACGGCCATGGACCGGTAGCGCGTGCTACGCAGACGAAACCATACCCACCCCATGAGCAAAAGACCAAGCGGCCCGAGCACATAAATCTTAATGAGCCCTGATGGACGCAGAAATAGCCCACTCAAGAAATCAAGCCCAGAAATCCCAGAGAATGTGGCACCGACCATGGGAAACCAAATCGCGAGCCACGTGAAAGCAAATCCCGGCCAACTCGCCGACCACCACGGCACGACGGGGGTCGCCGGCACTCGGCCCCACGCAAGCCAAAAGATCAAGAAAAAGAGCGCTGCAATCGCGGAACCTGCCCAGATAGCCAGCAGCGAGGAGGTGACGCGGCGTCGCTTCACTACATCTACAAGGCTGATGGCTACGATGTTTGCAGTGAAAGCGACGAGGCCTGTAAGCTTCGCGAGAAAGAGCAGTGCGGCTGATAGCAATGAAATCGCGAGGCAGGCTGCAGCCGGCTTGTCGACCACCTTCTGCAGCGCATAAAGGGACCAAGGAGATACCGCAAATAAAAGCACCTCGCCACCATTGTATAAAAGGAAAGGAATGGTGATGTAACGAAAAGTCACCAGTCCAAAAATGAAAAGGAATAAGATTGAACAAGGCACGTCGAAATTTCGCGCAACCTGAGCCCAGCCA